>NZ_JCALCG010000009.1:0-234472 GCF_059812225.1 Mycobacterium sp. NGS66 | reverse complement strand
ACAGTCCAGACTGTGACGATGCTCATCGCAGCGGGAATGCGACGCGCATGCACCCAAAAGTTGCTGCCCGGCACATAGATGCCGACGTCGGTGCGGCACACATACACCGCGCGGCGCGCCGGCGCCCACGAACGTGAGAAAAGAGAGGAGGCGTCTGGTGGGTATCGATCGACGAACTCGCGTGAGCCTCATCGCGGTCGCTGTGATCAGTGTGATGGTGATGGCCGTGGTGGCCGTGGTGATCGGGCGAGGCGATGACCACAGTGGTGCGCTGCCCGCAGCGTCGGTCCCGCGCGCGGAAACGCCCGCGACCGTCACTGTCACTCCGGGCCCCGACGCGGTGAACGTTGACCCGCTGGGCGCGGTCACGGTGAGCGCAGCCAACGGCACGCTGACCGACGTGCAGATGGTCAACGACCAAAACACGCCGATCCCGGGTGTTATGACCCCTGACCATCTGGTGTGGAAGCCCGGCGTGCCGTTGGGGTATGGCCGTAGCTACACCCTGACCGTGGCCAGTCGCGGGCCGACGGGAATTTTGGCGTCGCGGACGTCCAAGTTCACCACACTGACACCCAGCAATCAGGCTTCGGTGTCGCTGACCACGACGTCAGGTGCGGCGCTGCGCGACGGCGGCACCTAAGGGGTGGGAACGGTCATTGTCGCCCACTTCGATGAACCCATCGTCGATCGCGCGGCCGCGCAGCGCCGACTGGCTGTGACGACCGCTCCGGCCGTGGACGGCTCCTGGTATTGGGTTGATGACCAGAACGCCCATTGGCGCCCAGAGCACTACTACCCGGCGGGCACGAAAATCACCGTGGCGGCCAACATTTACGGTGCGCCGTTGGGGAGCGGACTGTACGGCCAAGAGGACAAGCAGACATCGTTCACCATCGGTGATGCGCATGTGTCTATCGCCGACGACAACACGAAACAGGTCAACGTTTACAACAATGGTGTTCTGGTACGCACCATGCCCACCTCGATGGGCATGGGCGGCACGCAAACCGTCGCCGGGCAAACCCTCACGTTTTGGACCCCACCCGGCGTGTACACGGTGATGGATAAGTCCAATCCGGTCGTGATGGATTCGTCCACCTATGGCTTGCCCGTCAATTCCCACCTCAGCTACCGCGAGACCATCAACTACGCCACCCGAATCAGCCCCGACGGGATCTATCTTCACCAACTCGACAGCACCGTGTGGGCTCAAGGCAACACCGACACTTCCCACGGCTGTCTAAACCTGAACGGCGACAACGCCAAATGGTTCTTCGGGTTTTCCCAACCAGGCGACATCGTCGAGGTCCGCAACACGGGGGGGCCGCCACTGTCGTTGCGGAACAACGGTGACTGGAGTGTGCCCTGGGCGCAATGGCAGGCCGGAAGCGCCCTCGCCTGACCCGGCTGGGTACTCTTCGAGACACCATCGATCGACGGTTTGCAGCGTCGGAGCAGTCGCCTTATTCGACTTCGCCACCCCCCCATCCATTCCGAGGGTTCAAAGAACGAGACACGAGCTGGTGGCATCGTTTGACCACTATTGGCTAGAAGCCCTTTGCCGCTGCTAGGCGGGGAACAGTTCAATCTGCTCGAGCGGGCATACCCGATGCCGGCATGGGAACCGCCGGACTAGAAAGACTGGTGCCTGTACTGTACCCTCGGGGGGTATGAGACGGGCGGGAGCGGACGTGCAGTACGTCCCCACATGCGCACGACCGCGGTGGCGATTTGTCGCCGTGGTCGCGGCTGTCGCGTCGGCGGTGGTGATGTGGGTGCTCGTCGGTGGCGGGCATTCGCACGCGCGGTCGGAGTCTTTTGCGTCTCACCCGCATGCCTTGGCGGCATCGCTGGGCGGTGAGTTCAGCGTTGACGTCGATCATCCGCATCTGTCCAAGGGGTCATCGACCGCCCACCATGAGGCGTTTGTGAGCGCCGTGGTGCCAAATTCGCCGGCTACGGGTTTGGCTGCCCTGGGTGTGGTGGTGGCGGTGGTGGCCGCTGTGGGTGTGCTGAGCCGGCAGGTGATGCTGGCGGGGCGGGGCCCCCCGGATGGGATTCCCGCTGTTTTGACCGGTCAAGATCTGTTGACGCGGTTCTGTCTTTCTCGTCGCTGATTGGTCAGCGCCAGGTCGTTTGTGCCCTGTCACGACGGCCGGTGGCCGCTGTCCTGTCCACGGCCGCGTCGCGCGGCCTGCCGTTAGAAAGCGACGATTAATGAACAACCAAGTTTTGCCTTGGAAGTCTTTAAAGAACATGGGGCCGCGGAACTCACGGCCATTGACCCTGGTGCACGGGCGGCAAGGTGCTGGTCAGTGCCAACCGGTTTCCGGGAGTTTCGGTCAGCCTGATGGCCTGGTCGGCAACACCCCGGTGCTGCGAATCTCGGCGCCGCTGAGCACCGCCGACTGCGGATTTTGGGCCAAACTTGAGGGCTTGAACCCCGGCGGCAGCATGAAGGACCGCCCCGCGTTGCACATGGTGGAGCGCGCCCGCGCCCGCGGCGAGCTGCGCCCGGGAGCGCGCATCGTGGAATCCACCAGCGGATCACTAGGGCTGGGGCTAGCACTGGCCGGCATGGTGTATCGGCACCCGGTCACCGTGGTCACCGACCCGGGCATGGAACCCATCGTGCAAAACATGCTGCGCGCCTACGGCGCCCAGGTCGATCTGGTCAGCGAGCCGCACCCGGTCGGCGGATGGCAACAAGCCCGCAAAGACCGGGTCGCCGCACTGCTGGCCGCCGACCCCGACGCCTGGTGCCCCGACCAGTACAGCAACCCCGACAACGTCGAGGCCTACCGGCCGCTGGGGCTCGAGCTGCTCGACCAGCTCGGGCACATCGACGTGCTGGTGTGCTCGGTGGGCACCGGGGGCCATTCGGCCGGGGTGGCCCGGGTGCTGCGCCAGGCCAACCCCGACCTGCAGGTCATCGGCGTGGACACCATCGGCTCCACCATCTTCGGGCAACCGGCCAGCAAACGGCTGATGCGTGGGCTGGGCTCGAGCATCTACCCCCGCAACGTCGACTACCCGACGTTCGACGAGGTGCACTGGGTGGCCCCGGCCGAAGCGGTCTGGGCGGCGCGCGCCTTGGCGGCCACCCACCACGCCAGCGGCGGCTGGAGTGTGGGCGCGGTGGCCCTGGTCGCCGGCTGGGCCGCACGCACCATGGCGACCGATACCACCATCGCCGCGGTCTTCCCCGACGGCCCGCAACGCTACTTCGACACCATCTACAACGATGACTACTGCCGCCACCACGGCCTGCTCGACCAACTGCCCCCCCAGGAGCCGGCCATCATCGATGATCCGACCCAACACGTCGTGCAGTCCTGGACCCGGTGCACTGCCGTCGTCGACCCCACCGGAGCGATGCGCTATGACATTGCTTGAGCAATTCCGCAGCTTCGACCGCCCTAGCCGGATGCTGATGATTAACCAGTTCGGCATCAACATGGGTTTCTACATGCTGATGCCGTACCTGGCGGCCTACCTCGCCGGCCCACTGGGGCTGGCGGGGTGGGCTGTGGGGCTGGTCCTGGGCGTCCGCAACTTCTCCCAGCAGGGCATGTTCATCGTGGGCGGCACACTCGCCGATCGGATCGGCTACAAGCCGTTGATCGTGGTCGGCTGCCTGCTCCGCACCGGCGGTTTCGCCTTACTCGTTGTGGCCCACTCGGTGCCGGTCGTCCTGATCGCCTCGGCAGCCACCGGTTTCGCGGGCGCGTTGTTTAACCCTGCGGTGCGCGCCTACCTGGCCACCGATTCTGGTGATCGTCGCGTCGAAGCGTTCGCGGTGTTCAACATCTTCTACCAGGCCGGGATTCTGCTGGGCCCGCTGGTCGGAGTCATGCTGGTGGCCATCGACTTCCGCATCACCGCGGCAGGGGCGGCAGCCATTTTTGCGCTGCTCACGGTGGCGCAGTTACTGGCCCTGCCGCAGCACAGCGCCGATCCGGCGCCGGAGAAGACATCGATACTCGATGACTGGCGAGTAGTCATCGCCAACCGGTCCTTTCTCCTGTTTGCGCTGGCGATGATCGGCTCCTACGTGTTGTCTTTCCAGGTCTATCTCGCCCTTCCGCTGCAGGCGTCGATCCTGACAAAGCGCTTCCAAACACCGTTGGTTGCGGGGATTTTCGTCATTTCAGGACTGGTGGCGGTCGCCGGACAGCTGCGCATCACCCGCTGGTTCGCCGAACGGTGGGGCCCTGGGCGCAGCCTGACCATCGGCCTAGCCACCCTGGCGGCCTCGTTCTTGCCGCTGGTCATGATCCCGGACAGTTACCCGTTCGGAAGCTTTGCGGCCGTCGCCGCGCTGCTGGTGTCAGCGGGCATGCTGGCAGTCGGTTCTGCCGCAGTCTTCCCCTTCGAGATGGACACCGTCATGGCCCTGGCCGGTGGGCGGCTAGTGGCCACCCATTACGGGTTCTACAACACCATCGTCGGGGTGGGAATCCTTGTCGGCAACCTGGCCACCGGCTGGGCCCTAGGCGCAGCGCGACAGCTGGGAGTCGGCGAACTCCTCTGGGGGGGACTCGTTTTCGTCGGCGTCATCGCAGCTGTGGGCTTACACCATCTTGACCGCAGCCATCATCTGGTAGCCCAGGACATGGAGGAAAGTCCGCAGTTAGCCGGCGAGACGGTAAGCCAAGAACCCGAGGCCGCACCGGAGCGCATCGAATACCGCGACGAGTTGGTGAGCGCGTAGGTGCGGAAGTGGTCAGCCCTATGACGCCTGGCCAGGACCTCGATGCTCTCAGTCTGGGCGGCAGTGCGCGCGCGACCGACGTGAGTTGGCGCGGGGTCGATGGTCGATCACGTGAGGCGCTTCGACAAAGCGCCTATCTGGTTGTTCCCCATGCCGGTATGCGGTATAAATGGGGCGGAGCGGATCTCTGCATATGAAGCCTCACTTGCCGCTGGCGGACGGTCTGAGCGGGCCCATTGAACCCACGGTTGCCGGTCCCGCACCCGTCAGCCCATCGAGTTTAGGTATTCCCCGCCATGTACACGGCTGGCATCGAGGCATGGTGGTGCTAAACGGTGCATCACGACCGCCAGGGTTGCGATCCGTGATCACCATGGCAGCCATCGCCACGGTAGCCGCGATGCTGCTCGCCATTGCCGCACACTGCAATTGGCTTTGGTTCCAGTCTTCCGCGCCTCAACCACTGCACGCCGTGCTCGCCTCACCGGGCAAGGCGTTTGCGGTCAATGTCGACGACACCCACCAGGGTTACGCCTCACCAACTGGATGCCACCACGCGTACACAATCGGGGTGTTGCCAACGTCATGGTCTACCGCCCTGGTTGAGCTCGGTCTCGTGGTGGCCCTGGTCGCTGTCACGGGTTCGCTGCCGCAAGGTGTCCCGCCGGCGGGCCGCGGGCCTCCGCGCACGTTGGTCGCCGCTCTCACCGGTCAAGATCGCTTGACCCGGTTCTGTCTCGCGCGTCGCTGATCGGTCAGCCTCAGGCCGTCGTGCTACGCCACCACGGCCAGTTACCGCTGCCAAATGAGAACCGCCGCGCGCTACATCGCGGCATCGACGCAGAAGCGACGTTCGCATGACCAACCATGTGCCATACATCGGCACCTGCAAGCGGCACACCTTGCAGCGCTCCGCCCCGGGTAGCCATCGCCCAGCGAACACCGTCGTCGGCGACACACCGGTGCGTGCTGTGGATCTCACCGCTCGGCACCGGCGAGCGCCGTTTCCGGTCCAATCTCGACGGATCCCGCCCGACGGCATGGCAGATCAGTCCGCCCTGCACCGGGTCAAACGGGGCCCGGGCTCACGTGCGTCGTGGCCAGGCGTCCAAATTGTCGAATCCATCAGCAGCACACCGGATTTAGATGTCAGTTTGGCTGGCACAGTGTATCGGCTCCGGTTTCAATACACGCCGGCCAACCACCATAGGCGGGCGGTGAAACAGCGGCCCGATCATGTGCAACGTGCCCTGTTGCCACACCGGTATCCGAAACGACGGGTCGACACCAGCACATCGGAATCCGACGAATGAAACGAATCAACAAGCGCTTCAAGTAAATCCATCGCCAACCCGCACAACATCTCTGAAAGGAATACCCATGTCATTCGTGACGGCACAACCCGAAATGCTGGCGTCGGCGGCCGGCAACTTGCAGGCTATCGGCTCATCGATCAGCGCTGAAACCATCGCCGCAGCAGCCCCGACCACCGGAGTAGTTCCCGCCGCCGCTGATGAGGTGTCGGCGCTGACCGCGACCCAATTCGCCGCGCACGCCCAGTTGTATCAGGCGGTGGCCGCCCAGGCCGCAGCCATTCATGAGCAGTTTGTGGCCACCCTGGCAAGCAGCGCCGCTTCCTATGCCACCACTGAAGCCGCCAACGCGACCGCGACCGGTTAAGCGAAAAGAGGTAGAAGAAATGGATTTCGGGGTGCTACCGCCGGAGATCAACTCCGCCAGAATGTTTCTCGGTCCTGGCTCGGGGCCGATGCTAGCTGCCGCGGCAGGCTGGGACGCGCTGGCCGCCGAATTGAGTTCGTCGGCCACCGCTTACGGGTCGGTGATCTCGGGGTTGACCGCCGGGTCGTGGCAGGGCCCGGCATCAGCCGCGATGTCGGCCGGGGCCACCCCCTATGTGGCCTGGATGAACAGCGCCGCCGCCCAGGCCGAGCAAACGGCGAACCAGGCCCGGGCGGCGGCGGCCGCGTACGAGACCGCGTTTGCGATGACGGTGCCCCCGCCGGTGATCGCGGCCAACCGGAGCCTGTTGATGTCGCTGATCGCCACGAACATCCTGGGGCAAAACACACCGGCGATCGCGGCCACCGAAGCGCAGTACATGGCGATGTGGGCCCAGGATGCCGCCGCGATGTACGGCTACGCCGGCTCGTCGGCAGCCGCTTCGATGTTGCCGCCGTTCATCCCGCCGCAGCCCACCACCTCTCCGGCCGGGCTGGCCGCCCAGGGCGCGGCCGTCGCCCAAGCCACGGCCACCTCGGCCGCGACGAACACCCAGGCCACACTGTCGCAGGTGACCTCCGCGGTGCCCACGGCGCTGCAGAGCCTCGCTTCGCCCCTGTCGTCCACATCGTCCTCTTTGTCGTCGCTGAGCTCGTCGCTGAGCCCGCTGAGTACCGGTCTGTCGATGACAAGTTCGGTCGGGTATATATCGGCTGGACTCCTGTCGAACCTGAACCAGATGAAGAATCTGATGCCAGCCGCCGCCGCCGTCAATGCAGCTTCGGGATCGGGTCTGATGGCCGGAGTCGCGTCGGGTCTGACGGGCGGGCTCGGCTCCGGGGCGGGCGCGCTGGGGTCGACGGGTTCAGCAGGCCTCGGCGCAGCTGCGGTATCGGCGGGTATGGGCCGGGCAGGCTCCGTCGGGGCGTTGTCGGTCCCGCAGACTTGGGCCTCGGCAGCACCGACGATGAGTCCTGCCGCAGCGGCATTGCCTGGCACCGGTGTGGGCACTGCCCCGGCAGTGGCGGACGGGCCGGGAGGCCTGCTCGGCGCGCCGCTCGCGCCTATGGCCGGGCGCACCATTGGAACCATCGGCGGTAATGATCTTGATCCTCGCTTCATGCCCCGACTCACTGTGGTACCAACCTCGCCGACCGTCGGATAGCGATAAGCGAGGAGCACCAATCTGTTTCAGTGGGCCAGCCGTCAGGCCGACCACCGCAGCAATTAGCACAACTGATGATTCCGAGATAGGGAAATACCGAGATGACTACACGTTTCATGACCGATCCGAACGAAATGCGGGCGATGGCGGGCCGTTTCGATGTGCACGCCCAAACCGTCGAGGACGAGGCCCGCCGCATGTGGGCATCCTCACAAAACGTTGCCGGTGCCAGCTGGAATGGGACAGCTCAGGCCACCTCCTACGACACCATGAGTCAGATGAATCAGGCGTTGAGCAACATCGTGAACATGCTGCATGGGGTGCGCGACGGGCTGATCCGCGACGCCAACAACTACGAGGCGCAGGAACAGGCCTCGCAGCAGATTCTGAGCAGCTAGCCCTCGGTATTCGTTGGGAGAATGACATGACGATCAACTACTAGTTCGGTGATGTGGACGCCCATGGCGCTGTGATCCGCGCCCAGGCCGCCTCGCTGGAAGCCGAGCACCAGGCCATCATTCGTGATGTGCTGGCCGCCAGCGACTTTTGGGGCGGCGCCGGCTCGATCGCGTGCCAGCAGTTCATCACCGAATTGGGACGCAACTTCCAAATGATCTACGAGCAGGCCAACGCCCACGGCTCCAAGGTCCAAACCGCCGGTGCCAACATGGCCGACACCGACACCGCGGTGGGCTCCAGCTGGGCCTAACACCGATCCCGGCCGCTTGCTGGCATACAACAGTTAAACGCAGAGTCGCGCCCGCGGATTCACCAAGGTAGCGGTGGACAGCATCGACGGGTGGGCCAGCCAGCTACGACTACGACACAGCTAGCATGCGATGCGGGAAAGCAATGCCGCACGCAGCTTTCCCGCAGATGATCAGTCGGATCCGACTGCCACGCGGGCGATCTCGTCGCGGCCCCTGTCGCCTGATTCAAACATTGCGGCTAAAGCCCGTCCCACGTGGCGAATTCACCTGTGAGGCTGGACCGCAACATGCGATCCTGCCGCGATTGCGACTAGTCGATGAGCGCGCCGAACAGCGGCAAGAGCAACGGGCATCGCCGTCATCCTGGATGATGGTCATGCCGGCCGTGTAGCCCGACGAAGGCCAGAGCACCGATGAGCGCCGCTCTACCCCACCCATCATCTAAAGGCTAGGGGGGCCAAAACAGCGTCATCGGCCACGCAGCGAGATGAGCTGTTTTCGGCGTCCAACTGCGTGTGCTCTCAAGGGGTTTCCTTGTGCCTACTTAGGCGTCCACTTGCGGCAGGTCAGACCGTCCGTGGCAGGTCGCGGCGAAACCGGTGTAGCAGCAACACTGCTGTGGTGAGGAAGCCTGTGCTCAGCCCGATCCATATTCCCGGGCCCTGCAAGTGCGCCGGGAAGGCTAGCAGCAGCATCGCCGGCAAGCCAACCAGCCAATACCCGATCGACGTGACCCGAAGGCCCGTCGCCGTGTCTCCAATGCCCCGTAACAACCCGACGGCGATATTTTGGGTGAAGTCCACGATCTGCTGAACTATCGCAAAGAGCAGAAAGAGCTTGGCCAGCACAATAGTTGACGAATCGGAAGGATCGTTGTCGAGGAATGGCCGCAAAACGACGTTTGGCGCCGCCACGTACACCAGCCCGATAAAGGCCGTGGTGAGCCAGCCAAGCACGAGCGCTGCGGTCGCGATCTGCTGAGCATGGTCTTTGTCGACTCGGCCGATGGCACGGCTGATGAGAATTGAGGCCCCGTGGGACAGGCCGATGCTGACCTGAAAAGCAATGCGGGTCAACTGGGTTACCACATTGTGCGCCGCCAACGCGATTGGGCCGAAGGCCCCCATCACCACGGCAGCAAGGGAAGTGATGCCCGCCTCTGAACCGTATGTCAAGGAGATGGGGATGCCGAGGCGTACGATGTTGCGTGCTGTCACAGCGTCCGCATTCCAGCCATCGATCGACAGTAGCGGGGCCAGGCGGTCATCGCGGCGCAGGATAAGGTAGAACGCGGCAACGGAAATCACCTGTACCAATGTTGTAGCCAGTCCGATTCCGGCGAGCCCAAGCTTTGGGATGCCCAGCAGACCGTAGATGAACACGAGGTCTAATGCCGCGTTCAGTGCGATGGACGCGATGCTGACGGCTAACAGTGGACCCGGTCGGCGCATGCCGACACTGAACTGGCGCAAAACGTTTAGCCAAACCATCGGGATCAGTCCGGGAGCCAGGGCGCTCATCATTGGTCGCGCGAGTGCCGCCACGTCCTTGTTCAGCCCGAAAAGCGGTAAAACGTAGCCCAACCCGATCAGCGCAACTCCGAGAAGCACAGCAGCCGCGGTGGCCACCAGAACAGCGGACCGCGTTATCTGGCGTATTTCGGTCTGGGCCTGCCCATCGGGTTGATCGCTGCCCGAACGTGTTTCGCCCCGTCCGGCCGCGCCGGCGACCAGGTTTCCCACGGCGGTCACCACGCCCACGCACATGGTGCGCATCAGGTTGTATAAGGCTGCGGCGAGTCCGCCCGCGGCGATGGCCTGCACCCCGATTAACCCCATCACGGCCAAATCCGTGGTAGTCAAAGCCACTTGGGCGAACTGGACACCGGCGATCGGTGCCGCCAGTGCGGTCAGTTGCCGGCTGGTACGCACGAGGTAGGCAAGGCGCGCTCGGTGCGTGTCAGCCACGGGCGGCCGACTCACCGTTGATGTCCGTTGTCGTCGAGCTGCCAGCGGCACCTGCTGCCGTCGAGGCTCACCACAACCTTGGGGGGCAACGGACGTTGGTGAAACTCGGATTCGTTCTTATCCATCTGGTAGCCAGCCGTATTGGGGTAGATCAGCAGGTCGCCGTGACGCGGCTCCCGCGCCAACACGACCTTGCGCCAAGTCAGCATGTCATATTCCAGGCAGCTTGCTCCGCCGACGCAGGTTCGGACGGGGCGTGTCTGCGCGAGCGCGTCGGGACTCTGTTCTGGCCACAGCATCGGGTCGGGAAGAAATTCGCTGGACTTCCATTGCTCCGAGAGGCTCATGCTCAATCCGTCGACCGTGGTGATCCCGTAGTCGACTCTGCGCTTGAACCCCTGGACGGGAAATACGGTGAACCCGGCCCCGTCCAGCAACGCGCGCCCGGGCTCCACCAATAGCCTGGTTCTGGTCCTGGCAAATTTTTCACCGACTGTGCCTGTGCCGCGGGCTGTTGCGTTGGAGAGGATGGCGGACAACATCTCTGCGCCGGTTGGCGACTGGCAATAAGGGTAGAAGTGGCTGAACGTCTTCCCGCCGTGAAAATCGGACTGCTCGGCGTCGCGCAAGAATCGCGCCCACGTTTCGGCGTCGAGGTAGCTCACCGCGAACCCGCCGCCGATAGAAATGGACGTTGCTGCGAGCCCTTGTGCTCGTGCCTCGACGAGACGGTCAACCAACTGGTCGGCCAACTGGGCTCGCGGTGTGACCTCGTAGCCGTTGAGGTGAAAGGAGAACCCTTCCATTGACACTCGGGACCGCTGCAGGGCGCAGCGCTTCAGCGCCATTTCCAGTTCGGCCGCATCGAAGCCGAATCTGCTGTCGGGGTTGACATCCGGGAGCACCCGCAACAGGATACGGACGAGCTCGCCGCGACGGGCCAAGGCGATCACCCGGTCGAGCTCATCATGGGCGTCGACAGCGACCAAACAACCGTGGCGGGATGCCAGCCAGAGCAGTTGCTCACTTTTGGCCGGACCCGTGACGACGATGTCGGAGCCGCGCACCCCGCGCGAGAGCGCATGAATCAACTCTTCGGCGCTGGACACGTCGACACCGGCACCCGTGTTGGCGCACACCGTTAGCCAACAACCCGCCTTGTTCGCCTTCTTGGCGAAAAAGACTTGCCCCGCCACCCTGGACGAGGTGATGACATCGGTGAAGGCTTTGAGGTTGTAGGCGAATCGGGGCGGATACAGTCCATGAAACGGTCCGCCTATCGCATGAGCCACATCGGCTAGCAGCGTACGGTCGGCTAGCACCTGTCGAAACCAGGCCGGCTTGATCGCCGGCACCGATAAGGGCTGGTGTGCTAGCTCCACAGCCGTATCTCCTGTCCGCGCCCCAGCGCGATCGCCTGGGTCGCCAGCGCATGCGCTACCGGGATGTCGGTGATGGCCATGCCGCTGTTGAACACGAAGACCCGGTCGGTCTTGTCTCGCCGGGCGGGCGCTGTTCCGGCAAGGATGTCGGGCAGTTCGGCGTCCAGCGGCAGCGAGCCATCTTCATTGGCGAAGCGCCTACCGGTGACCGCCAGCTGACCCGCGGTGGTTGCGACCCCATAGTCGGCGTCGCGCAGCGACGACGGGTGGACCCCTGTCCCGTTCACCGAGATAAACAGCGCCCCGGGTTTCAGCCAGCTGGTGCGCAGTTTGACCTCGGTGGCCGGGCCCGCCGAGGTCGCGACCACGATGTCGGCTTCGCCTGCGGCTTTCTTAGGGTCGGTCACTAGCTCGATGTCTCGGTCAGGGTGCTGTTCGCGAAGGTAAGCGCGCACAGCCGCGATCCCGTCGGGATGGGTGGCGAACAGCAGCAGCCGCTGCACGTCGGGAAGCGCGGTGAGCAGGAATGGGAAGGTTTCCCTGCCTTGTGCACCTGAACCGCCCACGAGCGCGGTGCGTGCCCCGGCGGGGGCACATGCGGCGGCGATCAACGCGGTGCTGGCCGCGGTTCGTAGGGTGGTAACTCGGGTGCAGTCCATAAACGCTATAGGCACCCCCGCCTTGTCGTCATAAAGGATGATGGTGATGTATTCTTTTTTGCCTTCGTCATTTTGCATGTAATAATCTTTGAAGGCTAATATTTGCAACCCGCCGTCATAGCCGGGCATCGCATAGGACGCCGAATCTCTATATGGCGAACGCATCATGATCTTCGCCGGGGCTCGCGAAGAGCCTTGCGCCACCCGCAGATACGCTCCCCGCACAGCCTCTATCACGTCGCTGGGGCTGATGGGAAGGTCGGCGAGGTCGCTGTGGGTGAGCACGGGCAGCGCAACGCCCTCACGGGAGAGGATCTGCTGCACTGGTTGGCTTGTTGTCGCAGATTGCATGTGCTGTGTTCCGTTCTGAATGTTGCTCATAATTCGACCGTAGATGCGCTTTCTGGACTGTTGTTCATTCATTTGTGATTTGTTGTCGCACTACTTTTATGGTGGGATTTTCTCCTGGTCACCCGTCTTTTCCCCCCCGGATGTCATCGGCGTCGCCGCCCGCTGCAGGTGAATGTGGCCTTGGTTTCAATGCGCTAGATAGGGCTACTGTTGAGACATCGGTCCGCCACGGACCGCTCCGACACGAGGCGCAACCGTTAACTGCGCCTCGAACTCGCGTCGGCTGGTCGCCCGGCAACAACCCCAGCGCATAAGCGGTGTCCCATATCGCGCACTGCTCGCGGTCGCATCACAGGGGCCTACTGTTTAGGCGCGCGGCGAACCCAGGAAGTGACGTCAGCTTGTCACCTGCATTCCCCGCAGCGCTCGCAGCGCATAACTCAGCCGCAACAGTGTCCGCAGGTGTCGTTCGACCTAGTCGTTGGTGCTTCATTGGGGCGTTGCCCTCATGCCGGAATTGCTCTTCGCCGCCGTGTCTTCGACCAGAAATCCTCGACCCGGGGTGCTGAATTGCGGCTAGGTGCGGCGCCACAGTGGTGGGGTCGACGACGGCAGTGCACCGGGTCCAGGACTGCACGACGTGTTGGGTCGGATCATCGATGATGGCCGGCTCCTGGGGGGGCAGTTGGTCGAGCAGGCCGTGGTGGCGGCAGTAGTCGTCGTTGTAGATGGTGTCGAAGTAGCGTTGCGGGCCGTCGGGAAAGACGGCGGCGACATTGGTGCCGCGCGGGTAGGTCCGCGCGGCCCAGCCCGCGGCCAGCGCGACCGCCCCCACACTCCAGCCGCCGCTGGTGTAATGGGTGGCGGCCAGGGTGCGGCAGGCCCACACCGCTTCGGCCGGGGCGACCCAGTGCACTTCGGTGAAGGCGCCGTAGTCGACGTTGCGAGGGTAGATGCTGGAGCCTAGGCCGCGCATCAGCCGTGAGGTGGCGGGTTGTCCGAAGATCGTCGAGCCAATGGTGTCCACGCCGATCAACTGCAGCTCAGAGTTGTATTGGCGCAGCACCCGGGCCACCCCGGCCGAGTGGCCGCCGGTACCCACCGAGCACACCAACACATCAATGTCGCCGAGTTGGTCGAGCAGCTCTAAGGCCAGGGGTCGATACGCGTCGACGTTGTCCGGGTTGTTGTACTGGTCGGGGGACCACGCGTCGGGCTCGTCGGCGAGCAATTCTGCGATGCGGTCTTTGCGCGCAAGCTGCCACCCCCCCACCGGATGCGGTTCGGTCACCAAATCCACCTGCGCCCCGTAAGCGCGGAGCATGTGCTGGATGATCGGCTCCATCCCGGGGTCGGTAACCAGGGTGACCGGATGGCGATACACCATACCCGCCAACGCCAATCCCAAACCCAAAGTGCCGCTGGTGGATTCGACAATGCGGGCGCCGGGCAGCAGCTCGCCCCGCAATCGGGCGCGTTCCACCATGTGCATGGCGGGGCGGTCTTTCATGCCTCCGGGGTTGGCCCCTTCGAGTTTGGCCCAAAAGCCGCGGTCGCCAGTGGCGAACGGTTCTGAAATCCGTAGCACCGGAGTGTTACCGACCATCGCACCTACGCGGCGATACCGCTCGGGCGCGTGGCGGCACTGCTGCGGGGTGCGGCGAAACCTGTCGGGGGCGGGAGGCCGGCAACGGGAGTGTTCCCACCCGCCGGGCAGGGTGTCGATAGAAGGGACAGAAGTCATGTGATCCTCGCTTGAGCATGCCCGCCAAACAGGGCGTGGCAACTAATAAAAGCCAGCAGCCACCGGCCATCGGTGCCAAAGGCACAACGGCCTGACGCTGACCGCTCAGCGACGAGCGCGGCAGAACTGGGTCAACCGATGTCGACCCGTAACAACAGGGGTCAGCCAACCAGGCGGACCCCGCCCGGCCAGCACCATAACGCTGCCGAGCACAGCGGTAACGGTGAACACCGCCGCTACCACACCTAGCGCAACCCAAGCGGTGGCCGACCGCGGCAAAACCGCGGTGGCGGACTGTTCAGGATGGTGCGACGACGCCGACCCGTCGACCAGATGCGCATGATCGATATTGACCGCGAACTCAGCGCCCAGCGAGGCCAGCAGCGGATGCGGTGCGTGGGCAGCGTGGTGCTTTTCCGCCAACAATCCGTGAGCCCCCACAGCCACCAGCGCCCACACCACAGCCGCGACGACGATCACCGATCGCAACCAAGGCCGCCTCGCGTTTGCGGACCCTTGCCGCGTCACGCCGCCGGAAGCCGACAAGCGCCCAAACAAAAGCGCAGCGCCACCGCCGGTCGCCTCGGCAAGCCCCCGGACGATCGGCACCAGCCCACTCGCCCCATACACTGGCGGCGGGCATGACACCGTCGACCGCGCATCCACGTCACGATTGTATACCCCGAACCGGTAGTGGGGTCAGGCATCGGCAACATCACAAAAGGTGCGCCGCGAAACGGGATATCGGCGAACAACGTGCCATGCTCAACCGGCGACGATTGACCTCGGCGGCCTGCTCTTCGCGGGTGACCTGGTCGCAGTCGGTTGTCGCCATACGCGATGTTCCACATGAGATGGTGACTCTGTTGTGGCCGGCGCCTGCTGGCAGCCGCTCACGTTTCTCCCCTACCTTTCCGCGCGTCGATTTCGGCAGTCCGCCGCCGGTCTACCGTGTTCTGGCGACTGTCCTGTTTCACCTCGAGCAGCGTCGGGTGGGTCGCCATCGCGCTGACCATGCTGACGCGATAAGACGGCCCGGCGGGCCGAACAGATGAGTCGGTTTACGATGGCCCACCACCCCGTTACATACCGTGGAGGGGTATGGTAGACCTCAACGGAGGACACCCCACTGCATACGGATGGGAGATCGACATGAGCACCGTGACCGTCACCGTCACCGGAATGACCTGCGGTCACTGCGCGTTATCAGTGCGCGAGGAGATCGGCAATATTGCCGGTGTCGCAGCTGTGGACGTCGATCTGGCACGTGGCGCGGTGGCCATCGACAGCGACCGCCCGATTGACCCCGATGCGATTAGGAACGCCGTCGAAGAGGCTGGCTACCAGCTCGCCGGCTAAGAGCGCCGATCTGGGGAGGATTGACCATGGACGCCGCCACACAACCAGCTCGGCATGTTGAGCTGCAGATCGGCGGGATGACGTGTGCGTCGTGCGCGGCCCGAATCGAAAAGAAGCTCAACAAGCTCGATGGGGTCAGCGCGTCGGTTAACTTTGCCACCGAGAAGGCCAGTGTCGATTACTTCGGAGATGTGTCGCCCGAGCAGTTGGTGGCCACGGTGGAGCAGGCGGGCTACGCGGCGGCGCTGCCCAAGCCGAGCGCACCCGTCGCCGACAGTGAGGTGGCTGCTTCGGCGGAGCAGGATCCGACCGCGTCGCTGCGGCAGCGGCTGCTGCTTTCCCTGGTACTGACCGTTCCGGTGATCGCGATGGCCATGATTCCCGCACTGCAGTTCGCCAACTGGCAGTGGCTGTCGCTTACGCTGGCCGCGCCGGTGGTGGTGTGGGGCGGGCTGCCGTTCCACACGGCCGCGTGGGCCACTCTGCGGCATCGCACCGCCACCATGGACACGCTGATCTCGATGGGCACGATCGCCGCGCTGGGTTGGTCGGTCTACGCGCTGTTCTGGGGCACCGCCGGTACGGCCGGCATGAAACACGTGTTCGAGTGGGCCATCAGCCGCAGCGACGCTACCGGCAACATCTATTTGGAAGCCGCCGCCGGGGTCACGACGTTCATGCTTGCCGGTCGGTACTTCGAGGCACGCGCGAAGCGGCGGGCCGGCGCCGCGCTGCGTGCGCTGCTCGAGCTTGGCGTCAAGGATGTCGCGGTGCGCAGAAATGGTGCAGAGCAACGCATACCGATCGACCAGCTCGGCATCGATGACGAGTTTGTGGTGCGCCCCGGCGAAAAGATCGCCACCGACGGCGTGGTGATCGAGGGCTCCTCGGCGGTGGACGCGTCGATGCTGACGGGGGAATCGGTGCTGGTCGAAGTCGGCCCCGGTGACCCGGTGGTCGGGGCCACGGTCAACGTTGGTGGCCGAATCGCGGTGCGGGCGAATCGGATCGGTGCGGATACCCAGCTGGCGCAAATGGCAAAGCTCGTCGAGGACGCCCAAACCGGCAAGGCGCCGGCGCAGCGGCTGGCCGACAAGATCTCCGCCACCTTTGTGCCGATCGTCATCGGCCTGTCCTTGGCGACGCTCGGGTTCTGGGTCGGTACCGGTGGAACGACCTCGGCGGCTGTCGCGGCGGCCGTCGCGGTGCTGATCATCGCCTGCCCGTGCGCTCTGGGTCTGGCCACACCGACCGCGTTGATGGTGGGCACCGGGCGCGGGGCCCAGCTCGGAATATTGATCAAGGGACCCGAAGTGCTCGAATCGACCCGGAAAGTCGACACGATCGTGCTCGATAAAACCGGCACCATCACCACCGGCACGATGACGCTGCTCGAGGTGATCGCCGCCGACGGTGAGCAGCCCGAGCAGGTGCTGCGGTTGGCCGGCGCACTCGAAGACTCCTCCGAGCATCCGATCGCCAGGGCGATCGCCAAGGGCGCACGCGACAAGCTCGGTGATCTGCCGGCCGTGCTGGATTTCGCCAACCTGGAGGGACTCGGTGTGCAGGGCATGGTCGACGGCCACGCGGTGATAGTAGGCCGGCAGCGGCTACTGGCCGACTGGTCGCAACAGTTACCAACTGATCTGACGCGGTCGATGCGCCGCGCCGAATCCGAAGGCAAAACAGCGGTCGCGGTCGGCTGGGACGGCCGACCGCGTGGGGTGCTCGTGGTGGCCGATGCGGTCAAACCGACCTCGGCCGAGGCGGTCACCGCACTGCGCGCGCTGGGTTTGACCCCCATCATGCTCACCGGCGACAACCGGGCCGCGGCCGCCACCATCGCCGGCCAAGTGGGTATCGACGAGGTCATCGCCGAGGTTTTGCCCCACGACAAAGTCGCAACCGTCAAGCGGTTACAGGCCGAGGGCAAAGTCGTTGCCATGGTGGGTGACGGCGTCAACGACGCGGCCGCCCTGGCGCAGGCAGACCTCGGGCTGGCGATGGGCACCGGCACCGACGTCGCCATCGAGGCCAGCGACTTGACGCTGGTACGCGGTGACCTGCGCGTAGCGGCCGACGCAATACGGCTCTCCCGCAAGACGTTAGCCACGATCAAGACCAACCTGTTTTGGGCGTTTGCTTACAATGTTGCCGCCCTGCCGTTGGCGGCGGCCGGGCTGCTCAATCCCATGCTGGCAGGTGGCGCAATGGCCTTTTCGTCGCTGTTCGTTGTCAGCAACAGCCTGCGGCTGCGCAGATTCATGCCGCACCCGTACTAACAGACGCCCAAACCCAGCGTCTATAGTGCCGAAAAGTGTGTTGCTGTATGCGGTTCGGACGGATGTCCTATGGTAGCGGCGCAGAGTAAGCGAGCATCAGTGAGAATCCGGTCGGCCAGTTGAGAAAAAGCCGCGCACAGACTTCGGTGGCGCGAACGTCTGCGAAGCCACCGGTCCTGTCGTGTCGCGGCGCACTGGCTATGACGTCAACCTAACCACGGCTGTCCTGCAACACCTGCCGCCGGTGGAGTCTTGAGAGTAGGTCGTCGTTGCGCAGTGGCATGCCGCGAGTCCGTCCGATCGCTTAGCTGACAGCTAGATTGGTGCGAACCTGAATGACGGGTAATTCCGGTGTATTGCTGTAATTGGCCAGAGTGGTTGTGCAGCATGTCTTTTCGATATCACTGTAGAACTGTGAGCACTGCGACCTTGTTCGAAACTACAGTTCGGTGTTCTTGGTCGCTATGCCGGTGACCGATCAGGGGGCCGTTCTGCCGTGATGTAGCAAAGTCGCGACACATTCCCGGTCCCGGTGACGGCAAACCCGGTCGCGATGGCCATCGCTCGGAGTTGGTCAAAGATGTTGTGCACCTTAGCTTGACCGTGCGCGGTGGCGATAATTCGCTCCAGTATCTGACTTCTTGGGGGGCGGACGTCGGCAATACATATCCGGCCGCCCGACCGTAACACTCGAAACATCTCACGGATGGCGTCGAGACGATGGTCAGTCCCAATGTGGTGGAAGGTCAAACTGGACACCGCCAAGTCGAACGAAGCGTCCGCGAAGGGAAGGTCTTCGGCAGCTGCGGCTTGGAATGACAGTTCGGCGGGGTACGCCTTGCTGCATAATCGAGCGCCGCCGGTGAGGGACCGATCCCGACTACGGCGCCCGCCGGACCTACCACAGGGGCGATCCGACGAGCGAAATAACCAGTACCGCAGCCAATGTCGAGTACCTCCCGCCTCGTCGAGCGCCAATCAGCGACGAGTTGGTCCCATATCCGGGCGCGCTGACCGAAGTACCAGGCGTTGGTCAGCACTTCGTAGCCCCACGAATACATGGTCATCCTGCCGAGGTGGTGATCGTCTCGACGAGCGGTATTAGCGTGCCGTTTCATCGTGGACCTCCTTCGGGGCCCAGCAGTTACGCGCCCTTAACCTGTTACGGTCTACCCGTATCGGGTACACGAAAACCAGTTTGCGTGTGATTGTTGAAAGGAAGTCGTTGTGATACGAAGTCGATCACTGACCACCACCGCAGCTGCAATCGCAGTGCAACTTGCGTTGACCGCGTGTGGCGGCTCAGGCAATGAGGCTGCCTCGCGCACGTCGGTGGCCGCCTCTTCCCCGGGCGCATCGAGTTCGCCAGCGGGAACGCAGGCACACAACGGCGAAGACGTCATGTTCGCCCAGCGCATGATTGCTCATCACCAACAAGCCATCCAAATGAGCGACCTCATCCTTAACAAGCCGGGCATCGATCCTCGGGTGATCGACCTAGCCAACCAGATCAAGGCAGCCCAGGCACCGGAGATCCAGCAGATGCAGACCTGGCTGAACCAGTGGGGGCAGCCGACGACGATGCCTGGCGGTAACGAGACTACGACGCCCGAGATGCCAAGCCGCAGCGGCATGCCCGGAATGAGCGGAATGGACGGGATGATGTCCGAACAGGACATGCAGGCCCTGCAGAACGCACAGGGCGTTGACGCCAGCAAGCTTTTCCTAAGCCAAATGATCAAGCACCATCAGGGCGCAATAACCATGGCCCAGAACGAAATCAAGTCCGGTCAATACTCGCCGGCTCTAACGCTAGCAAACTCGGTCGTCACCAATCAGCAGCACGAGATCAACAGCATGCAGACCATCTTGGGCTCGCTGTGATGTGTTACCTGGCTAGCCGCAAAGACAGCGCGCGAAGATCAGCCGCTCGCATCGACAAGACTTTCCCGATGCCACAACCGGCGCCGGGCGTCCATCAGCGCCGTCATGTCGTGTAGGCGGTGTATCTGAGGGTGGTCATCATACCGGCTTCCTGGTGGTAGGCGTTGTGGCAGTGGATCATCCAGGTACCGGGGTTGTCGGCGATCAGCACAACATCGAGTTTCTGATGGGGCAGCACGTTGACGGTGTCTTTGCGTGCACCCAGGCTGCCGTCGGGTTTGATGAGCTGAAAGGTGTGGCCGTGCAGGTGCATGGGGTGGTACATCATGGTGGAGTTGGTGAAGGTCAAGGTGGCGCGTTGTCCCTGTTTGACCGTCACTGGCGGGCTGTCCGGGTAAAGCTTGCCGTTGATCCCCCAGTCGTACTTCATCATTGAACCGGTCAGCTCCAGGGCAAGGTTGACCTCGGATTGCGACGATCCCAAGCTGGCAGCCGGGGTGGCGGTGAACATCTCGACGGTGCCGACCCGGCCGTTGAGTTCGGCTGGTTGAAAGCTGACGTCCGGTGGGGTACCGGCCGCGGTTCTCAGCAGGGCGCGCCCGGCCTGGGCTTTTTTGCCTTCGGGTACGGCGACAAGCGGAAATACTCCGTCTTTTACCGTGACCGTGACGTCGTAGCGTTCGGCCATGCCGAGCAGCAGTGCGTCGACATCGGTGGGCACAACCGGATAACCGTCGGTGTGGGTGACCGTCATCACGTGGCCTGCCAGGGCCACCCGGAAGGCGGTGTCGGCGCCGACGTTGATGATCCGGATGCGGATGCGCTGGCCGGGTCTGGCGTCGAACGTGGTCGGCGCCGCCGGGATCCGTCCGTTGACCAGGTAGTACGGGTAGTCGACGTCGCCAGAGTCCCCGCCGAGCAGGGCGCTAGAACCCACGGCAGTCATTCCAGGCATCTCCTGCTGACCGGGCGATGGGGCGGGCATGTGGGTTGCCTTCAGCTCGTCATAGACCTGTTGGGGATTTTTGCCGATTCCGTCGGTCCAATCGTCGAGGACCACGATCCATTCGGCGTCGTACTTGCCCGCGTCGGTGGGGTCGTCGATGATCACCGGCAGATAAAGCCCATAGTCGGCCTGCAGGCCCACGTGGGGGTGAGCCCAATAGGTGCCCGGGTGAGGCGACGAGAACCGGTAGGTGAAATCGCTGTTAGCGGCGATATTCGGGGTTGCCGGAAAGACGCCGTCCATGTCGTTGCGCAACGCGACGCCATGCCAATGCACCGAGGTCGGACCGCCGAGCCGGTTTTTGACGGTAACGGCCACTTCGTCGCCGACATTGGCACGGATCAGCGGACCGGGCAGTGCGTCGCCGTAGGCCAGCGTGCGCGCGATCGGGCCGCCTAGGTCAATCGTCGCCGGTTGCGGCGTCAACGCGGCGCGCACCGTCCGCCCGGTGTGCGACCGGGCTTTCTCGGCAGCGGCGATGGCTTGCTCGAGGGTGGGCCCGGCAGTGGTCGACCGTCCACATGCGGCCAGCGCCAATCCGGCCCCGCCGGCCACCGAGGTGGTAATGAACGCCCGCCTACTCAGTTGCAGGTCAGTCCACCCTTGTCTAGGCATCCCAAGTCCCTTCATGAGTAGGTCGTGATGGTTTCACAGCTCAGCGGGGACCTCAGCACCACAGCGGGTCGCAACGACCAGCGGGTTGCAAGACTGATGCCGCTGTCGGCAGGTCGGCCTGTGGCTGTCCGTGGTCCACCGTACCGGTCGATTCAGTCGAACCAGTCTGATGCCTTCCTGCGCTATCCGTGGGTTAACCGCGTGGCACGAGTACCTCTTTCCTCCCGGCTTGCAAAATCAAACATGGTTCAGGAAGTCTCCGAGAAAACGGAGAAGCCCGGAATGGGAAGCTCAGGATCTCGATAACGACTAACCCGCCCCAGGTCCGTCGCTTATCGCCCCCGCACGCGAGCGGTTGGGAAACTTCTTAGACCCGGCGTCGTCAAGTCAACTGAGAGGATGAGGTTAATGGCCTTCATCGTGCGGTTCCGTAGTTTCCCCAAGGCGCCGGATTCTGATGATCAACCAGTTTGGCATCAATGTCGGCTTTTACATGCTGATGCGATACCTGGCCGGTTACCTCGCCGGCCCACTTGAGCTCGTAGCGTGGGCTACTGGGCTGGTCATGGGTGCCCGGAACTTCTCGGAGCAAAAGCAGGTTCATCATTCGCGGCACGCTCGCGGACCGAGTCGGCTACAAGGCGGTAATCGCCGCAGAGTGCCTGTTGCGCGCCGGCGGGTTTGTCCTCCTGGCGGGTACACCGTCACTTCCCACGGTGCTAATCGCCTCAGCCACAATAGGTTTGACCGCCGCGGTATCACCCCGCGATCCGCGCCTAACTCGCGGTCGAGATATCGCTGAAAGTTGCCTGAGCTACCGAATTGATCACTGCGGACGATGACGTGGATAGGTGTGAGGGCGCCGCGGCGGCACCCACCCGGATCAGTTCCGAGCTCTTGCGCGATTGATACCCTAGCGGGGTAATGTACGACTGACCGAGTAGTACGGACCAACCAGGAATGCAAAATGGCATCGGTGCCGCTAAGAGCCGTTGAGCATCTTGTTGTGCGCGCTGGTGCAAGATGCGTGTTGATGTGTGCGCTGGCCCGACCCACCGCCGCGATCGGCGTCCGACGACTGCCTGATGGGGCGCAAAATCACATTGCTGAGCTGCTCAATGGCTGGGAACTCCACTGAGGCGGCGCTATTGGCTTTGACTGCGAACAGCTGAACGGGAATAGGAGCCGCGATGTATGCCGGCGTGGCGTGGATGCTAGTGAGTACCGTGGCTGCGGTCGTGGCTCTCTACGGGTTGCACCGATTGACTGCACCTAGCCCGAGCGTATTGACCGCACTGCCATTTCAATCGGGGTGGTCACCGGAAGAGCATGCATTGTCGCGGTATCACGTGCGGTGGTATCTGGCAACGCTCGTCTTCCTCGCCTTTGACGTCGAGATGCTATTCATGTACCCCTGGGCGGTGGTGGTCGCGAAGATGGGTGCCAGCGCAGTCGTCGAAATGTTCTTGTTTCTGGCGGCGTTGCTGGTGCCGGTCGTGTGGGCATGGCGCGAGGGCGCACTGCGTTGGGTATGACACAGCTGTTGGCCCAACTTGCGGCCCGTCGGGCACACATTCTTACGGTGGAGACCCCGGGGTCCTGGATGGTACGCGCAGAGGCCGAACACCGCCTTTATGCCCGTGGATGGTGCGCGGCCACGTCACCGGCCGACGCCGATGTGTTAGCCGTCTGCGGTATGCCCGGACCCGAATTAAGCGAGGCGATCGGCCGGGTCTGGGATCAGCTACCGGGGCCACGGGTCCGCATCGACCTGCACGATAGGCAAATGGTGGAGTCGGCCCTGGATCAAGCCGCCAGGCACCTCGTCGACCTCGGCATCCACCGAAACGATGCTCGCGAACGTGCCCAATGGCCCGCTCTGAGCGATGATCACCGCCACACCGATCACGGCGGCCACCACCAGGGCAGCCACGGTGGCATGGAGCACGGACACATGGACCACAACTCCAGCAACCACGGTGACATGAAGCACGAACACACCGACCATAGCTCCACCAACCACGGTGGCATGGACCACGAACACACCGACCGCAGCGAACACCGGCACATGCACCACGGCGCCATGGATATGGCGCCGGCTGGAATCGCACTGGCCGAAGGCGGGGACGACCGCGACGGTTTGGAAATGGACGTGTTGCATCTGCGTCTGGGCCCGGTGCTGTGCTATTGGCCGGCGGGACTGGTGCTCCGATGTTCGCTGCAGGGAGACGTACTCGTGCGAACCGAGGGTTCGGTACTCGACGCCGACGCCGGCAACGGCAATTCGCCATCGGAGGGGCGGTACGGTGCGGCGCGGCAGTGCGACCACCTCGTTGATGTGCTGGCGCTGGCCGGCTGGCCGCGTGCGGCGGCGATCGCGCGCACGGCGCGCGACACGCTGCTGAGCGAACCGAACATCGCCCGCGGCTCGTTCCTGCTCGACACCTTGCACGGCAAGCTTCGCCGGTCGCGAGTGCTGCGCTGGTCGTTGCGCGAGATCGCGTCGTTGACCGTCGAGGACTGCGACAGCCTGGGGCTGCCGACTGCCCTGGCCGGCGATTGCTACGATCGGCTGCTCACGCGGCTCGACATGGCGCGGCATGCACTGTCAACGCCCTTGCAGCCCAACGGGTTTGATGCTGCTGCTTCAAGTGTCGTCGATGCGCTGCCGCATTTGGTGGATGGCCTCGAGCTCGCGACCGCCCGGTTGGCAATTGCCAGCCTCGGCATCGACACCGCATACACGGACCCGGGCGGGCGCCATGGCTGACATCTCGATCACGACGGTGCCCGCTGTGTGGGCGCTGGCCGGGGCGGCGTTGGTGGTGTGCCTCGCCATGTATGCGGCGACTCTCGACGGTGTGCTCACCGCGCGCAGCGCTGGTATGCGCGGCGGCATGACTGCACCGTTCGCCGAGGTCGCTCGGCTGATGCGACAGCGCCGCCGAACTACGGTGGCCGCCGACACGTTGCTGTGGCGGATCGGCGGTGCCGGCTTGATCGTGGTGGCGTCACTGATGGTGACGGTGGTGCCGCTGGGCCGGTGGACGCTGTTCGACTTCGATGTCGGCGTGGTGTGGTTCAACGCGCTGGATGTGATGGTGTGGGCGTTGGTGTGGCTCAGCGGATGGGGCCCCAATTCCGCGCATTCCCTGGTCGGCGGGTATCGCTTCCTGGCCCACGGCCTGGGCTACGAACTGCCGCTGATGTTCGCCCTGGTCGCACCGGCCATCGCGGCGGGAAGCCTGCGGGTCGGCGATGTGGTATCGGCTCAGCACGGGTTGTGGTTCGCGGTGTGGATGCCGCTCGCCTTTGTCGTGTATTGCTTTGGTGTGGTGGCCTTTTCGGTGTGGGGTCCGTTCTCTGCGGCGCTGGCCGCCGATATCGCCGGTGGTGTCACCGCGGAGCTGTCCGGGGTGGATCGCCTTGTCGTCCAGGCCGGCCGCTATGCCCTGCTGGCTGCCGGTGCCGCGTTTGCGGTACCGCTGTTCCTTGGGGGCGGTGCCGGGCCGCTGTTACCGGGTTGGCTGTGGGTGCTGGTCAAGACCGTTGCGCTGCTGTCGGTTTTGGTGGGGCTGCGCGGGCGTCTGCCGGTTTGGCGGCCCGACAAATTCATGGAGGTGGGCTGGATGGTGCTGTTGCCGCTCACCCTGGTGCAAGACCTCGTCGTGGCCGTCATCGCAGTGAGGAACTGACACATGATCATTGGCATCGTCTTTTGGGTCGTCGCCGTCGTCGCCGTGCTGGCCGGGGCAGCGGTCTTCAAAGTCAATTCGATGGCTCGCGCCACCTACGCCCTTGCCGTCTCGTTCGTCGCCGTCGGCGTCGCGGTGTTGTTGTTGCAGCAGAACTACATTGGCGTCATCACGATCTTGATGATGGTGATGGAGATGGCGGTGATGGCGGTGTACATGGTCATGTTCATGGGCATGAACCCGGCGCTGATGCCGATGAGCATGGTGCACGACAAAAGGCGCGCGCTGGCCGCGGCCGTCGGAACGTTCGCCGTGCTGGCGTCCGGGATACTGCTGACCGACTGGCCGTCGCGGCGCGGCGCACCGCCTCAGATGGTCACCGTCGCGCTCGGCGAGGAGTTGATGGGACCCAAGATGCTGGCCATGGCGGTGATCAGCCCGGTGATGGTGGCCACCATCGTGGCCGGGGTCGTCCTGGCGGCTCACCGCAGTCGCTACGACCGGTTCGGCGATGACCTCAAACACAGACCTGCCCGCGATCCACAACCCGGTGGAGTTGGCCGGTGACGCTGCAAACGGTCCTGCTGGTGGCTTCGGCGATATTCGCCGTCGGGCTCTACGGCGCGCTCTCCCAACAGGTCGTGGTGATGGTGATGATGGGCCTTGAGTTGATGATCAATGCCGTCATTGTTGGCGCCGGCGGGTTTTGGTGGTTTTCGGCTCCCGCACCCACCGGACAGGTGCTGCTGCTGGTGATCATTGCCGCGATGACGGTGGAGATGGCGATGGGTTTCGCGGTGGCCGCTTTGCTGCATCGCGAGCGCCGAGCCGACATGACCGACATGGCCGCCGACTTGGCCGGATGAACGGGGTGACCGCACCAGCGCAGTTGGCTCTGTGGTTGCTGATCCTGCTTCCGGCTGGTGGCGGCGCGGCGTTGCTGCTTGCCCGCCGTGCCGACCGGTTCGCGGGGGCGATCTCGGTGGCGGCGTCGGCGGTTGTCGTGGGGTTGTCGATCGTGGTGGCCGTTGCTCGACCCGCCGTGGGTGTCGCGTTTGTCGCCGGGGCGCAGTTCGCGTTGTCCGTGGATAACCTGGCGGCGGTCGTGGTTCCCGCGGTCGCGGTAGTCACCCTGCTGGTGCTGATGTTCGCCGGCGCCGAGATTCGGGTAGCTGCGGGCCGATTCCACGGTTTGATGCTGGTGTTCGCCTCTGCGGCGATCTTGACGGCGACCGCCGCGACGGTGCCCGCGCTGCTGCTGGCGTGGGAGGTGATGGGGGCGGCGTCGTATGCGCTGATCGGGTTCTGGTGGCGCGATGACTTTCGGATGTCGGCGGGGCTTGCCGCGTTTGTCACCACCCGCACCGCCGACCTGGGGCTGTATCTGGCTGCCGGCGCGGCGCTTGCCGGCGGCGCGGGTCTAGCGCTGGCAGATCTGTCCCACGCAACCACCCTGTGGCGCAACGTTATTGCCTTCGGGGTGCTCATCGCCGCCCTGGGTAAGGCGGCGCAGCTGCCGTTCTCGTTTTGGCTCTCGCGGGCGATGGAGGGTCCCAGCCCGGTCAGCGCGTTGCTGCACTCGGCCGCGATGGTGGCCATGGGTGCGTACTTGTTGCTGCGCGTTGAGCCGCTGCTGGCGGTCACCGGATGGGCCGCGGAGGCGGCGGCCTGGACCGGCGCCGTCACCGCGGTGCTGCTGGGTGCTGTCGCGGTGGCCCAACGCGACCTCAAGCAGTTGCTGGCCGCCTCCACCGCGGCGCAGCTGGGGTTCGTGGTGCTGGCGGCCGGTGTGGGGGCGATCGGTGGCGGCGCCGCGCAGCTTGTCGCCCACGCCTTCACCAAGGCCGGGCTGTTTCTCGCCGCCGGGGCGTGGCTTTCGCTGCTGGGCACCAAAGTACTTGACCGGCTACGCGGGGTCGCCCGCCGATGGCCGCTGGTTGGGTGGTGCGCCACCGTCGCCGCCGCGGCGCTGGCGGGAATCGCGCCGCTATCGCTGTGGGCCACCAAGGACGCGGTGCTGGCGGTTGCGCTGGATCACTCGGTCGGCCTCTATGCGACGGGGTTGGTGGCCGCGGCGCTGTCGGCGGCCTATGCCGCGAAGATCCTGGCTGCCGTGTGGGGCACGCCGACGCCCACGGCGGATCCGGTGACACCAAACCGTAAGGCGCTCAATGCCTTTGAGAAGCTGCCTCTTGTTGTGTTGGCTGTCGGCGCCGCCGCTGCGGGGGTGCTGGCCGTGCCGACGTTCAGCCATGCCCTCGACAACGGGGTGGCCGCGCGTCCAACGGTGCCTGAACTGGCCGCCTCAGCGCTCTTGGCGCTTGTGGTCGTCGCCGCGGTGGGTCGCTGGGGGGTGCCCGAATCCCGGTGGGCCGCCAATTGGCTTGGCCTGGAACGGGTAGCCAACGGCCTGGTCGTCCGGCCGACGATGCGTCTGGCTGCGGTGCTGGCCCGATTCGACGACCACATCCTTGACCGGGCCATCGATCGGATCGCGGCCGGATCGCTACACGCCGGCAGGTGGGCGGCCCGCATCGATGACCGCGGTGTCGATGCGGCCGTGGAGGCGGTGGCGACGCGGATGCGTCGGCTCGGGGACCTGGCGCGCAGACCGCAAACCGGCCAGTTGCACCAGTACTACCTCGCCGCGGTGGTGGTGGTTGTGCTCGGTGTCCTGCTTCTCGTGACCGTGAGGTGAACGTGCTCAGTCTGATCGTTTTTCTGCCGCTGGCCGCCGCGGTAGGTGTGCTTGCCGTACCGGCAAGCGCCGACGCGGTGGCCCGCTGGGTGTGGGTCGCCGTCACCGCCGCCGATCTGGCGCTGACGGTGCTGATCTGGGCACGCTACACGCCACCAGGCCCCAACGGCCTGGCTTTCGAGGAACGGGCCCGCTGGATCCCGGGGGTCAACAGCAGCTACCACGTCGGCGTCGACGGGTTGTCCCTGCCGCTGGTGGTCATGACCGCAGTGATCTTTTTGGCCTGCGCGCTGTTTGGACTGCGCGGGCGCGACCGGACCCGGGCGCAGGCGGCCCTGTTTTTGTTTTTGCAGACCGTGAGCCTGGGTCTGTTCGTCGCCGCGGACCTGATCTTGTTCTTCGTGTTTTTCGACCTGTCGATCGTGGCGATGTACTTCGTGATCGCCGGCTGGGGCCACGGCGACGCCGGTCGCTCAGCGCTGAAGTTTTTCCTGTATACCTTTTTGGGTTCACTGGCGCTGCTGGTGGGCTTCATCGGCCTCTACGTTGCGGCTGATCCGCACACG
Source organism: Mycobacterium sp. NGS66 (assembly GCF_059812225.1). Classification (NCBI taxonomy): domain Bacteria; kingdom Bacillati; phylum Actinomycetota; class Actinomycetes; order Mycobacteriales; family Mycobacteriaceae; genus Mycobacterium; species Mycobacterium sp. NGS66. The sequence continues at coordinate 205,932 of NZ_JCALCG010000009.1, read as the reverse complement.
TTCGACATGGTCGAACTGGTTGCCACTACCCCGCTGGCCGGCAGCCCGCTAGTCGGTGGGCTGGTCCTGGCGGCGATCCTGGTTGGTCTGGCGGTCAAGACGCCGACGGTCCCATTCCACACGTGGCTTCCCCCGGCCCATACCGACGCGCCGGCCATCGGCTCGGCGGTGCTGGCCGGGGTGCTGCTGAAGATGGGCACCTACGGTTTCGTGCGGATCGCGATGCCGATGCTGCCGCAGGCGTGGCGCGCCTGGGCGTGGGTGATCATCGTCGTCGGCATCGTCTCGGTGCTCTACGGAGCGCTGGTTGCGTTAACGCAGAACGACTTCAAGCGGATGGTGGCCTACACCTCGGTCAACCACATGGGCTACATCGTGGTGGCGGTCGGCGCCGCGGGCCTGCTGTCGGCGAGCACCGCGGGCGCGCGTGCGGTGGCGATCACCGGTGCCGTCACGCAAATGGTTAGCCACGGTTTGATCACCGGGGCGCTGTTCTTGCTTGCCGGGGTGTTCTACGACCGCGCCGCCAGCTATGACATGAACGCCTACGGCGGCCTGGCCGCACCGGCCCCGAAATTGGCGGGCCTCTTTGCGGCTGGTGCGTTCGCCTCCCTAGGACTGCCGGGATTTTCGGGCTTTATCGCCGAATTCCAGATTTTCACCGGCAGCATCGCCGCGGCGCCACTGACCGCCATCGCATTGCCGGGCATCCTGATCACCGCAGCGCTTTTCCTGCGGGCCCTGCAGCGCATCTTCACCGGCAACACCCAAGGCCACTCGCAGGGCTTTGTCGATCTGCACCCGTCCGAAATCGGTTCGGCGGGAATGCTTCTGACGCTCTCAGTTCTAATCGGTGTCCTTCCGCGGCCCTTGCTGGATCTGATCGAGCCGGCCTCCCACACGCTCATCGGGCTGGTCGGGAGATAGCCGGTGAACCCAGAGACCGGGATGCGCCCGCTGCTGATGTTGCCGGAGATGCTGATGTTCGGCGGTGGCCTTGTGGTGCTGTTAAGCGGATCATTTCTGCCCCGGCAACGACAGTGGTGGGCTCGAATCGTTTCCGCCGCAATGCTTACTGGTGTCATCGCCGTCACGGTGATCGGCATGGCGGGTCCGGATCAGACCGCATTCGAGGGCCCCTTCGCCGTCGACGCCGCCACGACGGTGGCCCGGATCGCCGCCGCGGCCGGTGTGCTATTGGTTCTCGCGATAGCCGGAGACGAAGTCAAAGCAACGGCCCGCGAAAGCGAAACCTATGCGCTGCTGCTCTTTTGCACTGCCGGCATCCTGGTGCTGGCCGGAGCACGCGACCTGCTGGTCCTGGCGGCCGGATACCTGCTCGCCAGCATCCCTCTCTACGGGCTGATCGGGCTGCTGCGCACCGCGCTGGCCGCCGAGGCGGCGATGAAGACCTACCTGATCGGCGCTCTGTTCGGCATCACCCTGCTGGTGGGTATCACCCTCCTCTACGGGATCACCGGCAGCACCCGCTACGACGAGCTGGCCGCGCGACTCGGCGACGCACCAGCGGGAGTGGTCGCGGCTGGCCTGGTGGCCCTACTGGCAGGACTGATGTTTGAAGCAGGCGGCGTCCCCGCACATTTTTGGGTTCCCGACGCCGCCGAAGGTGCCAACGGTGTAGCGGCCATCTTCTTGACCACCGTGCCCAAGATCGGCGCGCTGGTGGCGCTATATCGCCTGGCTAACATTATGCCGCACACCGTGGCCTGGCCCCTGCTGGTCGCGATATTGGCAGTCGCCAGTATGACTTTGGGCAACCTGGCCGCCTACTGGCAGCATGATCCCCGCCGACTTTTGGGCTGGTCGACCGTCAGCCAAGTCGGCTACCTACTCGTGCCGATCGCCGTCGCCGGCCGCAGCGGCCTAGCGTTGCCGTCGCTGCTGTTCTATCTAATCGGCTACACCTTGACCAACAGCGCTGCGTTCGCGGTCAGCACCGCGCTGCCCGATCGACGCAGCCTCACCGCCTACCGCGGCCTCGGCCACGCCCAGCCCTGGCTGGCCGCAGCGTTGACAGTGGCCCTGCTCGGCCTGGTCGGCACCCCCCCAACCGCCGTCTTCGTCGGCAAACTCACCACGGCCACGGCTGCCTGGGACGGCGGTCAAGCGTGGTTGGCGGTGGTGGTATTCGTCAACAGCCTGACCAGCCTGTTCTACTACCTGCGCTGGATCATCCCAATATTTCAACGGTCCGACGACACGCCAACGGGCTCGACGCCCAAAAGATGGTCCACCGGCACCGCGATATGTGCCGCCGGCCTAAGCCTCGTCCTCGGTGTTGCGGCCGGTCCGGTCTGGGAGGTTCTCACCACCACGCCGATGCGGTAACCGACAGCGTGAATCGCGTTGTGCCGGCTAACTGCAGCCCCTTGGGATACGTGCGCGGGCTAGCCGCATCATTGGGTAAAGGCGATCGAGTGTCTTCGGCGTTCAGCCGTTACCCCTGGCGGGGCCGGGTCAGGGCTGATCCCGACCAGCCGCAGTTGTTGAGCAGTGCCGATATATATATCCCTCCCCGCACTTGGTTGCCAGGTGGACGTCAAAGCTGTGGCGATGAACCCCGATCTGATCTACTATCTCGGTACATAGATAGTAGAACCTGGCCCTCCGATGTCCAGCGAAGGGGAGTGACTAAACCCAACCGACTTCGACAATGAGTTGTTTCGAGTCCACCGCATCGACAGAAATGAAGGAAATTTGGGTAGCGAAAAGTCAAGGGGGCATGATGACGATTGGGCATAGCAGCGACGGCATGAATTGGGTCGGGTGCACATTGATGATTTCAGTGACCGCAGCGTTTTGGGTAGTCGTCATCGTCGCCCTCGACGCCGCAATCCGCCGTCTCCTAAGTCAACGCAGCAGCCCAGCCGGCTCGACAGGGTCGAATTCGACGCGACCCGGAGACGCATCCGCGGAACCTGTTGCTAGCAGGGGCATTTACGATCACGAGTTTCAACAGCGGTGGATGTAGCCACGCCAGTGGCGCTGGTCGTCTTCGTCTGAGGGTTTAGGCGGTCGGCGGCGATCGCCAAGCTCGGTGATACGGCGATAGAAGCTGAGGATGGGCTTAGCGCGTCCGACTAAGAGACAACATGTCGGGTGATGGGAATGTCGGCCAACTTGGACATAAGCATCGACATGGACATGTCAACCGGCACAGTGAGTGCAGCCGGTGATTTCCGTAAAACGCGAGCTTGCCGCGAAAGTCTCAGGCACATTGTCGAGACCATGCAATCCCACATCGAGCAGGATGCTGATGATGCTGTATGCCGAAGGTCTGCCGGCCACTCGCGTGGCGGGCCGGTTGGAAATGCGGTCCCTACTTGCCAATAGTTCAGAGAGGCGAGGTAACTGCGACATGTCATTACCCTGATGCAACTGGGCCGCCACCGCGGCGTCCGGTACCCCGGCGTAGCGAGCAAGCAGGACCGACTAGCGCAGGCGTGACAACGTGGTGGATGAACGCGTTCACCGTCGCACTTTCAGCGCCGAAGTTCGGCATTCCGCCGGTGCGAGTCTAACGCCCACAGCATCGACGGCGATGACCGCTGTAACAGCTTGTCCGCCAGGCAATTAGCCCCGCGCGGGAGTATTAGCGCGAGGGCATCGGCATGCTCGGCATCGGGGACATGCTCGGCATTGGAGACATCGAGGGCATGCCCGGCATCGGGCTCATGCCCGGCATGGAAGGCGGCGAGGTCATGCACGGCATCTTTTTCATATCGTCGTTCATGGTTTTCATCTTGGCTTCCATCGATGCACAACAGTCTTTCTTGGCGGGGTGCCAGCTCGGGGGGGCGAACAGCATAAACAGGCCGGCTCCGATGATGAATACTCCGACAGCGATCCCGGTGACGGCGAGGGTTGGGTAAAGCCAGCGCATCTTAGCCGGGCGCGTCGTCGTTGAGTGTGCGGAGCCTGTGCCTGAAGTGCCTGAAGTCGGTTGATCTGCCGCTGGTTGATCCCGTTGCGTCATCGTGAACCTTCCTTAACCCATTCAAGTATTTGCAATACTGTACTACTTAGTAGGTCAGTAAATAAATGGCCCTCTCATACTCATCACTACCTAACAACAGCCGGGCTTACATGCCAGCGCAGCAGGGCGTGGGAAATATCAGGAGGTACACACCGGCCGTGATAATGAAGATGCCGACCGCGATGCCGACCACGGCCAGGGTCTGGTATAGCCAATGGCCGCGATGCGAGGTGGCGGGGGCGGGGGCGGGGGCGGTAATTGTCATCGGAGTTCCTTTCCCAGCGGCAAACTTTCACGAGCTACTGTACTACTTAGTAGCTTAGTATAACGACGGGCCGCCCAGGGGTCGACGGCGACTCGAGGCGAACAGGAGTGCCTGTTGGCTACGAAAACTTATGTCGGCCGTCCGTGTGTCGGTGATGCCAGCCCTGCAGAATCGTCCTTCCGCGGGTGTGCACCCGGGCGTTAATGGCCGCCGCTCCCAGCACCGCGTCACCCAAAAGGCATGAACGGCAATTAGTTACGCGACTGCGGGTTTGCGTGCAACGACGCGTTCGACGAGTCCGAGCTTGAACCGCTGTCGCTGTGCGACGTCAAACCCGATCGCCCGGATATGGTTCAACGGTCGACGCCGGAAGTGTTCGCCGGCCAACGGGACGCTGACAATTTCGAGCGCATGCTGCACTACACGCACTACCCGTGAGGTGCTTTCGATGTGGTCCACCAGGATCAGTCGTCCCCCGGGTCGGAGCACCCTGGTCATTTCGGCGAGGGCCTTGGTGTGGTCGGGTATTGCGCAGAGTCCGAAAGTGCACACGACGGTATCAAAGGTAGCGTCCTCGAACGGCAGTGCGTGGGCATCGGCCTGCTGCAGGGTGACCGTGCGCCCAAGGTTGGCTGCGCGGGCGCGGGCAATGTCGAGCATGGCATCACTGAGGTCGATGCCGGTCAGTGTGATGCCATCCGGATAAGCTTCGAGGTTCAGGCCGGTCCCGACGGCCACTTCGAGCACATTGCCGGTGGCCTGCGCGCAGGCCCAGGTGCGCGAGTCGCCGAACAGGTATCGGTCCATGAACTGCATCTGTCTGTCATACGTACGGGATTGTCTGTCCCAGTAGCGATGCCAGCGAAAGCGGTGTGTTGTTGACGTCATCGTGATGCACTCCTACAGCTGCAGCGGGGGTGGACGTTGAACGCTATGGTGCGATGTGATCCGTATAGTTGCCGGTTTGAACATTGCGCAGTCTCACTGTCGAGGCCTCGAGGATTGCCGCTCGGTGCATGGCGGAATCGGAACTTGCGGAATGCCAAGGGTATTGGAGGTGCCACTGCGGGTTGGCCGACTTGTACGCCAGGAGGTTCGGCCTCAGCGGTGCTGCTGAAGCAGCGTTAGCTTGCGCTGGTATTCATCGTCGTCGATCTCGCCGCGGGCAAAACGTTCCGCGAGCAGAGTTTCCGCTTTGCTCAGTCCCCCAACAGCGGCTGAGCCGCTGCCATATGAGGATAGTAGGTACCGTACGGCCAGCACGACGGCGGTGATCAGCAGTGCCCAGAACACGAGCATTACCACCGTCAGCAGCATTGAACCACCCCATAACCAGTCGCCGTGGTGCGACATCATCATCGCCGTACCTCCTTAACTCGTTGACCAAAGCGGCCATCTACGCGATGGAAATCGGTTGCGGCTGAAGTCACGGCATACTCGCGTGTGGCACACAGCCAATTCCTATGCCGGCGTACGGCTATGTCGACACCTGGCCACCGCTACCTCCAGCACAACAGGACACCGGACGCGGCCAGCGCCGCAGTCATGAGGGGCGCGGCGACCATGAGCGCGATCACGCTGACCAGCGCTGCGCGAGCCCGAGCTATCGCAGGGTCCCCCGCCGGCAGTGCGAGGCGGTCGGCGCGCGCCGATACGGCCACATCGGCGGCCGCAAGGGCCCGGGCCGGGGTCGCGCGGCACATGGTGATCAGCCCAGACAGCAACGCGCCGGAGCCGTGTCTGCGGGCCGCGGCGTCGTCGGCGCACATCTCCAATAGCCGCGACACCTGGCTGGCACCTTCGCGCATCAGGGTTAGCCTGGGAAAGACCGCGGCCAGACCGCGAAGCGTGGTGACCACCAACGGGTGGCGTCCGGTCAGATGGGCTCGTTCGTGGGCGAGCACCGCCGCCAACTCGTGTTCATCGAGTGCGGCAAGGGCCGCGCTGGTCACCACGATCGCCGGCGGACGGCCCGAAACGCAGTAGGCGGCGGGTTCAGCGGCCTCCACCACCACGTAGGTGTCTCCGTGAGGATGGCCGACCAGACGCACGGCCTCGGCGTGCGCGCACGCCCGGGCGCGCATCCGCGAAACGGCCCTGGCGAGGCGCACGCTGACGACTGCTGCCAGCAGCGCAACCACCGCCGCGACCACTCGGAGGCTGATGCTGTCGGTCATTACGCCGTGCAGCCGCACCAGACAGGACTCTACGAGCGCTCGCGGGTAATTCCAGTGACTGGCGACCGAGACGAGAATTATCCCTGCTGACGCAAGCCAGGTGAGCAACACCGTGGCGATTGCGGTCAACCAGGCGGCAACCCCAAAACGGGGGGCATGCCCATGGCGGGTCAACTCACGTAATAGTGGCGGTCCGACGACCAGCATCGTCAGGCTGTACAACAGCAGACAGACAGCGGCACTCACCGCTGGCCGCCTCTCATTTCGACCGCCGCCGCCGCAGCGCAGCACGCAGCCGCGCGGTTTCCTCGGGGCCGATCTGTTCGACGAAATGATGAAGCACTAAGTCGGGATGACCGCCGCCGTCGAATGCCTCCCGCATCAGCCGGGCGCTGTGCTGCTCGCGTGACAGCGTCGGCCAATACCGGTAGGCCTTGCCGTCGCGCTCTCGCTCCAGCCAGCCCTTAGTATGCAGGTTGTCCATGGTGGACATGACCGTCGTGTAGGCGATGGAACGCTCGGCCGCAAGATCGTCGAACACCTCGCGCACCGACGTCGGCGTGGCGGGGTCGCGGCTCCAGATTCGGTCCATGACGACCGCCTCTAGCTCCCCGAAGCCTCGAACCCGCACCATGACCTCCCGGTACCGCTGTCGGGTCGCATCCCTGCTTCTGTTGCAGACGCCGACCTGAAGAAATACTTGCTCCGTACGTAGATAGTAATGCAAGCGAAGAGGAAGCGCGCAGGTTTGGCACTTCGCAGCGGCCATGCCGAGGTCTCCCGGCCCCTGGCGTGGGGTCCAGCCTCCAAAACGTTTGTCCCTGACCACAGGGCCACCATCGGGTGTTGGCGGCGTTGATGACTCCAATTCGTCTACACCAATTTATTCGATCAGCCTCAGGCCTACAGCAATTGAGTACCTGACTGCCGGTGATCGCGGCACGCTGCCTGCCCATGCAGCTGGGTTTGTGATTGTGGTCAAGCCCACTCGGGTCTACTATCTACGTACATAGACAGTAGTTGAGGCGGGACACTCTCGCGGCCTCGCGAAGGAATAGCCATGGACAGGAGCTGCGCTGGCACCCTAACTTGCAGGCGACCGAGCGTACCTTCCAGGAGTTGTAAGGCGGTGTGCGACAACAGGACAATACGGGTCTGGGACCACAGTAGACCCGTTCTTAAGTATGTCGCCTGGGGGCACGTGGTCAGCCCGACAAGAGCCAGACCGACGCGATCAGCCAGGCCCGTCGTCGCGTCGACTCCAACGCTGTTCGAGGTGACCCGCTCTGGTTCGCAGCACGCCAGGCTGCAACCAATGGAGTGTCTTTCACCGCGCCTTTTCAGGACTTTGGTCCTGTGGGTATTCAGGACTTTGGTCTCTACCCCAAGGGGGTATTTGTGTCGGATCATTCCGAGATGACGCAAACACCTGAATCCGCCGAATCGCCTACCGAGACAGGGCAACTCCGCCTCTCAGACGGACGATCGGCGCCAGAACTGGCGGCAGAACACCCAATCACAGGCCTCAGAAAGGGTTACGAAATGACTATTAAGTGTCGGCATCGAATCGCACTGGCAGCCGCCAGCGTGGGCACGACAGCCGGGTTGATGACCCTAGCGCTTCCGCTGGTTCCGGGGGCAGGTGCCGCCAATATGCCTGAGAAGCCTTTGGGACCGGTAATCCCTCACTACACGTACTACGGTGCGATCGCCTATTCCCCATCCGGTGCGTGGGGGAAATCGACGAGTTATACAGTGCAGTCACAGGCCAACCGAGTCGCATTGGACCGGTGCGGCCAAGAGGATTGCAAAGTGATCATCAGCTTCGATAGATGCGGTGCGGTCGCCTATGACGGCGTGACCTACCGAGGAGGACGCGGCTCAACGCGTGCCACGGCAGAACGTAAGGCCTTGAACAGGCTGGGCGGCGGGAAGATCGTGAACTGGGTGTGCATGACGAATTACTAGCCCCATAAGACTTTCTGGTGGGGTCCACGTGGTGGTCAAGCGGTCCTTTCGACGCCGATCGTCGCCTGGGCGCCCGCCCGCGTCCAGGCGAGGCGAGCGACTTGAATCCGACCTACTATCTCTGTACCCGGTCAGTAGGTTTGCCGGGTGCGCCTTCATTGCAGAGGAATTGGACGTCCGGGTGGAGACGCGCACACGGTGAAGCTGTATTGGCGCGGAGAGCTGATCAAGGCCTATCCCATCGTGGGGCCCGGCCGCTGGCGCACCGACGCCGTCGAGCGCCTGTCGAGGTATCGCCAAGGCGACCCGACCTGAACACCTTGAGGTGTACGACATATCGCGCGGTCGCTGACGTTCGGGCGTAGGAGGTGAGCGCTCGAATTGTTGACGTCCCCGGCAGGTAAACCGCTGGCAGGATTCAGTATCGGGGTGACGGCGGCACGCCGGTCCGAGGAACTGATTGCCCTGCTGGAGCGCCGTGGCGCTACCATTGTGCACGCTCCGGCCATCCGGATTATCCCGCTCAGCGATGACATCGAATTACGGCGTGTCACAACGCTGCTCGTTGAGACGCCACCCGATGTGGTCATTGTGAACACCGGCATCGGCTTGCGCGGATGGATCGAGGCCGCGTACGGCTGGGATCTCGTCGATGACCTGATCGCCGCGCTGGCCTCGGCGCGCATCCTGGCGCGGGGCCCAAAGGAGTGCGTGGCCATCCACCAGGCCGGGCTCTGCGAGCAGTGGAGTCCGCAATCAGAGGCGACGGCCGAGGTGCTCGATCGGCTACTGACTGACGGGGTGGCCGGTCTGCGCATCGCTGTGCAGCTGCACGGAGCGTCGTCTGAGTGGGCTCCCGATATCGACATCTGCGCTGCGCTGACGTCGGCGGGCGCCGAAGTCACTAAGGTGCCGGTGTATCGCTGGAAGGCGCCCAAGGACAGTCGGCCGATGGATAAATTGATCGCGATGATGGTCCACGGCCGGGTCGATGCGGTGAGTTTCACCAGTGCCCCGGCGGTTTCGGTACTGCTGCAGCGCGCCGAGGCACTTGGGTGTGTGGCTGAGCTCGTCGCCGCGCTGCGTGATCATGTGGGAGCGTTTTGCGTGGGTCCGGTCACGTCGGCGCCGCTGCGTCGGCTGGGAGTGCCGACGGTCCATCCAGACCACTACCGGCTGGGCGAGCTGGTGCAGTTGATAGGTGACGAGCTACCGCGCCGCGCCCGCCGTTTCGTAGCGGGCGGACACCACCTCAGCGTGCACGCCACGACGGTGGCGGTCGACAGCGACATCCGAAGTATCCCGCCGGCCGAAATGGCATTGCTGCGGCGGTTGACGGCCAAGCCCGGTCGGGTGGTATCACAGGAGGAATTTCTCACCGTGTTGCCGGGAGGCGGGGCGGACACGCATGCGGTGCAGACCGCAATGGCTCGACTGCGATCGGCGCTGGGCATGCCGGAGCTGGTCCAGACCGTCGTCAAGCGCGGTTACCGGCTGGCGATCGACCCCCTCGCCTAGTTGTCACGGTGCATGGAAGAGGTTGGCGCACCGCGATTTTCAAAACGTGAGGCGTGGCCATAGTGGTGTCCAATTAGACCGATCCACCGAAACGGCATCGTCGAGGTCCATGGTCAAAGGTTGGCCCCTTGGGAGCGGCAAGTATGGCCACCGACCGGGCGTTGGCGGTGAAGCGGACACGACCAGTGGGCTGAATTGCACCGGCCATTTCCCCGCGTGGTGTAATACTATCTACGTACGTAAACAGTAATAACTAGGCTTCCTGGGGTGGCCCTGTCGATTCGGAAAGGCGAACCATGAGCTCTTCTTCGACGGAAAGGATCGCGCTGCCAGTTGGTGTTGACATCAAGAAGGAGACGGTGATTGGGGGTCGGGTGGTCGACGACTCTGGACAGCCGGTGGCTGGTGCGTTCGTGCGGTTGTTGAATGCGTCCGACGACTTCACTGCGGAGGTCGTCGCATCGGCGACCGGTTGCTTCCGGTTCTTTGCCGCGCCGGGGCCCTGGACGGTGCGTGCGCTGTCCGCGATCGGCAGCGGCCACGCCGTGGTCGGTGCAACTGGCCCCGGCATCCATACGGTCGACGTCGAAATCACCACTTGATCCTGCTTCAACTCTCGTACTGGCCCTTGCAGACGTAGTGCGGCACTGCGCTGCTGGTCCACGTAGACCATCACGATGGCCGCGTCGTACCTATGCAGATGAGCCGGCATCGTCAGCGGCGAATTCGTGAACCGAATTGACATTTGACCCGTGTCGATAGCAGGAGTATCTGATGGCACCGCTCTGCGGGTTCCCCGCTGATCGCAACGTGTACGTGGATGACGACCACCGCTACGCGATGTGGGATGCCGCCTATGTGCTGGGATCCCTGTCTGCCGCCGACCGTCGTGAATTCGAGGCACACCTGCCATGCTGCCCGGCATGCCGGGAGGCCATTGCCGAATTGTCTGGCATGCCGGCCATGCTTGCGCAGCTTGACCCGAGTGCGCTGGCCGCGACCAAGCGGTACGACCACCTATCCGTGATACCGAAAATGTCGCCGCAGGTGCTGCCGACCTTACTGGCCGCGGTGTGCTGGCGACGCCGCCGTTCTCACCTGAGGACCTGGACGGCCGCGGTTGCGGCTGCAGTGCTAGCGGTCAGCATATTCGTTGGTGTCCACGGCCATTTCACGACCTCGTCGCCGACGCAGGCGACCGTGTCGGCGCTGCAAATGTCGCAAGTCGGGACCAAATTGCTGACCTCGACGGTTCGGGTCACCCCTGAGCGCTGGGGAACATCCATCAACATGAGGTCCGACTGCTTGGCTCCATTGGATGCGCCCCACGACAGGCTGGCGATGGTGGTCGTCGGTCGCGACGGCAGCCAAACTCGGCTGGCGACATGGGTGGCTGAGCCGGGCCACACGGCGACACCCGCCGGCAGCATCTCGACATCGGCCGACCAAATCGCCGCGGTGCAAGTGGTTTACGCCGATACCGGCCGAGTGCTGTTGGAGCGCTCCTTTTAGATTGCCGGTAGTCGTAAGTGCCGCTGGCGCGGTCGTCCTGCTATGCCATCGTCCCGAGCCAGGTGAGCAGATGGCCCACCGTGGAGTAGGCATCTCAGCAACCGATATTTCCCCGGATCCGCCAGCGATCACCGTGTCATGGAGAGTGGCGATAAGGCCTTCAGGCTACGAGCCAATAAACTTGTGACGCGGGTGGCCGGCGGTAGCACCCGCTCTGTGCGAGGCACCGAGGCCACTGCAGCGGCGCAGCCCCTAACAAGATCGGTAACCAGGTGAGGGGATGGCCGATTTCTTCGTTGTCGCACAGCCAGTTTCGTTGTCAACAGCGGCCAGGGCACGCAATGAAGCCAGCCAGTGTTGGCTGCCTGCAACGTGGGCGCGGGACGCCGCCTACGCAAGCGCGGCGGATTAAGGAGATGCTTGCAAAGGACTTTCGCGCATTACGACCGGGGATCAATTCCGCGCGTTGGTATTTCGGGCCGGGCTCGGCGACAATGCTGGCCACCGCCAATCGGAAGGAAGCTCCGGGCGTGATTCATCAGATGAAAACGGCAGGACCCGGGATGGATAACCGCCGATTTTCACCAATCCGAGTCTGGTGACCGCCCGTGATCGGGTCATGGGCCCCCGGACCCGTTGTGTTGGGCGACTCCCGATCTGATTTAGTTAACCATAATCGCTATTATCGGCGAAATTGGTTGCCAGGCAATGGGTTTCGGACGTCATATCTTGCTGAATTGCCAGACTATGTCTTTTTGATCATCAGTCACAACGTGGGCGATCGCTTCACGGTGTCCAATCCTTTGGGCATCATTTCAGCCATGACTATGTGGATTAGCCATGACTGGACTGTTAGCGCGATTGGCGCGGTAACAGTGCTGATGCAAGGTACACGAGGCCGCGTTTTGCCTGCGCCATCAGTGGGCGCCGTCGTCACCGCCATCGCCTTTTTGGGGTTCGGGTTGACATGCATCGCGGTCGGATTAGATTACGAGCGCCGCTGGGGACAACCACTGTGGGCAACGGTTGCGATCGCTGCGGCCGCGTGCATCATGGCGGCTGGGTACGCCGGCGCCTGGCTCCTGACAATGCCGCATACGTCGAGCAGGGATGCTGACCATTAATGATGGAATTTTGCACGTCTCCCCCCTGTGCTGCTGCCGCCGCCGTCAGTCAACGCCCGCTGCATTCGCAGGAAACGTCACAGTGACGAAACATGACAACTTGGGAACCAACATGGGCCATTACGAAGCTTGTTGGCGGCAGTAGTGCCCTCGCTAGTTGTCCGTTCTCAAATGACCTATCGCATTCTCACTTGATCTGTCGCAGCACAGGTCAACGTGCGGCGAGCCGCTGGCGGATGGGACTCGCGGGCTGGGTACGCATTGTCATCCGATCTGTCGCACTCCTGATTGGGCGTCTCCGGTTGTGCCAGATCATTTGAGAACGGACATTAGTGCCGCGCCGGATGGGATGAATGATCGCGGCCTTGCCGGATCGACTCAGGTCGTGGCAATCGGGTCGTCTATGGAGCTTAGCCGTCCTAGGTCGTAGCGCAGTTCTTTGCCTGCGACGGTGACGACGAGCTGCGCTTCGGCGCCTGCGGCGTGGATGTAGCTAGCGAGCGTGGACAGCAGTAGGTCGTGTTGCCGTTCCAGTTTGGACACCGCCGCTTGCCCCTTGCCGAGACGGGCCGCCAAGTCTTCCTGGGTGAGTTGTGCGGCCTTGCGGATCATCGCCAGGTTCATCGCGTAGATGCGGTCCATTTCCCGCATCCCCTCGCGAATTTCCGCGACGCGCTCGGCATGGTCGGGGTCGGCGAGGGTGCGGCGCAGACGCTGCCTGCCCTTGTCTTCGAGTTTCATTTTTCTCTGTTCCTCTCTCGTAGCCACTGCTCGATGGCCGCGTCGGCGCGCGCCGCTGCACTGGTGTAGAAGGCGTCGCCGATCTTCTTTTTGTCGCCGCCGAACGCGACGATTACCCCGGCCGCCTGATGTTCGGGGAACCACACGATGAGGCGCACGGCGACCTCGTCGTCGAATGGGTGCGACACACGCCAGATGGGATACTTTCCCCGCTGGCGTACTCGCATCAGGACCGCGGTGTCGTCGTTCGGCGGCGCTGGTAAGTCGGTGAGCACAGAGATGCCGGCATCTGCATACTCGAGTTGGCGTCGCGCGAGGTGATCACCTGCGTCGGCTTTGGCGTCCAGGGAGTCCAGCCAGTTCTGAAACTCGCCGGTCCAGTCGGTGATCACACTTAAATATTACTGCAAATGAATAGTCATCGCAAGTAATATACCCAGGCAGTGGGGACGGATCGGTCAGTAAGCGCGCAACCGCTATCGGCGCGACGGGATCACGCGCGCAACGGGCCTGCGAGCACCGCGGACGCAAGGCAGGCTACGCGACAAGAATCGATCAGCGAGCGCAACGGCCCATGGTTGACGGTCAGTTCGCCACCGGCCCAGGCCGGAGCGATGGAGCGGAGCAGTAGCAGCTGGTCAACAGCGAAACCGCATCGCAGGCCTGCCCCGCCTGTTAGGCAGAGTGACTGCGGTGCGCGACCTCCCCGACCACGATCCGGTCGTCGCCGTCCTCGGCGTGTCTGTTCGCAATGCCGCGAGTGCCGTGCTTCGCGACAGCGGTACAACCGGCGGCCACACGCTGAAGCCGTCCTTGCTTTAGTGATTTCGCGCCGGTCGCACGCGCACGACATCGACTCGGACAAACACGATCGCGCCAGATCGAACACCTCGGTTCGGCCAACGACGAGGCCGAGCGCCGGGCCGCTGGCCGGGCTGTACTCGATCTCGAGTTCCGTTGTATCGCCTTTGAGCATGCCGCGGAATTCGTTCTGGCCGGCATGTAGAGCGTGTTCGACTGCCGGCGTTGCGTGTTCTAGCAGCCCCATCTTGGCTAATCGATCGTGTGCGCGGGCGATGTCTGCATGGATGGCCGCGCCCGAGTCCGACGCCGGAGACATGTCCAGGATAGAGGTCAGGGCACTGACCGCCTCCCGCAGCGCCGCCTCGTTATGCTGCTGCAGTAGTTCGTAGGCGCGAGAACGCAATTCCTCTAAAGCCAGCGGGGTGATTCATGGCGTCAGTCGTCCTGACCCGGGGGTGCGTCGAGCAGGAGTGCGGAGATCACATCCCGGCTGGCCTTGCCATGAGTAACCGGCGCTGCGCGGCTGGGAGGCCGCAAAGTGGTGCTCCGCCGACGCGAGCAGTGACTCGAAGCATCACTGGTTGAACTCAGCGATCAACTTCATCAGGTCGTCGCCGGACCGCTGTCGGATCACTGCCCAGCGTTGCGACGAGATTGGTTCAATATCTACCCCGAGGTCGCCCGTAATCAGTTGCGAGATCGGAACGCCGAGCCGGTCCTGCATCGCTCTCGCATAGGCCCACGGGCTGGTCGCATCCATGCCGAGGTCGAACCAGATGGTAATGGGGTCCGCGGCCGGTGTGCCGTTGCTGCGTGACGCTGCGCAGCCGGCGGCGATGGTGTCTCGTACGAGGGAAACGAAGCGTTGTCGGAGGTTGTCGGTGGCTTGCTTCAGCTGGAGTCCCGCGAGTTCCTGTTCGTAGCGTCGGCGCTGTTCCCGCGCCGCAGCGGCGGTTAATTCTGCGAGGTGCTCCGCTTCGCCGCGGGCGGTGGCAGGGCCGAGCGCGTCGATGTCGGCCAGATTCCTGACGGGCACCGGCGGGGTCCTGTCGGCACGAACGGCCGCAATCGGGCCGTCATCGACAGTCGATAGCGTGAGGGCAGTGTCGTCGGGCAGGTGGGCGCCGGCGTGCTTCTCCAGTACAGACTCGAGCCGCGGGTGGCCGTAAGTCGCCAGGGCTACCCATCCCTCCGGGTCGCGCGACGCGCGGGCCGGTGTCCACGTCACCGGGCGGTTGACGTCATCGAGGACGGCGGAGAAACGGTCGACAAGCACGTGGCGAAGGTCCTCGTGGATGACCGGGGAGGGTGGGTAGGTGGGCAGTGGTAGCGGGTCCTCCGCGATGATGTCGAGGCCGTGGCGGTCGCCGTGGTCCAAACGATGAATGATCTCCTTGACGGCCTGTTCTTGTGCTGCTTGCCGTTCGCTACGCGGCGCGCGGAAGATTTGGCGGAACGCCTGCTCGGTTGAGCCAAGTATGGGTTGAAGGCAGCCCAGCATGCCGCTGAAGATGTCGATGCGGTTTGCAAGAGCCGTATATACGGACTCCTCAACGGTATTCGGAATAAAGTAGCTGCGGATCTTGACGACATCGGCCTGCTGACCCAGGCGGTCCACGCGACCGATGCGCTGCTCGACCCGCATGGGGTTCCATGGCATGTCGTAATTGATGAGGTAGCTGCACGTCTGCAGGTTCAGGCCCTCGCTTGCCGCGTCGGTGGCAAGCAGGACGGTGACACGACGTGCGCGGACCGCCTCGACCAGATCACGCTTGGAGATCTCAATCCAGCCCTCGAGATCGCGGAAAATCCTCCCTCCAGCACCGGTAAATGTCGCCATCTGATGGCGATAGGCGCCGCTGAGCCGATCACGTAGATCTTCGAGCGTGTCGGCGAATTGGGTGAACACGATCGTCGACCTATCCAGGTCCCGCGCGGCGTTCAAATCCGTTAGCAGGCGGTCGAATTTGGAATCCGCTACGACCCCCATGCGCTCGACATAGCCGCGAATTTCGTCGATCTCCGCTGGGGTCAACGGAAGCGCCTGCGTCTGGTTGATTGCGCCCGCATTCGTCGTTTCGAGTTCGGCGTCGTCAGCCTCGACGAGAAGGTCGTCGTCGAGCAGGAGTTCCTCGTGTGCCAGACGCCGGGTAAGCGTTTTTCGGATGGCGGCCCACGATGAGGTCAGCCGGCGGCGGTAGACGGTGAGGACAAAGCCCGCGCCTTGGCTGCTGCCATGCGCCAACATGAGTCGATCGATAAGCTCGTCGAGTTGGTCGTAGAGTTTCTGTTCCGCCGCGTCGAATGGGATGGCGACCGCCGCCGTATCCCGGTCGGCGAGGTTCTCAGACAATAGCCCTCGGTCGCGATATGACCTGAGAGTGCTGCGGCTGTGGCGGGTGACTAATTGGCCGACCGGCCCGATTGTGCGCAACCAGCTACGTAGGGCCACGGTTCCGTCGCTGTCGAGCCCGCTGACGATCTCCGACGCGGTGGCCTGCCCGGTGCCGAAGCGTTCGATGTGCGCTGCCGCGACCGGGCCTATATCGCGTCTAATGCGCTCCAGCAGGGCTTCGTCGGCAGTCGTTCTGGGCAGGTGTGGTGTGTCTTGGAGCGCCTGGTCGAGCCACTCCCACGCCACGCGTGAGTCGTCGTCTTTGGCGAGCTCCTGAAAGTAGCGGTTAAAACAGTCACGGTCTGCAAGCGTTCCTTGAAGGCCGATGTGCACCAACAGATCACGTAGCTCGACAGGGTCGATCTGCATCGGTGTGGCCGTGAGTAACCAAAGGGCACGAGTGGCACCGTGATTGTTCAGCTGGTCGAGCAATTCCAGCAATCGCCCAGGGCGGTATTGGTTCTCAGCCGCATGTGTGCGGCGTGCATGATGGGCCTCATCGACGACCAACAGGTCGTACGGGGCAGCATCGAGGATGAGGCGGTGATGCTCTGGCCGGCGCGCGAGGTGGCTAGATGCGATGAGCAGCGAGTGCTCCGCGTACGGGTTGGGGCCACTGCCATGCACATCGGATGGGTGAGCACCGTAGATCTTGTTGGCGTCAAGGCGTGGCACCCAAAGTCCGAATTTCTCGAACAGCTCGTCTTGCCACTGTCGACAAACGTTCGCGGGTGCGAGGATGAGCGCGCGGCGTACGCGCCCCTCGAGAGTCAAGCGACGCAACGCCATCCCCGCGCTGATCGTCTTGCCCAGGCCGACCTCGTCGGCAACTAGCCACGAGCGTGGGTGAAGGCTGGCGAGCCGCTCCACAACTTGGCGCTGGTGCGGGAACAGGTTTAAGCCGACCGTCGCTTCAGGTAGTGCCTCGGCGCCGATGAGACGTGGGGCGACCTGTAGGTATCGCGCGACCACGGCATCGACGCCGACAATTGGCGGTTCCTCAATGTCTCGGGGATCGGGCGCGGCTCCTGGTGCGAGACTAAGGAGGCGTTCGCGAGCGGCAGTCGGCAGCGGATACACCTTGAAGCCGGCCATGCGACCGGCCCAGTGTTCCTCGAACTTGTTGGCCCAGAAGCTGAAATGCGTCGAGGTTGCACCCCACGAGGTGTAGACCGAGAACGATTCGAAGTTCCTCGTCCATGCGGTGGCCGATTCGTTGACCGAACCCTGGAAAGCGACGCCGTCACCGTGGGTATCGCGCAAGACGCCGATCTTCTCGTGGAAGTAAGGATCCTGATCGCCCCCGACAATCGGTTCACCATTTCCGTCGACAGCGATCGCGATACGCACTTCCATGCGGTGCTCCTGGACCAGCCACGCGAGGACCTGCAGGCGCTTCTGGTCGACCTCGCGGTCGGTGACGAGACGATCAGCGAGGCGTTGAGCGAACGCGCCGTCAAGAGAGCTACGGCCGAGGAGGGCGTCACGGTCGGCTGGTGTGATCTCGGCGCCGCATAGGAGCCGAACACGGCCACCTCCGTTGATAAACCGCGACAGGCCGCGCGCGGCGACGCTGAGGGCAGAGGACCTGAAGTAGCCAACGGAGCGATCGTACGAGGTTGCCCGCGAAAGGGCTGGGACATAGAAAGTCTCGAGAACCTGGTCGCTGGAGTCGTAGCCGGGTTGTAGGTCGATGCCGCGCAGACCGGACGGTACTGCTTCGCCATCGGGGGTATGCGTATGCGGTTCGTTCACTCCTCATCCTCGGGTAGATCGCCCTCGTCGTCTTCGTAGCCGAGTTCGCCCAGTTCGGGGTCGACTTCGAATGCGCCCTGAATTCCAGCTGGGGCGCTGGGGTCGGTCGGCGGCGGGATGTGGTCGAATAAGGCAGTGCGGAGGCTGTCAAGGATGCGTGCTTCTGGTCGAGCGAATTGGCCTTTGTCTTTGACGCGGGGGATCGCGTGCAATGTTGCCTCGACGAGATCGCTGAAGCGCGCGTCGTCGGCGAGTCCCGTGCGCTCGAGCCACGCGCGTGCGGCCGCGAGTCCGTCTTCGTCGTAGATGAGCATTAGTGCGTGGAGGCGATCGATCCAGGTGGTGTAGGCGGATGCGTCGGGGTCGAGTTCGCCTGCGGTGCGGCGCTGGGCTGGCGTCTGGAGAGTTACCTTCCCCGATGCGGCTTTGACAATTTTGTGTTGGCGGGCGATCTCGTCGAACTCGAGGTGTGTGGCGATGCAGAGCTTGCGCGCCTCGTCGAACGGGAACTCGGCGGCTTGGAAGTCGTTCCAGGCCAACAGGTACCAGTCAGTGATTCGATCGAACTCGACCTCGCGACCGCCCAGTAGACCACGCTTTTTTAATGTAGCTACGCGCTCTCGTGCGAGATCAAGCGCCGCATCTGGGCGCAGGACTTCAGGTTGTCCGTCGGCGCCCAAGTCCCCGGTGTAGACCGGCCAGCTCTCTGACAGGACAGAGAGGACGGGGCCGTAGGTGGCGATCGTTAGATCGACACCGGTCATGCCTTTCTCGGCGAAGCGCGACGCCGCTTCCTCTGCGGCTCGCTCGACATTGCCGCGGATGTCCGCCCAATACGCAGGCGAGCTGCTCGTGCGCTTGCGGCAGGTAAGAAAGATCGTTGACGCGGCTGCGTTCTTCTTCGCTTGGTGAAGGGAATGTTCGCTTTCCGTATGGATCGGCCATGATGACAGAATCGAAAAGCCGGTATCGAGCAGAGCAGCGCCCAGGGTGTCCCAGGCGTCAACTCGCTTGTGCGTGAACATGACTGTTAGGACGCCGGAAGGTTTGAGAACTCGGTTTGCCTCACGAAATGCTTTTGTCAGCAGCTGTTCGTAACGTTCGTCGGCAAGTTCGTCGGCGGTCTTCCCGCCATCGTTCTTACGACGCCCGCGCCGGGTGGGCACAGCAATGTCCTTGAACAAGGCGCGATTTGCTACTGCTTCATCCTCCTTGTCCGTTAGGATTAGTTCCGTGTACTGCGGCCAGGTGTCGCGCAATGACCGCTTTAGCCAGACGTAGAAATAGTCCGAACATTCTGCGTACATGACATTGTCGTAATAGGGCGGATCAGTCACGATCACGTCGATGGATTCATCTTGCAGGTCGAGATTCGCGGCAGATCCTCGGCGCACATGTGCCCTGGCCGACCGTGCCGCAGAAAAGATCGTCGCGTCCGGTGCGATAAGAGAACAGATTTTGGTGTGGTTGGCCACGGCATTTCCGACACCCCAAGGGACCAGAGCGTGCGCTGCATCGAACTCTGCGCAGGTCCACTTGAACGCAAAGTCATGGCGGTCGAAGGTGTTACGGATCAGGGTGCGCGAAGAGTGCCAGCTTGATAGCCGGCCGTTGTAATCGACCATCTTGTCTAACGCAAAGGCAAGGTAGAGGGCTAGCGCGTTCGCCTCGTCGGCAGCAAGTACGCCTCGCGCCTCGGAAATAAGCATCTTGAGTTCCTCGAGGATGCACATGTTGGCAAGGAGCTGGCGGGGCATGAACAGGTCCGACCACCTCGTCAAACCCATGTCGACGCTGCGCTTCGTCTCCTTGCCTTCGAAGATCGGCTCGCTAGGGACCAGGTCTGCGATCTCCCACTGTGGAATGCGCTGAGCAAGTGCAGCTTTCGCGGCCGAGACCGCTTTGGCGTCAGCATCCGAGGGCGCACGGAACTGCCGTCCAGACGCGGTTGGTCGACTGAAACAGATTGCGAGCAGCATGACATCTAATCGGCCGTTGATCGCCTGGTCCTGAATGTACGATCCTGGGAAGGTCTCGCCAGTCCAGATGCTCTCGGCTGTACCGTTTTTGTAGGTGGTTCGATTGCCAAATGCAGCCGCGGCTGAGCCTGTGATGATTACCGGAGAGACGGCCCCACGCTCGGCGTCGACATCAAGCCGAACCGCGGCGCTCCCGGCGGCGCCGCGGGCAAGCCAGAAGTCGGGAGCGAGCGGCGTCGGACGGCCAGTTGTCGGGCAGGGCACGGTATGCGCCCAGATGTACGCTGCTATCGTTTCGCCGTCCTGGCGCGGGAAGTAGGGCTCTAGACGCTCGCGTACGCGCTCTGCCCATCGTCCACCCCATTCCGAGATGACCTTCGCGAACGGAGCTCCTAGAGCCGCCGGTAGCGAAACGGTTCCCTCGAGAATCGCCGTCGCTACAGGATTCAACTCGTTTGCGTAAGTGTCACAACCGAGCCGGGCGGCCTCAAATGGGATCGAACCGCCACCTGCAAACGCGTCAAGTACAGACGGATTATCTGGGCTCCCGCTTCGCAGGGCGGCGAGTCGACGGATTGTTTCCACCGCTTGTTCATCAGGGGAAGTTGTGAATGCACGTTGGTAGCCGTAAGGGTTCCCTGGAAGCTTGCGGCCCTCGGCGTTGGCGGCTTTTATCGCGGCCCGGACCGTCACTGGATCGCCCATGATGCCAACCGTTCGACGAAACCATGCATGGTATTGGGTCTCGCCACTTGGAAATTCAGCTTGGAGCCCAGCGAGGATCGTTTCGCTACGCGGATCGGCTGCAGCCTCCTCGGCTGATGGCCAAGCAGGCAAGATCGAGGCCAAGACGGCTGCGCGGCTGGCGGTCAGGGGACGGCGGGCCCACCAAACGTGGAGGAAGTTGATTGGCGGAAGTGCCTTGGGGGTGCCGCGCTCGCGGAGGCTTTCCGCGCCGATTGCTTGAGCGGGTAGCCATTGCTCAATCAGCGAACGTGTCATCGGGATCCGCCGTCGAGCAACACGCGGAGTGCCTTCAGGCCGTACCGGCGCTGCGCCTGGGCGTGCCAGTAATTGGCTTCTTCACGACTCATGCCGGCGATTCCTTCGGCGACGCCGGCGATGCGATCGATCCGCCGAAGTGGCTTGACCGCGCGTAGCAGTAATTCCGCGTGGGCACCCAGCGTGGGAGTCAGTTCGAAGGGCCGCGGCGAGCTCCATTGCCTTCCGCGCAAGGCAGCTGTGCGAAAGATTTCCTGTAGGGGGGCTGCAATGTGGGCCGCCCGGTGACCGTTCACTCGGATCGCGCGCTGTCCGCCTTCGAGGTCGGTGACGTCGATCGCGACGGCGGTGATCCGACCGTCGTCATCGCGGCTGATATGGCAGGAATAGTGTTCGGCACGGCTCACGATATGCCTTCCGTATTCATAGTGACTGAGCACTTTGCGGGCCCGGTATCTGTCGCGGCTTGGGCTATTGCATTCGCCTGGTCGCCGGACAGCAGGATCGGCTCAGTGAACTGTGCTGTCACGCTGGACTTTAAGGTTGCCTGACGCGGGCCAAGAAGCTGCTTGAGGGCTTCCCGCAGCGGTGCGTAGTCCGCCGGTCCACCGTGGAACCGGATCTGGACTGAGTCACTCGGGTCGCTGAGAGCGACCGTGACATCGATGTCGTAGTGAAGAGTCACGCCCAGCGTGCTCGGATTGACGACAGTGTGAAGTCGCGCCAATTCGGCTCCGGCTCCTGCTCCGACGTGGTCGATGGCCACAGTGAGCTGTCGCAACTCGTTCCGACCGGCATCCGCTGCGGCACCCCGCGCATCAGCGAAAGCCTTTCCGCCGCTGCCGGTTCCGGTGAATACTCCTGGAGTTGGGGTTGGCGGCGGGGGGAAGATGGGCCCTCCTCCCTTTTCGGGACAGGCGCTGCCCGGGTGGCTCGTGCCGCAGAACGGGCACACGAGCTCCTTGGGCGCGGGGGCGGAGCCCGGGGGATGGATGAAGGTGTCTTCCGCGAGGCGTACGGCCGCGCTCGGGTGGTCCTTAGTTGCCCAGCCGTCGTCGCCGCGTTCTGGGTCTTGGTACTCCCAGACACCGTTTCGTACCCCCGCGCCGATGAGGGCGACGAGTTGGGCCCGGTCGAGGACGAGTTTGAGATCGGTGCGGCGAGCGAAGGCGCGGACCAGCTCGCGGGTGGGCTGTGGCTTCTGTAGTAGCTCTCCGAGCTTTGCTTTGATGTAGCCGGGGTCAAGTGGTTTCGCGCTCGAAGTGAGCGTTTTGTCCATGCTGGCGAGTCGGTCAAGGATAGCGTCGGTCTGGTTGGGTCTCGACGACGCTTGCGTGACCACGTCAAGTTCGATCGCGTCGAGCCCGCTCGCGGTGGGGACGTACAGGACGTTTACGTGGTTGCAGACGGCGATCTGGGCGAGGAGTTCGGATTCCTTGCGCCGATTCTTGAGTTCCTCCCGTTTATCGGCGCTGAGCGCGGCTCGCACTTCGGCGTTGCTGTCCAGCGCGACCAGCGCCAGGTGGGTGCGGACGGCGCGGACCATCGCGTCGTGGGTGCCCTGCGAGGGCGCCAGGATGACGAGCCGGTTGCGGAACTCACGGATGCCGCCGGATGGCGTACGGTCCCACAGTTCTTGGACTTTGGTCGGGACGCCTGAGTGCGGGTCTACGCCCCGGTGATCGCCAAAGTCGTCCCAGTGGAGAATGACGAGCCAGGCGTCCTCGTCGTTGTCAGGAACCTTGGCGTCCTCCCATGCCCGTCTCACTTTGAGCGCAGCGTCTTTGAAGCGTTGCGCGAGGATCGCGGTGGCCTCGGTGCGCGCCTTGGTGATACTGATTTCGCTCTCGGCTTCTTGGACGAGCTTGACCAGCGATGCCTCCGTAGAGAACCGGTAGCCGTGGACGTCCGCGTGTAGGTACCAGCAAGCGCGCTCAAGACCGTCGAGCGCCTTCTGCAGCAGGTTCGGGTCACCGCCTGGAGCGAGGGTCGCGCCATACAGTTCGGCGGCGGGGACGCCAGGCACATCGCGGGTGAGCGAATACAGGTAGATACTCGTGGCGAGTCGACGGGCGTAGGTGCTGCCCATGTGCTGGTCCACGGCGTCGGCGTGCGACAGTTCGCCGCCCGGCTGTGATGCGATGTCGGCACGGATGACGGGTTCGTAGGCGGGTCGTTCGAGCCGGCTGGATAGTTCTTCGGCGATGACGCGGTCGGCGAGATTGACGTGGTGCAGGTGGATCAACTGGGCGTCTTCGGGCGAGTCCTGCCAGAGGTCTCGCACGACTCGCGCGAGCAGCCGAAGCGCACCGCGGGTGCGCTGAAAGTTCGGAATGGTGGACAGCCGCTTGTCGAGCACCCGGATGAGCGCGGGGTGGAATGGGTAGGTGCGCATGATTTCGGTCGCCCATCCTGCGCCGGCCACGCCCTCGGGGAGGTCGAGGCCCGCGCCGAAGGCAGCGTCGGCGGTCTCGGCGTAGACCTGCGCGACGGCACCTGCGGCACCGGTCGGGATCGGCTCGAACAATCGCCGCGCCAGGATCCGCGGCAGATCTGCTTCTTCACTCGGCCGCAGGACGAGTTCCTTGCGTGCCATCAACTCACGCGCTTCGTCAATCGCCTTGATCACGTCGGCGGTGTCTTCGCCGAATGCGTCGGTGAGGCCCGTCGTGGTGATGACTAGAACTGCGTGCGGCAGCGCGTCGACGGCCTCCATCAGCGCCATGAGGAACGCGGTCGTCTGACCAGCGAGTGTGGTCTGGCCGACAGTCACACCTTTGGCGACAGCGTAGTAGCGGGCGATCTCATCGATGAGGATGAGCGACGGCTCGTCGCCGAGCAGGCGCTTGATCGCATCCGAACCCGGTGCCGTAAGGGACTCGTCGTCCGAGCGCACCGACTCATAGCCAGGCAACCCGCCCAGCTGTAGCGCGAGGTATCCCCACATTGTCTTCGCGGCGACGCCCTCGATGGGTGGGAAGGTCGACGCCCCAGAGCTGGTGCCGACAAACACGCCGAGCTGGCGGAGCGGGACCTTGGGCAGCAGATTGGGGTCCATCAACTCGGGGGCTTGCTCGGCGGTGAGGCCGCCGTGGGCGGCGTGGTACAGCGCGATCAGGTTGTGGGTCTTGCCGCCGCCCAGGTTCGTCTCCAGTCGGATCACGCTTGCAGCGTCAGCCCGGCCTCCGGTCACCCGGCCCATCGCCTCATTTAGGAGGGATTTCAGCCCCCCGGACGGGTATGTCGACGCAAAGAACACGGCCGGCGTTCCGTACGCCTCGGGCGCGGTGCCTGCGACGACTTCCTCCAGACTGGCAGCGAACCGCGCCTCGGTCAGCTCGCCCTCGAGAACATCGCGTCGCGGCGTGATCGACTCAACCAAGCCCATTCGTGCATCCCTTCTGGCTGTGTCCACCGTAGCTATCGACACCGACAATTCTGGTCGAGTTAGGCGCATGAGTTCGGTGTAATCGGCAACTGGGCGGAGGAAATGTCCTGGCCAGGGCAGAAGGTACGGCTCCCCCGCTCACCAGCGTCGCCGTTGCTGCCGCACCGGCAAGGGCATAACTGTACCGGTCTGGTCATTGCCCTGACTGGCGCGAACTGAGTTCTGCGATCATGGTGACAGCGGCCTGATTTTTACGTTCGAGCTCGGTGTTGTGTTGTCGTAACGTCGCAACGTTCTGCTTCAGCTTGGCGACCGTTTCCTGCAGCTCGACCAGGCGGGCGTCTCGAGGAGCAGGCTCGGTGCCGCCAGTGGCGTTCCCAGTCGGCGATGACTTCAGTGGCGCGGTTCATGGTTGCGCGACTGACGCCCGCCTCGATATGCAGGTTGGCTTTGGTAAGGCGGCCATCCGTGCGGACCGGCTGTCCTGCGAGTAGCCGTTCCATCGCGTTCCGCAGTTTCTTCTCGGTTGTCGGGCTGACGGCCGCTGTCATTTGGGCTCCTGCATGGTGATTCGGCGAATGTCGGCGAGTTGAAATTCGAGCCGCTCCCGGTGATTTCATCGGGGTGGTGGTCTTGGCCTCGCACTGGCGGTGAGTCTGGGTGGAATCCCGGTCAGCGTGGCTCTACGGTATGAGTGGTCCGAGCGGTGTTTGAAAGATTATGTGGGACTTGCCATCCGGGCCTAGCTCTTCGGTAATCAGGAATCCGTTGCGCGGATACATCCATCGCACGGCGCAGGGTCCGCATATGGAGCGATCTGCGGTGGCGCTCCCCAACCAGCAGCTGCCACCTTCGGTCTGACCGGGGCGGTGCATGATCGTAACTTCTCCGGTTGCAAGGTCTTTGGCCACATAATTGCCGTCGCGGTCGACGTAGGTGACCGTGTCGGTGTCGGGTGGGCATAGCTTGGCAACGTCGCCGTTTTCGGTTCCGATCCAGCAGCATGGGGCTGGATCGGGCGGCGGCTGGGGTTTGGGGTCCCGATGACTTTGGGGCAGGTGGTAGCCGGCTGCGGCGGCTTGGATGATGGACACGGCGGCGTTGCTGTGGTGTTGGGTGTCGGTGAGCACGGTGCGGGCTTTGTGGAGTTGATTGTGCAGGTGGGTGGCGAGTTGGTCGCGCCCGGTTGCGCTGTTCGTCGTGGGCAGGAGTGCCTGAATACCGTCGTCGGTGTCGTAGACGATGCCGTCGAGTTTGGCTCGGGCGGCGCAGGCGCTGGCCGCGGCGGCGTCGTAGCCTGCGGCGAGCCTGTAGTCGGCGCTGAGGTAGTCGGCCATGGTTTCGGCCGAGGCGTGCAGTGCGGTCGTGTAGGTCTGTGCGCCGGTTCCGCTGAATGCTGGTGGCGTCGCCGCGCTCTGCTGGGCGCGCAGGGTTTGGTGAGCGACCGCCAGTGTGGTGGTGTTCAGCGTGGCTGGCGCCGGCGGGTTAGCGGTGATCAGGTCGGCGGCGCGGCGCAGAGCGGCTCGGGTTTGCTCAATGAGCCCGGTCAGCGAGCTGGGTGAGGTGTCAGCCATGCGCCGAAACCCGCGGCTTAGGAAGCATTTCGGGTGCGAGGCGCGGCGGGCATCAGTTCGAAGTAGGCGTAGACGTGTAGTTCTTCACGTGGCTGCGCGGCGCGGACAGTGTCTTGCAAGCCGATGGCGAGGATGTGGTTGGGGTTGAACCAGTGCTGCAATCGGTTGGTGCGAGTCCACACGACGTAAGCCGGGTCACCTTCTTGGTGCGGTAATTGCCCGACGTCGTGAATGTGAAAGTTCGCGTCGGACAAGTAGCCGTCGAGGCCGCTGCGGACCGCGTCCCAGATGAATTCGCCTTTGCTGGCCAGGAAGCGCTCGGCGGTGGGGCGATAGCCTGGGGCCATGCCGGCGGCGAGGTGCCGCAATACCGCTTTTGCGTGGTCACGTTCCGGCGTGGGGATGTCATCGATCGGGTAGGTGGAGTCGGCAAACGGATACTCAGGCAGGCTGCTCAGCGATGATGGCTGCCGCGCGAACTCGTACTGCACCACGACGTACCCACCGGCTCCAACGGCAACCACGACGAATGTTGCTGCAGCCATGGCCCATAACTTGGTTGACTGGTTCACCTTCACTGGCGGCGGCCTGCCGCGACTTCGCCTCCTGCTACAGGGAGCTCGCCAATATTCACGCCCTGCGACGGATGATGGGTGTTGTGCCGGTCAAATCCCCCGGTCGGCCCGGAGCCAATGACGTCGCCGAGCCGCACTG
This sequence comes from Mycobacterium sp. NGS66, assembly GCF_059812225.1. Lineage (NCBI taxonomy): Bacteria > Bacillati > Actinomycetota > Actinomycetes > Mycobacteriales > Mycobacteriaceae > Mycobacterium > Mycobacterium sp. NGS66. Next base: position 179,019 of record NZ_JCALCG010000009.1, on the reverse strand, counting down.
TGATCAAGGGGTTCCCCGGGTCGCGCGGATTATCTTCCCAGGGGTTACGTAGGGTCAGCCTGGCGTCGCTGCCAACCCCGTCGATGCCTTCCACGATGTACACATGCGGACCGACCAGCGGGCCACCGTGGTCTGTGGTCGCGATCGTCACCGGTTGATGGTGCGCCAATGCTGTCGAGATGGCCTGATCGATATGCTGCTCGGTGTACCAAACCCGCCTAGGGTCGATGTTCACTCCGCGGTTACCGGTCAACGCTTGCAAGGCATCCGGCGCGGACCCGCCTTTTCCGATGCCGTATTCGAGGGCCTGCCCGAGGCTTTGGTCGGGGTTGTGCAACTTGGCGTAGGCCGACTCCAGCACGGCCGGCCACAGCGGGGCGTTGGGGTGGTCGCGATCTATCCAGCTAGCCCCGTGATGGTCGATGTCGGTTCCGATATCATCTTGGGTGACCGTAATGTGTTGCCACGCATGGCCATTCCACAGAGTCACATCGAAGGTGCCGGTCTTAGGGTCGTAGTGGATGCGGTCCTTGATCCACTGAGGATTGGCATGAGCGATTGCTCCCATCGTGGCGTCGAAGTAGCAGTCGCCAATGGACTTCTGTTTGATGTCAGCAGCGCTGGGCTCGTGGGGGTAGAGATCTTTATCGGTCCACAGCCGGCGCTTTTCGAAATCGTCGAAGGGCTCACCCATCCCGGCGCTGCGGATGTGACCGTTGCGGTGGTTCGGGCCAACGTGGTATCCCGCGGTGGCGGGTCGGATGACGGAGGCGGCGGCGCTGCTGTCGTGTTGGGTGTCGGTGAGCACGGCGCCGGCCTTGCCGAGTTGATTGTGCAGGTAGGTGGCGAGCTGGTCGCGCCCGGTTGCGCTGTTCGTTGTGGGCAGCAGTGCCTGAATACCGTCGTCGGTGTCGTAGACGATGCTGTCGAGTTTGGCTCGGGCGGCGCGGGCGCTGGCCGCGGCGGCGTCGTAGCCTGCGGCGAGCCTGTGGTCGGCGCCGAGGTAGTCGGCCAGTGCTTCCGTCGAGGCTCGCAGTGCGGTCGTGTAGGTGCGTGCGCCGGTTCCGCTGAATGCTGGTGGCGCAGCCGCGGTCTGCTGGGAGCGCAGGCTTTGGTGGGCCGCCGCCAGTGTGGTGGTGTTCAAAGTCGGCGGCAACGCCGGGTTAGCTGGGATCAGGTCGGCGGCACGGCGCAGGGCGGCTCGGGTTTGGTCAATGAGCCCGGTCAGGGAGCTGGGTGAAATGTCAGCCATACGCCGAAACCCGCGGCTTAGGAAGGATACGGGGTGGATGCGTTGGGCGCCCAGGAGGCGCGAGTCCGCGGTGCTGGCGGACGGGCGAACGTGGTGACCGCGCCACCGGCATCATTTGCCGGCGCCAAGGCATTGGGTTGAGTGGTCCCCACTGGCGCACCGTAGCATTACGGGCGGCGGCTCGGCTATGCTCGGCGCCGACATCGACGATCGGTGCGCCCAAAGCGGTGGACGTTCACGGAAGGTTTTTCGTTGGCGGCGGGCGGAGCAGGCGTTGGCGGCGGGCGGAGCAGCCGTTTATGGTCGGTGGCATGGCTTTCTGGGAAGCGCAGCTACTGGAATTGCTCCGCGGCATCGATGCCCTGCTCGCCGACGCGGTGTCGGCCGCCCCAGATGAAGCCCTGGGGCGTGCTGGTCTGTCCGGCGCCGGCGCTCCCCCACCGCTGACAGGTATGGCCATACCGGATATGCGTGGGTCGGGGGCGGGTGCGGCCGCTGCAATGTCGGCCGACCTTGCTGCGGTCCACGCTCGGCGCGCCGTGGCCGACGAACGGGTGGCTGCGGCGCTGGAGGGCGCGCATGCAGCAGCCCAGACTGCTTGCGCCCGTTTGCGTGCTCTTCGGGCCGATCTTGAAGAAGGCGTCGCGGCGCGGCGTCCCACTCTGGATGCGGTGGGTGCGCAGATGGAAATGGCGCAGTTTCTGCACGGCAAAGCTGGTGAGCTGCTCGCGGTGATACGCCAGGCGCAGCACGAGTCAATGGGGCGCGGTTCGGCATTGTCGGCGGCCACAACAACTTACCGCGTCTAGAGGTCGGGCACCGGGTCGTCGCGCTTGGGTTCGGGGCTGTCGATCTTGTGGTGGCGCTCCAGGCTGAGTTTTTCGCGTGTGCGGATGACTCGGCGCAGAGCCTCGGCGCTGGGGTAGCCGAGTTCTTCGAGCAGGGCGGGTGTGGGGTTCAGTAGGAGGCTCCAGCCGGGTTTGCGGCCGCGGGCTGTCATGCGTTGTTCTGCTTGTGCGGCTTTGGTTTTGGCCTCGGGACTTTGGGCGGCCATGCGCAGTTCGAGTGTGAGGGCCTTGAGTTCTGTGTCTTTGGCGGCCAGTTCGTCGGCGTGCTCGAAGGGTGCTGGCGGATTGGCGAGGAAGTCGTCGAGGGCGGCCTGGTCGCGGGCGTGTTCGGATTGCAAGCCGGCGTGGTGCTCGGGTAGGCCGGTGTAGAGGTTTTCCAAGCGCCGTAACAGGCCGAGCTGTTTGGGGCCGTTGATCTCAGCGCCCAGACCACTTGCGGTGGAAAGTAATTCAACGCCGTCGATGTCGGCGGTGCGCGACGGTATTGCCAGGCGTAACAACAGTTGGTCGTGGGTCAGGTCGCGGGCGGCCAGGATTGGAATGTCGTTGATGGCGGCGCCGATCGGCTCAAAGCGGCTGGCGCCGCGGTCTTTACCTGCGGTGTAGGCGTGGCGACAGACAGCGGAGAATGCTTGGGCGGCAGGGACGCGTTCGGTGTAGGTGGTATCGCCGACGGTGATACGGGGCGCGCCGCCGGCGGCGGCCACGGCTGCGGCCTTGCGGGCGACGGGGGCGAGTTCGTCGATGTCACGTTGTTTGTTGGGGATGGCGCGTTCTAGGACGCGGACTTGAAAGTCCCGGTGGCGCACGGATTGTTGGTGTGCGCGTTCGAGCGCGGTGAGGCGCTTGACGGTGTCGTCGAGTTCGACTTGGCGCAGGTAGCGGGGGTCTCCGGTGGCGATGGCTTTGGTTTCGGCGGCGGCGGTGCCGATGTCGCCGCCGGAGAGGTCTTCGATCTCGGTGTCGAGAACTTCGTTGCGGCGCATTTGTTCGATGAACAGGGCTTTGGCTTGGACCTTTTGCCACATGACGGTGTCGTAGCTGGATTCGGTGACCATGGTGAAAATGTGGATGCCGTCGAGGTTTTGGTTGCCTTGGCGCAGGATGCGGCCTTCGCGTTGTTCGAGGTCGCAGGGCCGCCAGGGCACGTCGATGTGGTAGAGGGCCACGGCGCGGGCTTGCACGTTGACGCCGGTGCCCATTTTCTCGGTGGAGCCGATTAGCACCGAGACCTCTCCGGTGACGCATTGGGAGAACAGGCTGTGGCGTTCTTGGGGGGTCTTGGCGTCGTGGACGAAGCGGATCGCCTGCTCGGGCATGCCGTGGGCCACGAGCTCGTCTTTGAGGGCTTCATAGATGGTGAATTGGCCGGCGTGTTTGGAGGGGGTGCCGCGGTCGCAGAACATGATTTGCAGGGCGCCGGTGCCGGCGGGGGCACCGGTGTCGGGATGGGTGTAGGCGCGCTCGCGGTAGCGCTTGTAGATCCCGATGGCAAGCTCTGCTGCCGCGGCGGCGCGGCTGTGACGCGGTGGGCTTAGGTGGGCCAGGCGGGGGTCGAGGGATGCGTTGCGCCCGTCGGTGCTGATTTTGAGTTGGTTGTCGCGTTGGGGGTTGCGGGCGTCGAGGTGGTCTAGGCGCCAGCCGAGGTCGGTGATGAAGTCGACGACTTCGGTGTCGGGTTGCAGGCTGATGATTTGGCGTTGTCCGGTGTGCAGTGCCGGCAGTTGAACGGGCACTTGTTCGCGGGTGACGACGTCGGTGTAGGTCGACGATAGGGCCAGCAGTTCGGGAAGGTTGGTGAATTTTCCGACGCGGGTGACTGGGCGCAGTTTGGTGCCGGTGGAGTTGACTTCGATGGTGGTGGTGGTGGCGGTAAATGCGGCACCCCAGTCCCCTAGCTCGGCGACGCCGGCAGTCTCGAGCAGGTCGGGGCGCAGGAAGGTTTGCATGACCCACAGCTCGCCGAGGGAGTTGGCGATGGGTGTTCCGGTGGCGAAGGTGGCGACGCGTTCGACGACGCGGTGCGCCGGAATGCCTTGAGCGTGGGCTTCATCGCGGCGCCGCTGGCGCAGCACCCGTAGTTTGAGGGCGAGGTCCTCGGCGCGCTGGGAGGCATTGGCGCAGGATAGTTCTTCGATGTTGCAGGTGCGTCCGAGGTTTTTGTAGGTGTGGGCCTCGTCGATCATCAGATAGTCGCAGCCGGATTCCTCGAACCGGAGGCCGACGTCTTTGTTGTTGGCGGCCAGCAGTTTTTCCAGGCGGGCTTTTTCGGTTTTGATCGCAAGCTCGATGCGCTTTTTGCTGCGGTCGGATTCGGCGGATTCTAGTTGGGTGCGCAAGGTGTCGAGCTGGTCTTCGATGTAATCGATGCGTAGTTGTGTGGAGACGTTGATCGCGGTGAACGCTGATTGCGGGATGACGACCAGATCCCAGTCGCTGGACGCTGTTTGGGCGACGAAGCGCCGGCGGCCGTCGGCTGTGGTGGCCGCCGACCCGAGCAGGACTTTGGCGGCCGGGTACCACTGTTTGGCTTCGCGCCCAACTTGTTCGACGATGGCGTTGGGAACCACCAGCCAGGGTTGGCGGACCAAGCCTAGGCGGCGCAATTCCATTGCGCCGGCCACCATGCTGCCGGTCTTGCCGGCACCGACGACGTGGTCGAGCAGCACGGTGGGTTCGCTGATGATGCGCGCCACCGCGTTTCGCTGATAGAAGTGCGGGGTGAAGTGGTCCGACATGCCGGGCAGCCGCAGGTGTGACCCGTCGTAACTGGGAGCGCGTAGCGAGTTGAACCGCCGGTTGTATTCGGTGACCAGCCGATCGCGGCGCTGCTCATCCGACCACAGCCAGCGGGCGAATTCGTCGCTGATTTTGGCCATTTTCGCTTGGGCGGCGAAGGTGGCCTGCGGGTCGAGGACTCCGTCTTGGTCGTTGACCAGGACGGCTTTGGAGTTGCAGGCGGCCTCGAGCAGACTGACCGCGTCGCAGCCACGCCGGTCTAGCCCCCACTCGTCGGTCATCAGTCTGCCGTGACGTTTGTAGGAGGCGATGTCGACAACCCAGCGCCCGGCGATGTGCTCGGCGGTCACACCGGTTGTGCCGAAAGTTTTTTCGGCGAAAGCCGCGATCACCGGTGCGGGGATCCACGGCGCGCCGGGGCGCACCCGGATGTCTTCGGCTTCCCGCTGCACTGGCAGCAGCGCGCGGAGCGCGCGCGCGTAGTCGCCGTAGCGCGGGTCGGTGTGGGCGGCCTCTAGAGCGCGACCGAGTTTGGTGCGCACGTTTCCGGATAGGGCGGTAACGGCGGGGATGAGTTCGCCGGGGTCGTCGAGGCTGGGATAGACCAGCCCGGCCAGCAGCTCGCGGGCGTCGTCGGTGCTGACTTCCAGCAGGGAGGCGATGAGGTCGATGTCGACGCGTTGGGTGCGGTCCAAGCTGATCGCGAGGGCTTCTTCGGGGGTGTCGGCGGTGGTGGGTTCTGTTGCGGCGGTGAGCAGGTCGGTGGAAAAGATGGGGGATTTGGTCGCGGTTCCGGTGTCTTCGTCGAAGATTTCCAGGGCGGCCACCAGCGCCCAGCCGGGGTCGTGGCGCATTCCGCCGTCGAGGTGGCGGCGTTTTTTGTGCGGGGCGGGGGGTTCGGAGGCCTCGTGTTCCCACTGGGTGGCCAGTTCATCGGGTATGGGTCCGTCGTAGGGGCGCGCAGCGGTGCCTTCGGCGGCGCGCCAGGCGGCTTCGGCCGCGGCGCGGCGCTGGGCGCTGCGCTGCTCGGTGATGCTGGGATAGACCCAGGTGAAGCGGTTCAGCGGGCCGTGGCGGCGCACGTAGGTGTCGTAGAGGGTGTTGAGGTGACCGCGCAGCTGGTCGCGTTCGGCGCCGGGGCGCCCGTCGCGTTGGGAAGCGATCAGGCTGGCCGCGATGTCGCGCAGGGCGATCAGTTCACGGGTTTCTGCGACCAGCGTTTTCGGGGTTTTGTGCGGTTCCCATTGGTGGCCGGTCCAGTGTTCGATGCCGCGGGTGTCGGGGTTGTAGCGCAGGGTGTACAGCGGGGTGTCTTCGCCGCGGTCGGCGGCGGTGATCAGGCCGGGATCGAACGCGCGGGGTGAGACGTCGGTGAGGTCGGCCGCGGTAGCGGTGAGCCCCAAGCCGCGGCGCACCGCGGAGTCGATCAGCGGCGTGAGCCGGGCGCGCAGCTGCTCGGCCAGTTCGGCTCCGCTGTCCCCGGCGACGACGAGTTGGGCGGATCCGTGCACCCCGTGACCTAGGCGAAGCTGGCCGAGCACGTGGTCGGGGTTGTCGAGGAAGTAGGTGTTGATGTGCAGGCTGTGGGTCTCGCCGGTGGCGGGGTCGACGAGGTCGGTGGGCGCGGCGTCGATCCAGGCCGGCGGCTCGGGTGCGGGCTGGGCGGGGTCGCGGCGCCGCAAAATCAGCAGGTCGGTGACGACGTCGGTGCCCGCCACGCGACTAAACGCTCGAGACGGGAGACGGATCGCTGCGATGAGGTCGGCTTTGGTGGCGATGTCGCGCCGAGCGGCCGATTTGGCGGAGTCCAGGGTGTAGCGGCTGGTCAGCACCGCCACGTAGCCGCCGGGTGCGGTCAGGGCCAACGCTTTGATGATGAAGTGGTTGTGGATGGAGTGCCGGGCAGCGTTGTGTGCGGGGTCGGTGACGGCGTAGCGGCCGAACGGCACATTGCCGACGGTGGCGGTGAAGCTGTTTTCGGGCACGCGAGTGGTTTCAAAGCCCTCATGGCGGATCTGTGCTGATGGGTACAGCGCGGCGGCGATCGCCGCGGTGGTGGCGTCGGTTTCGACACCGACCATGACAGCGTTATCGGGGGCATGACCGATGAAGGTGCCGCTGCCGCAGCCCGGTTCCAGTACCCTGCCCCCGCTGAAGCGGGCCCGACCTAGTGCGTGCCACACGGTCGCGGCGATCGCGGGGTCGGTGTAGTGGGCGTTGAGGATGGAGGCCTCAGCTTGCCGATACTGGTCGCGGTCCAGCAGGGCGGCCAGGGCGGCGCGTTCGGCAGCCAGGTCAGGGTCGCGCGGGTCGAATACTTGCGGCACCGCCCCCCACCCCGACCACGCGGCAAGGATGCGCTGCTCTGGGTGGGTGGCCGGGCGCTGCGCGCTTTGCAGGGTGCGCAGCAGCCGCAGGGCGGCAATGTTGGCGCGGGCGCGGGCCTTGGCCCCCGAGGGCACCAGGGGATCGAGGTGGGCCGGGAAGTCGGTAGGGCTGCCCCACTGCCCCTCTGCCGGCGTCAGATCGCGGTCGGCGACGGATTCGACACTGGACACCTGGTCTGCGGCGAGCTCGGCGGCGGGTTCGTCAGCCGCCGGGATTGGTGTGGGCGGGGGCAGCGGCGCGCCGCCGGGGTCGATCGCCCGCGGGTCGGTGGGCTGGTCGGGTTCGTCGAACAGCGAGGGCTGGGCAGTTACCGCTCGGGCAGTCCGTCGTCGCGCAGATCCTGATAGACCATCGCGGTCAACTGCTCGGTCAGTGGCCCGCCCCGGATGCTCGGCAGCTCCAGGCCGTCCTCGGCTCGGGCCGCCAGCAGGTATCCGGCCTTGATCCGAAACAGCGCCGAATAGGCCGGTGCCGGCCACAGCTGCGCGGTCAGGGCCTCGATGTCCTCGTTGGGGTCGCTGCGGTACTGCGGGTTGGTCCAGCGCTGATCCCACGGCAGCTGACTGCGGTCGATCGGCGGGTGAGCCGATGAGCCCCACAGCTCGTTCGGCTCCTCGGGTGGGGCCGGGATCTTCTCGTAGAGCTCGTTGGTCAACACGATCTCCATCGCCTGACTGCGCGCGGTGTTGAGCAATCCCACCTTGGTCAGGTAATCCGGATGTGCCCCGTGAGTTTGGGTCCACTCCCCCACCGCCTGGGCCCCCATCTCGGCCGCGAGCTGCGCGACCTGGCGGCCGATGCGCGCCGCCACCGATTCCAGGAACTCCTCGCGCTGGGCCGGGCTCCACTGTTGGGGCAGCGGCAGCGGGCCCGCATAGGCCTCGTCGACGATCTGACGTATCTCTGGGCTGGTCACCACCACCGTCCCTGCCGAAGATGTCGAACAGACCCGGCTGGTCGGGATCTGGTCGGTTGCTCCGTGCCATATTGTGCGCTCCGATCGCATGCTCGCAGGGTCGGGGTAGCCGTGGGCGGACATAAAGGCGCGCAGTCCACGCTCAGCCACCCATTGACCCGTCGCGGCGTGGGCATCGTGGGAGGTCATTGCGTTCTCCGGGCGTCGAACAGGGCCGGGGGGCAAATCGCCCGGTTTGACCACAGCACCTCGGTCCGCGCGGCGTAGGCGCCGCCTTGGGTTGTGGCAGAAGGGATTTCGATCCGATCCCAGCTGTGTAGGGCGGTGTCGTAGAGGTCGTTGGCGTAGCCGCTGATGAGCACAGCTGCCTGGGCGGCTAAAACGCAGTCCAGCAGTTGGGCGTGTTCGTTGTCGCCGGCCATCTCGGTGCGGTAGTTGCGGCAGCGAGTGGTACCCAGGTACGGGGGGTCGACGTAGAGGCAGACCGTGTCGTATGCGCCATAGGCTGTGATGACGTCTATCGCGGGACGGCATTCCAGACTGACTCGGTGCAGTCGCCGCGCAGCGGCGAGTATGCGGTCGACGTAGGCATCGAGGTAGCCGGGCATCGGTGTTGAGGCGCCGGCAGGGTCGATGTGATACCGCCAGCCCGTCTTGCGCAGGGTGGCGCTGCGGCCTTGGGTCAACCGCACCCAGGTCCTGCGAGCGCGCTCCAGATCGTCGAGGCTTTCCAGTGCTGCGGTGTAACTGAATTGGTGCTCAGCTCGCGAGTGGGGGGTGAGCGCACAGACTCGCGCAAGCTCGGCGGGCTGGTCGCGTAGCACCCGCCAGAAGGCCATGAGGTCGCCGTCGAGGTCGTTGACCGTTTCCATGCGGCTCGGGCCTTTTGCCAGGAGCACGGCAAGGCTGCCCGCAAACGGCTCAACATAATGTTGATGGGCAGGAAGGAGAGACGAGATCTGCGCGGCGACACGGGTTTTGCCGCCAAAATAGGGCATGGGCGGCGCGATCACGTGCCGCCTTCGGTGATGGCGTCGGGCCAGATGGCGGCGCGGTGACCGTCACTGTGCCAACTGCAGGCTTGCCCGCCGTCGCGTAACGGCGCTTCGCAGACTTGGCTGCGGTGGTAGGGGCAGCCGCGGTCGAAGCGGTGCACCGCGGCCACCAGCGACGGGTGAGCCGGCTGGCCGAGACTGACGGTGCCGGTGATGCCGTGATAGCCGGTGGCGTTGGTGGGGATGTCGAGTTGGTTGAGTTCGGCGAGCAGCGCAGGTAGTTCGTCGGGAGGAAGGGTGTTCAGCGGCGGGCTGAGTTGGCCTAGGCCCCATCGGATGTCGCGGGCGAGGTCGACAACGATGAGCGGGTTGCCGCAAACGCTGATGGGGATAAAGCGCAGGATGCGCGGGTTCACGGTGAGTTGTGCACCACGGCGCTCGACCAGTGCGGTATCGGGTTGCACGGTGCTGTAGAGCCAGCGGAGCCCAGCGGTAAGGGCTCGGCGCAGGGTCGGGTTACTGTTGTGTGCGACGTTCCCCGACGCTGTGGCGACACTGGCCTGGCTGGTGGAACAGCGACATGGGGGCTGATGAGGTAGGCGGAGTGGGTGCGCGGATGCGCCGCTAGAGGCCATGGGAACGCTGCCTCTCGGGATGCTTGCCTGGGGCGAGTAATTCGGTGCCAGCACCGGCGCGGACCGACCAACCGCGGCCGAGCATGTGTCCGCGCAGGGCGGCGTCGGGTTCGAGGATGCTCAGCGCGGTCGCCGCGTCGCATGCGCGGGCGAGGCTGTACCAGGCATAGGGGTGCTGTGTGGGATCGACTACTAGCCAGCCCGGGTGGGCTGGCGGGGTGCTGGTGTCGACGCTGCCCGTCGATGGCATGGGGGTCCTTTCCTAGCCGGGAATGTTGTGTGGGTGGCGAAGTGTTGTGGTTGGGATGTCACCGGGGCGGCCCATCGACGTGTTCGAAAAGGTCTGGCCGACAGGGCCGCATCGCACCGCCGGACAGGCGCACAATCCAGTCGCCCGGAGGTGCGGGCCTGCACTTAGCGGTGTGGCGATGATCAAGAAGGCCCGGTGGGTGGCATCGGTGTCCGGATCACCCTCGGCGCGAGGACAACACCGGTCGGGCAGTGTCAGCCACTGGATGATCGATGCCGCAGATTCGGGCGTGCATTGCACGGCGGCGGCTTCGATGGCGGCGATGAATTGTTGTGGCGTCATGAGCAATCTCGTTGTCTAGCGCATAGATTGATCACCGGATCCGCGCTTGGCCTGACCGCGCGCAGTCTGTCGTGCCCTGCTGCGCGGGTGAGTTCTTTTCGCGTACCGCCAGCGTGGTGAGCGCGCCGTCGACCCCGACAACGCGGGTGATCGCGCGGTGGACGGTCTCAAATGCCTGCTGCGCCAACATGTGTCCGGCACCGGTGATGCAGATGTGCTCGGCGGCGGGGACGCCGGCCGCGAGATCCAGGCCGTGGGCGACCGGGGTCAACACGTCGGCCTGGCCGCTGATCACCACCGTGCGGGCACGTACCAGGCCTAGGTTGGGGTATTCGTCGTGATCACGAAATGCGGGCAGGAAACCAAAGACGGTGGCCGCGGGGGTGGTTGCTAAAGCTGAAGCGATCACGTCGATGAGCGTGCCCTGCGCGGACCGACCAGCGAGGCGATGCCCCACCGCCGCACAGATGGGTGCGATCAGACCACGCAGGGCGGGCGACGGTGTGCGCCGGCCCAGTCGGCACACCAGGGTCACCCCGGGGCTGCTCAGCAATCGGCCGACACCTCGTTGGGTGATGCGGCCCGCGGCTGCGCCAATGAGAACCAATCCGTCGGGGCGCACCGGCTGCTGTGGGCGGCAAGCGTAGGACAGGGCCACCATCGCCCCCATCGAGTGACCGACCAGCGTGAGGCGCCCAGCGACGTGTAGCTGGGTCAGTACTGCGGCGAGATCGTCGGCGAGCTGACGGATTCGGTAGGTGCTTTGCGGGGCGCCCTGGGATTGGCCGTGGCCGCGGTGGTCGTAACTAATGACGCGGATCGCGGGGCCGTAGCTCGCGATGAGGGCCCGAATCTGGCTGGCCCAGGCCATTTCCGATAAGCAGAAGCCGTGCAGGAACACTACCGTGTGGGCTGCCGCGGGGTTACCGTATTCGGTCCCGTTCAGGCGCACACCGTCAGCGGCCAATGCGTGCACGGTGCGAGGCGGTGGCAACCGGCCGAAATCGCCTCGCCGGGTTGAAGATCTGCGCTCGGGCTCGGTCGTGCCCGGTGCGCCCTGCCATGGATTGTCAAGGGCCGCACACATTTGGGTCGAAGTTCTTGCCGGTGCGGCCAGCGTCATGGGTGGTGCGGCCGGCGTTGCGGTCGTCATGTCGACCCCGGTGCCTGGGTGTGGCGCACACCGTCACTACGTGGTGGGGTGATGCCCGCGCTGGGATGGCGATGGTCGGTGCCTTGGCAGTCGGTGGTGCAGATTTGGATGGCGCAGCCGGTCAGCTCGCGGGCCAACCGCACGTTGTGCCCGGCGCGGCCAAGCGCGCGGGGGTAGTCGGTTTCGGACACGATGACCCGGATGCGGGGATGGTCAGAATGGGTGATTTCGGCGCGCGCGCCGGGGATGTTCAGCGCGTTGAGGACGTAGCGGGTGGGCTCGGAGTCGAAGCGCACGATGCTGATTCGTTCGCCGCCGAGGCGCTTTTCGACGTCAGCCACCCGTACACCGGCCCACCCGATGCAGATGCTGGCAGGATTGATGCCGGGCAGGCTGGTGTGCACGGCGACTTTGGCCCATCGTCCCGGTTCGCGTGCTGCCCCGACGATTTCAACGAGACCTTCGGCAACTTCTGGGACGCGTTCGGCTAGGGCCGCCGCCATGATGGTGCGCGCTTCACTCATCGCTGCCCCCCGGTAAGGGCAGCTGGGGACCGCAGCCGGCGGAGCCGAATTGTTGCCAGGGCACGAATCGATCGGGTTCACCAGCGGGGCTCGAGCACCAAAATCCCCATTGGCGAAGGTGCGGCCCGGTCAACAGGAGGGTCCAGCAGTGCCGTTCGGCGCCGTTGGCGTCGCGCAGAAGCTCAATGCGGTGGCGGTGTTGGGCGCCGCGTAGCGCGATTGTTCCTGCCCGCCGACGGCGGGTGCGGTTGCGGGATATTTCGAGGTATCCGCCGTGCAGGCATACCGACAGGAACCACCACGGGTGGTCGTGCAGCACGCTGGGCTGGTCGGAGCCGATGAAGTGGTGCAGGTAGCAATTGAGCCGGCGGTTGGGCGGGATGAGAAACCAGCGATGCAGGTAGGGGGTTTGACCGGCGATGATTTGATGCGGCTTGCCGCTGCGTAGTCGGGTAAACCACTTCTGCTGGGTTGGCAGGCTCAGAGTGGCGCTCATGGCAGCCCGCGCCGGTCGTCGCAGTACACGAAGGTTTGTGGGGCGGCGGGGGGCGTGAATGCCCGTTCGTTGCGAACTGTGCGGTGGCTGCGCGGGCGGGTTGCGCTGCTGTGACTGTGGGTGGTCGCGTAATGGGTCGCGTCGCGGATCAGCAGAGCCGTGCCGCGCTGCGGCGGTGGGGGCTTGCATCGGTTGTCGTCGATGGCGCTGCGGAGGCCCTCAAGGGCTTGGGCCTGTTCGAGGGTCGCGTACTGGATGGCTCGGCCGATGAGTTCACGGGCATGTTCGCGGGTGGCGGCGTAGTGGATGGCTTCGCGGAGCAGTATCGCGCGCCGGCGCGCCGCCCGCGGTTGATGGCGGTAGCGCTCGATTACTTCCCGCAGCCGTTGCCGGGCCTCGCTCAGTCCGGGTGCATTGGGTCCGGGCAGCGCTACCCCGGCCCAGATGCCGTCGCTCACGTCCAAGTCGAGTGCGGCCTGCGCGCAGGCGGTGATCACTGGGCAGTTCGCGCAGATGGCCGCGGCGCGAGTGTCACGAGTCTGGGTGAACCACAGTTCTGGGTCGTCGTATTCGCAAAGCCCGGTGTGGGCCTGCAGTAGCGGGGTGACGTGCGTGGCGTTGCGTGTCATCTTGCGCTCCTCGGAATGTGTTCCCGGCCGGTAAACGTCTATTTACGCGCTATAGACGTACTATGACACTCAAAGCCACTCATGTCCACTGTTGTGGTGAATTGGGGGGACACCCGCCGCGCACAGCCTTATACGTGGGTGGCCGTCGCGATCTGTCCCGCGTTGACGCGAATACGAGGGGATTGGCGGGGCTACCGGGCGTCTATAGCCACTTAAAACCATCTATCCGGCGCCCTAAAATGCTGCTCCAAGGGCGTGGTTTAGGTGTACGGGGCATCGCAGACGCCTATAGTTGGTGCCGAGCTTGCGCCGTATGAGGGTGCAGTGACTGACACACGCAAGGGATGTGGTGAGCGATACCGGGGACGCGCTTGCGCGCGTCGGTCGAGCCGTCGCCGATCGGCGTGTCGATGTGGGCCTTCACACCCAGCGCCAGCTCGCTGATACCGCAGGGGTGGCGTTGAGTACCGCGGCCCTGCTGGAACGGGGTAAGACGTTTCCCCGGCCCGGCAACCGCGCCGCCATCGAAGATGCCCTGCGCTGGCCGCGCGGCACCCTGGAGGCGTTGCGGCGCGGCCAGCCCGTTCCCCAAGAGCAGGTGCCCGCACCGCTAGGTGAGGCCAATGTGGGAGCGCCGGTCTCCAACGGTGGGTCGGCGGGCAACCGCGCTCAGGTGCTGGCGCTGACCAAGGGCTTGTCTGATGTCGCCGCGACGTGCGCCACGATCTTGGTGCGTTATGGGGTCCAGGCCGAAGCGCAGGCCGCGTTGCGGGAGTTGGATGGCCAGTTGCTCACCCTGGAGTCGCTGATCTCGGCGAGCTTGCCTCACGCGGGCGAGGCATTCAACGAAACGTTGTCGGCGCTGGTCGTGCTGCATCAGCACCGCGCTGCGATCGCCGAAGCCGCCCGGCAGCCTCTTACAGCGCAACCCGGCGGGCTACAAACGAGGACGGCATCGGCGAAATCTTGACCGGCACGCCGGATTGCTGGGCCTCGATGCACTGTGTGGGGCTAATGGCCAGCATCACGTGCCCCGGCCCTCTGCTGTCGAACGAACTTCGGGGGAAGATCGCGTCCCCGGCTTGAACCTCGCCGGGAGCCACCACAGCGCCTTGGCGAAACATGCTGTAGGTGTCGTTTCCCAGCGTCACACCCGCCTGAGCGTATGCCCAGTGCACCAGGCCTGAGCAGTCGAAGGCATTGGGTCCTTTGGCTCCCCAGACGTAGGGGCGTCCGAGTCGGGTGAGCGCGGCCTTGACCGCCATCTGGGCCGCCGGGCCCGCGCCTCGAATGTCGTGGTGGGGCACGAGTGGGTCTTCGCCCAGCTGCTGGCCGCGACGATGCGAACTGGCGAGCCTGACCAGACCGGACAAGTTAGGCAGTAGGGATGATCCCCCTACTCCCCCACTGGCTGGCAAAGCCGCGGGCCCCCCCATCTGCGGCGAGATGCCAAACGGGGCCGCCCCATATCCTGCGGAGGCGGCCCGAATGATGCCCGCCAATTCGACGTTGCGTTGATTGGCGATTTGCAGCAACGCTTTGGCCCGAGCGAGCTGACTGCGCAAATGGGTGATCAATTCGGCTTGACCTGCCGGAGTGCCGGTGCTGGGTGCGATCGCGGCGATGCCGGCACGGGTGTCTCCGATGATGCCCTCGACCCCCTGTCCACCGCTAGAAGCGACGCGCACCGCCCCCCCGAGTGCGGGCGCGCCTTTATTGTCGGCGGTGATGAACCTGTCGAAAGCCTTGACGTGGCCGCCGCCGGTTTGGCGGTAGGTGCTTGCGCCGTTGCCTTTCCAGTACGGGCCGGCGGCATTCACAGCTTGGGCGACGCCGGCGCGCCCTTCGGACAGGGTGGGTGTGCTCGACCAGGGGCCGCCGTTGGGTGAGTTGCCAAACAGTTGGCGAGCCTGCCCCAGCGCGTGGCCTGCTTCGGCGACCAACTCCTGCAGCGACACAGCCGCAGTATGGACTATCGCGGCGCAGATAGGCCACTACGCAGCCCGACTTTGCCCGGAAGTCGGCTCAGTAGCCGTGCGGCGGACGGGTCGGGTCGGCCTGCTGGATGTTGGCGGCCAGGTTGGATCCGTCGATGTGGACGTGATAGCGGCGTTGGGCGTAGTTGATGAAGGCGCAGGCTTGGGCCAAATCGTCGGTGTGATTCGTGGAGGTTCCTGGCTCGTGGTAGGCGCGGAAGGTCGAACTGGTGAACTGCCAGGTACCGGCGCTGGCATCACCGTGGACGGCGTTGCTGTCGTGGAGATTGACGGCGCCGGCGTTGAACCCGGATTCACGCTGGGCGACCAGCAGCATTCCCCTTTCCCAGCGGGCCCGCGCCGCGGGATCGGTGATGCCTTTGAGATCTAATGCCTTGCGGATGACCGCGCGTATGTGCTCGGGACCTGCACCCTCAGGGGCGGCAAGATGTAGCCCGGATCGCGCTTGTCGACTGCGCCGTGCCGGCCGGCCGCCGACGGCTTTGAACAGCCTCGACAGTGCTGCCAAGTCAGGCGGCTGAGCCGCCGACTGAGGGCCACGGAAACCGGTGGCGCCGGGAAAGGCGGGCGCGGCCGCGCGGGCGTAGCCGGCGGCTGCGGTGCGGATCAGTGCGGCGAGTTGAGTATCGCGGTGCTGGGAGAGACGCAATAAGGCGTTGGCTCGGTGGAGTTGGCCCTGCAGATAGGTGATCAGCTCGCGCCGTCCCGCTGGCGTGCCGGCGCTGGGCGCCAGGGCGGTCAGGTCGTCTCGCGTCTTGGTGATGACGGCGTCCACTGCCCTGCGGCCTGCGACAGCCTGAGCCGCGCCCATCTTGTACCCGTGTCCTGTTCCGGCATCGCCGCTAGTGACCCGATCCAGCGCTTGTACACCGTGTCCTGCGGCGTGCGCGTAGCCTCCTGCACCGTCGCCGTGCCAGGATTGCTGGGCCCCCCTTTGTGTCTTGTAGACGCCGTCGCGGCCAACGGTCAGAGCGGGAGTCGACGTCCACTCCCCCGATGTTGGGTTAGCTCCGTATAGCCCTCGAGCCGCGCTCAAAGCTCGCCCGGCTTCGGCGATTGCCGCAGTCAACGACATAGCCGGCAGTATCACCCATGCCCGCGCGAGCGGTCTATCGCGGCGGCGGGATTCACGGGCGACCCCGCACGCGCGGCGAGGTTGCCGGTGTGTTGGTAGTGGGCGGCAAAGTTGGCAGCGGCGGTAGCCACGCGGGTGCTATGGGTTCTAGGGTGCCCGCATGTGCAGCATCCGGTCCAGGAGTCCGTCAAGGTCTTGGGTTCGGGTGAGGCGCTCGGCGCTCCCCGCGACTGCCGCGGCGCGTGTCCGCACTATCGCCGCGCAACCGTTTAACGGTTGCGCGGCGTGTCAATCACAACTTTCACTTCCGTACCGGCATGCTGTCGGTGTGCCGTCACTGATGCTGAGTTGCGCCACTTCTACCCGACCGTTAAACGGTCGGCTCGGTTGATTGCGCACACAGCCCACGTGGGGACGAAACCCCGGAAGGAGGTAGCTGGGCCAGCCTAAATCCGCGCGCCGAGTTCGCGGCGCGACAGTGCAACTGAATAGCGCGCGAACACCACCGATTTGACATGCATTCGGCCCCCGGCTGGCGCCGAGGGCCGAACAGCTTGAGCCGAGTTGGCGCTCGGCTCTGGTGCTCGCGCACCTACCCCGAAGGGATTTGTCGTGACTGACAGATTCAACGGTAGCGCATGCCCGGGCTCGGTACTAGAGCTACGCGCCGACCGTCCTCATTTACCCTCCCAGCAGGCCCGTCCCTACCGCGGTTGCACCCCTCTCACGCCCCGCAAAGGTACCGCCAGAACTGCACCGACGTCGATCCTGCGGGCGGCAACGCACCTGACGCGCGGGTCGGTCACGCCGATTCGCCTCGACCTGGGTGACCGCGCGTGGGCCGGTGTGCCGTGCTGGAGCGGAGGTCCTCAACAGTGGGCCACCTTCACCGTGCCGGTGGCCTACGCGGCGCGCTACCACACCCACGTACGGCCCGCTATGCCCGGCAATCCGGTCAGCCTAAAGGCCATGGTGCGGGTGGCTGAGGCGCGCGCCGTGTACGCGGATCACCGCACCGGCCGTAACTGCCGTCCCACCAACGAGGCGTTGGCCGCCCGCACAGGCTACTGCGTGCGGACGGTGCAGCGGGCATCGACGGCGCTGCGCCTGTTGGGCGTGTCGACCGAGGTTCTGCGCGGGCGCCAACGGACCCGCCACGAGCGTATGGCCAGTTGGCGGGTGGGAGACCGCGGCCGTGGCTGGGCATCGGTATGGGCGCTGCATGACGACCGGTTTACCCCGCTGTCATCCCACCCCGGAGGGTCTCACTTATCTCCACATAATCCTCGCCTGGAGAAAGAACTCACTACCGTCAGCCGCCGCCACGGCGGCGGTAGCCGCGCCGCTACGCGGCGCATCTGCCCGGAGGCGGGTCGCCGACTGGCCCAGCGGTGGGTTATCGATCCCCATAGCCCACCGTGGGCCCGCCGATACCGGACCAGCGCCCCGTGGGCGGCGATTTTGAGCGGCCCCGCCGAGCATGGGTGGACACCGCGGGACATCAATCAGCTGATCAGCGACTACATCGGAACGGGTAACTGGATCCCAGATGCTCCCTATAAACCGGCCGGGCTGCTCGGGGCGATGCTGCGGTGGTACGGCGACCTGCAGGAACGCCCGGCAGCAGCCGACGAGGCACGCGAGGCAGAACAACTCGCCAAAGACCGCGCACGAATTGCGCAGCAACGCCGCGACCACGAGCACCATCAGCGCGCCCGCGCGGCCGCCAAGGCCGCTCTCGATGGCCCCGGGCACGCTGCGGCGCGCAAAGTCCTCGACGCGATTTGCCAACGTAAACATCAGCGGCGGTCTTACCCATGAGTGCGCCCCTCCCCCGCCAGCTTGCCTGTCAAAGCGACCCCGACCGTTGGTTCGACCCGGCCGACAAACGTCACGCCCTTGAGCTGTGCCTGCAGTGTCCGGCACGCTCGTGGTGCGCCAGACAAGCCCTCCGCGTTCACGCGACATATGGAATGTGGGGCGGCATCTTCATCCGTGACAACTTCCACCAAGTGGCCGACCTTTTAGCCGCGGTGGCCAAATTGCCCGCGTCGCCGGAATATTTGGGGCCGCGGCCCCTACGAGTCCCCACCCCGCCCGGTGGGCAGAAGACCAGTCCTTCGACAGCCGCACGGAATAACGCTGTCTTGGCGGCCCTAACGGCGAGATCCAGCGGCCATTGCGAGATCATGACTCAGCATTGCCGGCTCACTTTCGACACACTGGGCAGCCGTATCCCTGACAAGGACCCATGGACATCGCAGCGCGCGGGCGAAATTTATGCGGTGTGCCGTCCGTGCGCTGCAGCAATCGCCGCCGCCGAGCCGCAGTTTGTGCGCCACATGGGCATCGTCGTCGATCCGCCTTATGACCCCGTCTTCACCAAATTTCTGTGGCGACAAAAGCACTGGGTGTATCTGAGCGGCCAACTGCTGCCGCTCGACGACACAAATCAGAGACAGACCACCGGCTGACACTGCTCCCCCGGTCTGTCCGAGCGCTCAGTTCTTCGCGTGAAGGAGATAGTGCTCGAGGACGGTGGCGAGAAAAGGTGATAGATGAGTCGCGCCGATTTCAGCCATGCGATCTTTAACCCATTGGCGCTCTTGGGGTTTGAGGGCGATTTTCGCTTCGACTGTTGGTTCGGCGCTGTTGCGTGCTGAGCGTGGTTCTGGCATCAGCCAGGGGTCTTCGGGATCGCTCATCTCGAATAGTTTGGCAAGGGCTTGGGCCGGGTCTTGGTGTTCGTCTTTGGCTTTGTCGCGGATGAATGCAAAGGCGTCGTAGACGGTTTGCGCGTAGCTGCGAAACTTCTTTTGGCGCCTGTCGACGAGTTCACGGTATGCCCTGGTTCGTAGATAAACCGACGTCGCACCGGTTTCGGTAGTGGGTTTAGCGGGTCGCGGTGATACCGGGGCGGGGCGATCTGCTCGCACAGCTGTGGTCGCGACGGCCGCTGGTGCGGGCTGTTCTGGTGCAGCAGGCCGTTCCTGGTCGGCGGGCGCAGGCGGGTTTTCCGAGGGTGCGTCGGTTTCAGCGGTTGTGGGGGCGCTGTGCGGTCCTCGCGGCGGTGCTGATTTGAGTAGCCCCTGCAATTTGTTGCCGCGCGGCGGCGGCGCGAAGGTGCTTTGCAGGCTCTTGTGTGTCTGCTGGGTCATGTCAGAGCTCCGCGTACTGCGTTGAGAGGTCGTTGACGCGTTGCAGTATTTCCATGCCGAGGCCCTCGTAGTCGTCGGCTAGGCCGGCGCTGCTCGCCGCCCCGGTGGATACCCCGGCCGTTTCTGGTGTGGCGCCCGAGCGCAATGCGTCCAGCCGGCGTCGTTGGGCGACCTTGCTGGCGGATTCCAGTTCGTAGGCCATCAGTCCATGGCGGCGGCCGTCGAAGGTAGCCGCGTCCGAGTGGCGGATGATGTTTCGGAAAACGGGAGCGGTGCCGCCAAGGATCTGGTTGACGGTTTCTTGCACGCGATGGGCGATTCGAGTCGAGGAGCTTCCGAGCCCGAACCGCACTACCCCCCCGAGCATCAGGTGCGGGTTGTCGGCGCGGGCCAGTTCGAATCGGCGGGCTACCACGGATAGGCCGTCGATGCTGGCGTCGTCGGCGCGGATGGGGATGATGACTGTTCCGGCCACACGCAAGACGGCGTCCATCGCGGTCATGTCCACCGGGGGTGCGTCGATGAGGATCAAGTCATAGCTTTGTTTCAAACTCGTGATCTCTGCGATGAGGGCGGCGTGCAGGCTTTGGGTCGCGGCGTTGGACGCGAAATATTTGTAGATGCGCTCAAGTGCGTATCCCCCTGCGATGAGGTCGACGCCAGGCCGAACGTTCTCGTAGAACGGGGGCCTGGCGCTTGGCGCGCCGGGCAGCATCAGGGCAGCGGCGTGCGCTTCACCGTTGCCGGCTATGAGATCCTCAACGGTTTCCCACTCCCCGACTGGTAGTCCGAAATCTCGTGCGCAGTTACCTTGCATGTCGAGCTCAACCAGCAGCACCCTGTAGCCGGCGGAGCCGAACAAAGCCGCCTCGTTGGCGGCCAAACTCGTTTTGCCCACTCCCCCTTTCCCATTCGCGAAGGCGATCACGTGATATGGCGACGGCACAACGTCGACCATCCGCGCAGCCAGGTCGTCCGTGGCTATTGACATTGACGCAACCTCCCAATCGGCGGCCTAGCTGAACAAACACAACACGTTGATCCCCCGCGCCCTGAGCGCGCTCGTCGCACGCAGCGTATTCGCGGGGTGAGCGCGTGTCGAGCGCGACACGCCCGCGATTGTCATCGCGGGCTACGCAGCGAACCAGATCGCGAGTAAACAAGCGCCCGACATCGCGTGTTGCAGTGCGTCGGTGCACGCGATGGGATCGCGAGACTCATCGCGTGTGAGCACCCGAGGTAATTCGCTATATGTGCCGCGGCTCAGCCCGCGTGTTCAACGCGCGGAACCACGCTAGATGACAAGCGGTGAGAAACGCGAGCAACGCCGCGCTAGACCACGCGAGTCCAACGCGTGGGTAAGAGCGATTTGACAAGCGAGGTTTTCCGCGCGTTTTGGGGCGATCTAGTGGGCGCGGTATAAAGCGTTGCTACGAGCGTGGTCATTCACGCGTGTTATAGCGTGGCATGTAGCGCGGTTCGCCGCGATGCTGATGGCGAGGTAAATGGCGCGGTATTGCGCGAGGTTATCGGCGAGGTGCAGCCTGGTTACCTGGGCAGATGGCCCTGAGCGTGGGGGTTGAAAATGATGGTCGCAGTGGACTTGGGATGTGCAGTCGGCGGCCTTTACCCCGGGGCTGAGTTTTCAAGTCCGAACACACGTGGCGCTTAAC
The DNA here is from genome assembly GCF_059812225.1 of Mycobacterium sp. NGS66. Classification (NCBI taxonomy): domain Bacteria; kingdom Bacillati; phylum Actinomycetota; class Actinomycetes; order Mycobacteriales; family Mycobacteriaceae; genus Mycobacterium; species Mycobacterium sp. NGS66. The sequence continues at coordinate 157,949 of NZ_JCALCG010000009.1, read as the reverse complement.
CGGCGGCCGGCGATTCAGCGACCTTCTCTGGGGGCGGGCTGCAAATTGCTAGACCCGGTTCGGATGTGTGCGCCGGAGCCGGATGCCTGCGGACCAAGTTGATTCGGTAACTCCGTACTGGATGGGCCGCGAACCCGTCCATGCGTTTTGTCACTGGGAACAACGCCTGTGACAGGCCAGCCGGGCCGGGGGTTCCCGGTGGGCCGGCGGCCTTCACCCGGCCAAAGCCCTACAGCTGGCGGGACGCGAAGATCGGGTGAATGCTCGGTGACCGCCGAGTTCTACGGGCTTCAAGGGGGAGGGGATCAGCTCGTGAGTGTGCCGATGTGACCAGGGGTCATATAGAGGCTCAGGGCTTGGCGATATTTCTCGGCCGCCGCCGCGAGATCCGCATGGGCGGCGATGAGCAGTAGGTTGCTTTCTTCGGCGGCGACCAGCCGCGCACGCAAGTCGGCGTTCTCAGCGTCTAGCCGTGCCTTATCGTCCTCGGCAGCAGCCAACCGGGCACGCAACTCGGCATTTTCAACACGCTCGGGGGGCTGTATGTCTTCGTCCGGCCCGCCCGCGGGCACAGCGCTGGGCGAGGAGTGGTGGTCGCGATCAAAGACGTCGGCGTAGACGTACCAGCGCAGATTGTCAGGTCCTGGCCTGGCCCAGCCAGGTGTGTCGCCGCGTTTTACGGCTCGCAGAAGGGTGCGACGGTCCACACCAAGCCGCTGTGCGGCGTCGCTGAGCGACACGTACGAGCGATCGGGATCCGGCTCGATAGGTACGCCAGCCGGCGGCTGTTTCCAACCCGCGAAAGGTGTCACCGGTCCTCTCCTTCGCCACGAATGACCAAAATGACCAAAGTGACTAGGCAAAGTCTACCCCGGACCGCTCGACACAGCCTCGTATGTGCTACCGCGAATGCCTAAGCCTTTTGTACACTTTGATCATCACGTCACATCATCAGCCCAGCTTTGAGGAGACAGATCCGGTGGGTGCTTCCAGCAAACGGCACTCTCAAAAGGCCCAGCGCACCAAGCTGCTCGGCATCCGGCTGTTCCCCGATGAACACGTCGCCTTCAAAGATTTCGCCGACGGGCAGGGCGACGACATGACCGAACTCGTCTATGAGGCCCTGGCCGCGAAGTATCCCCACATCTTTGGTCGCTCCCGAGCCATCCTGGCCTAACGGCTGCTTGCCAGCGCGCGACGCTGGTCAGGAAATTGTTCGGCGCGAATGTGCCAGTGATCCTGGCGGGGATCGGCACTGCAGCCCTATTGTCGCGGGCTATGAGCCGTTGGGCGCACCTTGTGGTCGAAGAGCTGGTCGGGGGCATCGCCGAACTGCTGGGCCAATCGCCTCCCGCGCTCGAGGTCGCGGTCCCGGGTGAACCTGCAGGGGGCCGCGACGCGCAGGGGGCCGGCGCGAGGGGGGCGCAGGGTGGCCACTGAGGGTCAGGTGGTGGAAGCGATCCGCCACATCCAGCAGTACCACGGCGATTGGCGAGGGCACCTCAACGATGAGGACTACCAACGGTTAAACGAGATCCTGCGCGCCTCCGAGGTTGATCCGGGGCATTGGCCCAACCGCATTGACCACTACGTGCCCGACACGCTGATCGGGGTACTGCGCAATCAGTGGCCCGACCTGTTCAACGGGCCCACCCTGGTTGATCCCCCCAAGCCGGCGCCGGCACCTCCCGCACCGCCGCCTGGGCAGCCGCCGGCGGTTTCACCACCCGGTGAAACACGGCCGCCGGGTGCTCCGCCCACCGACGACATCAGCGGTGCGGCAGCAGATGCGGTCAAGCGACTTGATGCTGCATTGGCTCGCAACCGCAACGCGTTAAACGCTGCTGACGACCAACTGGCAGACGCGATTTTGCGCGCCAAAACCAAAAGCGATGAGGGCAAAGCGACGTTGCAGGGCCTGCAGCAATCGATCATTGATCGGGTAAAGGAGCTCGGCCCGACGCTGGACACACCGGCCGGGCAGCGAGAACTCGCCGAATTTCTGCAGGGCAAGAACGCCGAAATCTTGAACGTGGTAAAGAATGCCGGCCTCGATTCTGGGTCACAAGCGCAGATTCTGGATGGTTTGGCTGCGCGCTACACCGCGCTGGCTGGCGCCGGCGAGCACCCTGATGGCGATCCCTCACCCAAACAGACCGGCAACGGCACTCCCGTCCCGCCAGCGGCCGAAGCCCCGCCCGCCTCCCCAGCAGCAGCCGCCGGGGGCGGGGATGGAGGCGACCCCTTGACCAACGGGTTAGGAGCGGATCCGATGATGTCGGGCTTGGGGGGCTTGGCACCTGCGATGGGCGCGTTGGGCGGGTTACCAGGCGCGCTCGGCTCGATGATGCCTTTCGGTGGGGGCGGGGGAGGTGGTCTGCCGTTGGGCGACCTGGGATCCGGCATCGGCGGCGCCCTGCGCGACGGCGCCTATCATGACCGCGACCACGACCACGACGACGCCGACCCGCTCAGAGATCATCCCGCGCCGGGCACCAAGCCCGCCGGCGAGGGTACCGCGAGCAAGGGCGATGGCACCCATCAAGGCGATCCCACCACTGAGCCGGCGGCCGGGGCCGGCGGCTCAGGGACTACTCCGGTGGCCGCTGCGGGACAAACCCCGCCCGCGGGGCAACCAGCAGACACGTCGGTGAAGTTGCCTGACGGCCGCACACGGATCGCGAGCAACGTGGCGCTGGCCAAGGCGGGCCGACAGGTGCTCGAGGGCGCCAGCATCGACGATGCCTTTCCCACCGCGGGTATCCAACTGCCGCCGCTGGGCTCACCGGTCACCGCAGCTATCAGCCCGGGCCGTCTGCAATTCGGCGACATCGGCGAATACAGCGACCACCGGGTGATGGCGTTGGGCGACAACGAGGTGTGGGTCAACGGGCAAGTGACCCCGCTCGAGCAGCTGCAGACCGGACCCAACTTTCTAGGGTGGCAACGCCTGCCAGCACCGGCGGGGCCGCCACCGGCCCCGGCCCCACCGGCGGCCTTGGCAGGCGTCAATGGCGCACCGCACTAAGTGGAGGGCAACTGTTATGTCAGACATGCACGTACGACAGGGCGCAAGCAACCTGGTCCGTCCCGAACATTCCAGCGCCGAATTTAGGAAGGGGGTACCGTTGTGGCCGTGAATGAGCAGGCATTACAGGTCGATCCGACTCAGCTCATCCAGTGGGCGATTGCCCATGAGCAGGCCGCTGACGCATGCGCGGCCGCCCGGGCCGAGCATCCACGCACCGTGGCCGCTGCGCAGTCGTGGGGGCCACTGTTTCATGAAGCCCGACGTGCCACGGTGGAGGCGGTCAATGCCCGCGAGGCTGCACTTTTGGCCGCCGAGCAGCGCCACCGAGCGATGGCCGACGAGCTGCGGCGCAGTGGGGCCGAATTCGAGGCGATGAACGCCGCAAACCGGGCCAATTTGACGATAACGAGCGATTAGAAGGCTTGAGCGAGGATGTTCGAGGCTGCCGACTCCGACTGCGAGACCGCGGTGTTTGCAGCGGTAAGCCGGGACTCGGCGATCGTGGTCAGCGTGGGTCGGCGTGGCAACACCGTGAAGGTTCAACTAGAAGCGGCGGCTATGGAGCTCAGCGACGCCGAGCTGGCTACTCGCATCATGCACTTGAACACTCTGGCCCATTTGCGCTCGCAGCTGGCGCTGCGCGTGGAGATGGAAAACAACCGCGCCCAGCTGTGCACACCGTTGCCCACCGAAGAAGACGTCCAACGCTACGAAGCCTGGATTGACTTCTAGACGGCAAGAAAAGGGGGACAACGGTTTTGGCAGCAACGACGGCAGCTCAGGGCAGCGCAGCGGCCTTGACCGCCAACACAGGTGCCCTGCCCGCGGTGGCCGCACAGCTGACCGCAGCCGCCGATGACCTGGCCGCCCTGGCGGCCAATCCGATGTTCCACCCGCCGCTGGCTTCCGATGAAACCTCCGGCAGCGTCGCGGCGCGCCTCAGTGAGCACGGTACGGTCCTGGCCTCACGGGCCGCCGACGCGGCGGCGGTGCTCAGCAGCGCCGCCGGCGCCATTGCCCAGGCTGCGCTGGCCTATACGGCGATGGATGCGGCCAACCAGACCGTGGTAGCTCTCAGCGGCGATCCGGGTACCCCGCCCCTGCCATCGGCCCCACCGGCGGTCACCGCCGATGCAGTGGCGGCCGAGGTGCCGATGCTCCCGCCGCTACCGCGTCCCGGGGAAGTCACCGCAGCGATCATGGAGGCCGGCAGCCCCGAGGCCGGGGCCGGATTCATCGCCGCGTGCGCGGCCGTGTCGCAGCAATTCCGCAGCAGCGGCGCCGTGGTGCGCCAGGCCGCCGCGGAGGTCGGTGCGAATCTGCAGGGACAAGCCAGTCCCCGCATCACCGCCGCCTTGAGCGGTTTCGCCGATTGGGCCCACACGATGGCTGATCACGCCGATGCCTTGGCGCGCTGGGCCGCCGGCCACGGGACGCGATTCGCGAACACCCAGCAGCAGACACCGAAAACGATTGAGTTCACCACCAGTCATCGCGAACTGGCGCACGCCGCCGCGTTGTTTGCCAGTCATCCTGGGCCTTCGACCGCGGCAGCGGTCAGTCGGGCGCAGTCGGCGCTGAACTCGTTAAACCAGCGCACGCTGGTCGTGGCCGCCGGATACCACGCCGCGCCTGCTCCTCTCACTCCACCGGGACACCCACCGCCCGCGCCGCCGATCGTGGCCGCCCCAGGCCCGCCAGGGCAGCCGCCGTCATCGCCGACACGGCCCCAAGGCAGCCCACGAGACAGTCGTGGCGGCGACGATGATGGCGGCGGCGGGGGCGAAGATGGTCTTGACGACGGTGAACTGGGCCTGACTGGGGACCCCGCACTCAACCCGGGCGCGCAGGCCTTCCCGGCAATGGCTTCGGTGCTGCCGAGCATGCTGACCGGCGCGCTGGGCGGGGCGATCGGGGCGGCAAGCCACATCCCGCAAAGCATCGGCCAGCAGGTACAGGGGCTGGCATCGCAAGCGATGCAGGGATTGGGCGGGCTGACCTCGGCGCTGGGCGATCCCGCAGGCGAAGTCGACGGCCGCACCGACCCCACGAGCGGGCCGGGTGACATTGCGCCCGCGGGTGCGGGAGGTGGTGGGGAGACCACGCCGGCCGCGGCGCCCGGTCAGTTGCCTCCCGCGGCAAACAGCATGTTCGCGATGAGCGCTGCACCCACAACGGGGCTACCGTCGGGCGCCGCGGCAGGCGGCGCGGCCGCAGCCGTGCCGCCGGAAATGGCAGGAGGCATGGGTGCGCCCATGATGATGCCGATGGGCGCAGGGATGGGCGGCGGCGGCGCCGCCGCGGGGACACGAGCGCTCAAAGAGCCCGACAAGACCATCGAAATTCCCCCGCAACCCAATTCCGAGCCCGTGAAAGGTGAGGCTGTGCGCCGGCATACCGCTGTGGCCGACGACGCACCACCATCTGGGCCTGCTGGAAGGCCGGTAGCGGTGAAGGTCACTTCTCGCCGCCGCCAGATTGAGGTTCCCGAGGACGGAGGAACACAGTGACGGTGTATGAGTATCCGGGATATCAGGCCGACGCCGATTTGACGGCGAGCGTCATTACGCGGCTGGAACGTGTCCAGACTCTGTTGAGCAAAGTCATGGATGAACTTGACAAGATCCAGGTCAGCGCCGAGGGCGCCGACGGCGATGTTGTGCTATCCGTCAACCACGCGGGCCAGCTCACCACATTCTCACTGGCCGAGGGCTGCACGGTCCGCTACACCAACTTCGCGCTGGAACACTTGATCAACACCACACTGCGCGAAGCGGTCAACCAGGCCAACGAACAAGCGCAGGCTGTCACCGGCGCAGACGGCGAGGAGGAGCTCAGTGCGGCCATCGACGCCTTCGCCGACCCCGACAGTCATATCTGGTCCTCGTGAAGACACCCCGAAGCGTAGCCCAATGTCGGATCAGCAACTTACAGTTAAGCCATGACCTCCGAGGCACCTGAGCAGGGCATCGACCCCGCAGCGGTGGCCGCGCAGCAGCAGGTATGGGCACGCCCGGGCACGGCGACGCTGCAACCCCCACCCGCCCCGACGATCCAGCCAGCCCCGCCGCCACCGGTACCCACGCCTGGTGTACCGGTGCCGAGCGGTGGGCGGCGCCGCGGTGCAACCCTGATCCTCACCGCGCTCGCCCTGACGCTAGGCAGCGCGGCGATCATCATGGCCACCATCAAACTCACCGCACCGGCCCCCACACCAACCACCATCACGATGACCGCACCCCCACCCAGTTACACCGCTCAAGAGGCAGCTGCGGCCAAAAAGGAAGCCTGCGACGCCGTAATGACGACAGACGCGGCGATAAGCGGTGCGGAGCAACGGCTTGTCAGCACGCTGCACGATCGTGGCTCCGAGGCATATCGCTTGGCGCTGGCGAATTTTCAGCTCGTCGCAATAACTGAAACGGACTACATCCGCTCCCACATTCGGCCGGCGACTCCCAAAAACGTTGCCGACGCGATCAACGATGGCATCAATGCCTTGATCGCGCTGGTGGAGGCCAATACCCGCGAACTACCCAACGAGCAGATCAGCCCCTTTGTTGCTCGCGTCCACCAGACCGGAGACCGCATGGGCGAGGTGTGCGAATAGCCATGAACACCAACAATGTGATCCAGCTCTTCCCGGCACCGGCTGCGGCTGCTAACACCAATTCAACCGCCGCAGTCGGCGAGCTGGCGATCGGCGCCCCAGCCACCACGGCCGGCTCGCTGGCCGGTGCGGGGGCACATGCTGGTGCGGTCGCCTCGATGTGGGCGCCGCTCGCGCCGCTCAGCGCCGGCACCGACCAGCAGTTGACGCACGCCGGTGCCGCCGTGGCCCAACACGGCACCACAATCGCCCACACCAACGATCAAGCGCTGGCCGCCACGGCGGCCACCGACGAGCAAAACCGCGAAGAGCTCACGCTCCAACCGGCGCCGGGGTGGTTTTCGGTATGAGCATCTACGCGCCTCCGGCGCGACCGACCACTGTTCCTACGGGATCCCCACCGCAGCCGCCGCCACGGGCCCACCGCCGCCGTAAGGGTCGCGGGACGCTGCTGGCGGCGGCTGGCGCGGTGATCGTGTCCGCTATCGCCGCCGCCGTCAGCGCTGCCGCTCTGGCGACACCGGCCAAAGTGCCCGTGCACACGGTGATCGTGTCGGCGACGTTCACCGCCGAACAGATCGGCGCAGCGAAGAAACAGGCATGCGACGCCTGGGCGATCGCCTCCGAAGTGTTGGCGCAAGCGGCTACCGCGGTCGCCGACGCACCTCGCGGCTGGACGGACCCAGTCAAGCAGCAAGCGCTGGCGGCCGAAGCGAGGAGCACACTCGTCGAGACTGCATACTTACGCAGCAATATCAGACCGGAGACGCCGGCCGAGCTCCGTAAGCCGCTGGATGACTACCTGGTCGCGACCTCCGACCAGGAGGACGCCACAACGCACATGCGCGGACACGCCCGAAACGATGCGATAGACCGGGTAAACGACGCGACCGAGCGGGCGAACGTCGTCTGCGGGATCAGCTGAGCATCTGCGCATGATGTGAGGCGGGGACACGGTGGTGGGTAATCAAGCAACGGTGGCGGGCGGCCCGATCGGGCACCTGGTTGTCACACCCGACATGGTGCCCCCGGCACCGGAGCCCTACGAGGCGAAAGCTGCGGCCTATACCGCCGAGGCAGCACGCATCGAGGAGATCTATCAGCGTGTCCGGGCGGCCAACACGCTGCGCGAGCAATCGGCACAATCCGTCGGCTTCAACGAAGGCCACGAAGTCAACCGCCGGTTGGCCGTGGATTTGTTACGGCTGCGGGACATGAACAGCGGTGCCGCCAAGATGTATGGCGGGATGGCCACCGTGTTCCGTAACATCGCTACCCACCACCAGTCGATCATTCACGACGCAGAACAACAAGCCGCAGCCGCCAAGAACGCGGTGCAGCTGCAGGCGATCATTGCCGAGCATCACGCCTTCGCGCGCAGCGTCACGGCCAGCGGCGTCGAGGCGGCCGTGGCCCATCACACCCACTTCCAGCGAGAACACGGTCAGGACTACACCGCCCTGGTCGCAGGGGGCCACGGCTTCCCCGACGACCCCGTGCTCCCTCAGCCCGACCCCCGCCGCGGCATTGCCCGGCCTGTGCGCAATGGAAAGCCCAAATCTGACGACGACGGAGGCGACGAAACACCAGCCGCCGGGAGCAATCCGGCCAGCGCCCATGGCAAGCCCAAGCCCTGGGCGACGCAGACGGACCCCAACAGCCCATCGCCCGTCGACCAATTACCGGCAGGCACGCCCGCAGAAACGCCCTTCCCAGGCGGCCTTATGCCTGGGATGCCAGCGTCGGGAGGCTTTCGTTCGGCGGGTGTGGGTGGTGGCATGCCGAGTGGCGGGGGATTGGGCGGTCTGCCAGCAGGTGGCGGCATGGGTGGCTTCGGAGTAAGTAATCCGTTGTCGGGGTTGCCGTCCGGGGCAGGTTCACCCGGCGCCGCGGGGGGCGGTTTGGCGGGGATGTCCAGTGCTGTTGGCGGTGCACCGGGCGCGGCCGGTTTCGCCAATCCGTCGGCGGCCTTTTCGCAGGGTCTAGCGGCGGGCGGTGGGTCGGGTGTGGCTGTGCCGCCATTGCCGCCGGCGACAACTACTGGGGGACCTGCGGCTGGGGCGGTCGGCGGGACACCTGCCAGCGGTGTTCCTGCGGCGGGTGTCTCCTCTGCGGCAGCGGCGTCACCCGGTATCGCGGGGCCTGGCGCACATGTGGAATCTGTGGGCGGCGGGGGAGCGGCCGGGGGCACTGCTGCTGCGGCGCCGATGATGCTTCCACCTCCGGGCATGGGCGCCCCGCCAGCCGCACCGGTTGCGGGGGGCGGGCCAACAGCCGGAGCACTAACTAGCGCCGCGGGCAGCGGCGGATCTGGCGGTAGTGCCAACCCGGGGACGGCGGCCGCTGGTAGTAGTGGTGGTGGTGCGGCGCTGGTTCCAGCCAGCATGGTCAGCAGCCAAGGCGCCGGTGCGCCGGTTGCGCGGGGGCGCGGTGAGTCCCCCGAATTGACCGCGGCCAAGAAGTTGGTGCGGCAGCTGCGCCGCGACTGCGACGCCGCCGGGTACCCCTGTATCGACTGGGCGGTCGGGGTGTTGCGTTCGGAGGCCGATGGTTCCACCGAGGTGGTGTTCACTTCGAACGAGGGCTACGGCTACATCCCGTGGGGTGTGTTCGTGCCACGCTCGGCGCGACTGCTCACCGCTGATCCGTTGGCCGACACGGCTTTTCGACAGCACTGGTTCGGCTGGCATGATCCGGCGCCAATGTTTTTGGCGTACGCGGGTTTACGTGCACAGCGCGGCTCTCGGCTGGTGGCGCTCGCGGTGACTGAACGCAGTGCGGCGCTACGTGGTGCTAAGTTCGAATGGGCCGTTTGCCCAAGGGACACTTCGGATTCGACAGTTAACACCACGCAACCAGGCGATATGCACCTGCACCGCCTCGAGGTGCAATTCCCTGACTTGTACGCGAGGATCGTACGACTCGCCACGCACAGTGAAAGCGTAGTGGTGAACCAGGTGGTCGTGCCGCTGGCCATGCAGATGGTAGATGCCATTAAATGCGGGTCGGCGGGCGTGGATTGCCCCCGCCAGCTACGGGAAATGTGGGATGCGCTCGGTTGCGGCGATGAGATAGCTGAGGATGCCTGGCGGGAGTTTGAACAGGCCGCCGACCTGTACTACGTGACGTCGGGTGCAAGCTCGGGACGACCGGGTTTTGCTGGCGATGGTGGGCTGCTGGACACGTCCGGCCGTGACCTGTACCGCGACCAGTGGCTGGTTGCGCGGACTATGGAGGTGGTACGGGGCTGGGCGCGACGGCCTGTACCGGTGGCCGACATGGTGTACGCCGCAGCAGCCGGCTACCCGGGTGATTTCCGGGAAAAGCTTGAACCAATGCTGGACCTCCTGGAAAGGCAAGCAGAGGGCGTGGATCGGCGGCCGCCCTCGTCGGGATAGAGCAGTATTGTCGCGGTCCGCGGCTTGGGTCGCGCGCATGACAACTGCGAGAGGTAGTGGTCGGCACGGTGCTGGAATTGAGTTTCGTGCAAAGGGTATGCCCAGGCTAGCGGGGGTGCGGGCGGTTTCGGTACGGTGCGGGTGTGCCGTTGAAGTTGGCGTCGAAGACGCAGGTGAGTGGCCATTTTTTTGTGCGGCGTCGGTTGGGGTTCGCGTTGTTGCGCCGCTCGGTCAGCATGGAGGTGGATCCGGTTCGTTGGCAGCGCACGTTGTTGATGTTGTCGGCGGTGCTGGGCGTGGTGTTGGTGGTCGGTGCCTTTGTGTACGGGTGGTTTCGACCGGCCGGCGTGGTGGGGAACTCGAAAATCGTGGCCGACCGCCGTTCGGGCGCGTTGTATGTGTCGGTGAATGGGCGGCTGCATCCGGCGTTGAATCTTGTGTCGGCTCAATTGATTGCAGGTGAGCCGGATGCGCCGACGTTTGTGTCGGGCGCCGAGATTGCCAAGGCTCCTAAAGGTGCGTCGGTGGGGATCATCGGTGCGCCGGTGGAGGTGCCGGCGGTGCAGTCCCCGGAAGTAGCGCGGTGGGCGGTCTGTGATACCGCGCCAAGTTCGGTGGGCGGCGCGCCGGTGGTCACGGGTATCGACGGGGAGTTGGCTTTGGGTCAGCAGGCCACGGAGCTGGGTGGTGACGCCGCAGCGGTGCTGTCCTACCAGCAGAGGGCCTATCTGGTGGTCAGCGGTGTGCGGATGCCGCTGGATTTGGGTGACGCGGCGGTGACCACGGCGTTGGGTCTTCACGCGGCGGCGGCCGCGCCGATGTCGCGGGCGCTGTTTGATGCTTTGCCTGCTGGGCGGCCGCTGGTGGTGCCGGTGGTACCGGAGGCGGGCGCACCGACGCGCGTGGACTTGGGCGCGAATCTGGTTGTCGGGACGGTGGTGGCCAGCCGCGACGTTGCTACCGGTGCCGACCAGTTTTACGTGGTGCTCGGCGATGGTGTGCAGCCGGTTTCGCCGGTGGTTGCCGCGATGCTGCGTCACCAGAATTCCTATGGTCTGGCCACCCCTTTGGCGGTGTCGCCGGATCGTTTGGCCCGCGTGCCGATCCGTCGTGTTCTTGATGTGGATCATTATCCGAAATCGCCTGTGCGGCTGGCAGATACGGGCGCTCAGCCGGTGACGTGTGTGGCGTGGCGTTGGGGAGTGAATGAACGTCAGGCGCGTTGGTCGGTGATTACGGGCGCGGGTTTGCCTATCAAGGCCTCGCAGCAGGGGCATTTGGTGAGTTTGGTGGGTGGCGGCAGGCAGGGCATTGTGGCCAATCAGGTGTTGTTAGGCGATGGCGCGTCGACTTTCGTCACGACGACGGGGTCTGCGGTGGATTCTCCTGCGCGCGAGACGATGTGGTTGATCGCGGCGACCGGGACGCGGTACGGGGTGGCTTTTGATCAGAACACGATGCAGGCGTTGGGGTTGCAGGCGTCGCGGGTGCGTCCGGTGCCGTGGTCGATGCTGCAGGTGTGGGCCTCGGGGCCGGAATTGTCGCGGACGGCCGCACTGACGGTGCATGACTCGTTGGATACCGGTGCCGCCATAGTGACTTCTACGACGGCGGCGGGGGGATAGCAGTGTCTACCAAGCGTTTTGAGCCTGCTACGCGGGCCACGCCGCCGAAGGTTGAGGGGGGCAAGGAGGCGATCCGCGATTGCCCAACCGCTCCTCAGCGATTGCCGCTGACCAAGACGCAGATCATTTTGCCGGCGGTGATGGGCGCGGGGTTTTTAGGGATGATCGCCATGATTGTGACGCAGCCGGGGCTGCGGTCAGGGCCAATGGGGTTTTTCTCGCTGTTTGTGCCGGTGATGATGATCGGTTCGTTCGCGGGCATTTTCATGCAGGGCCGCTTCGCGGGGGCGGGTGATAACAGGGCGTTGTCGCCGGCGGCGCTGGCTGAGGAGCGGCGAGAGTATTTGGCTGAACTCGATGAGGTGCGCGAACTGATTCAGCAGGATGCGCAACGCCAGTTTGAGAATTTCAGGTTTTTTCACCCGGAGCCGGCGCTGCTGCGCGGTCTGGTGGCCTCATCACGGATGTGGGAACGCAGTCCGGCGGACCGGGAATTGGGATTGCATTTCGGGTATGTGCGGGTGGGGACCGGGGCAACGGATTTGGCGAAGAAGTTGGCCACCTCGCCGCTGGGACGGGCGTCTGATTACGAGCCGGTGACCTATCAGGCGTTGAGCAAGTTCGTTCTGGCGCAGTCCAGGGTAAGTGGTGTCGCTAAACCGTTGTCGTTGAAGGCGATTCCCTCGCTGCGGTTGGTGGCTCAAGACGGGCCGGAGGCGCTGTACGGGCTGGTGCGGGCGATGATTTGTCAGGCCGCGTGTTTTCATTCGCCGAGTGATTTGAAGATCATGGTTGTCACCGATGACACCAGTCGGTGGGAGTGGGTGAAGTGGTTACCGCATTGTCAGCATGAGGAGCTGGTCGACAGTGGTGGTGCAGCCAGGATGGTGTGGACCTCGCCGCAGGACATGGAGGCCGCTGTGGGGGGAGCGGCACTGCATCAGGAGCGGAGGAATTTTGGGACCAGCGGGGGCACGGAATTGCCGCATTGGCTGGTTTTCAACGACCAGCGACGGGTCGATAGCGAGTGGGATGCGTTGACGCGCAAGGGGTCTGGTGGGGTGACGGGCGTGACTTTTGTACGCATTATTGCGGGAGGGCTTGAGGCCGATGCCAACTGAGTACACGTTGTATGTGGCCCGGGATGAGGTGCGTGATGACGCGGGCCTGTTCGCGGTGCCCGACATGATGGATGAGGCGACGGCCGAAGCGTTTGCGCGCAAAATGGCCCGGTATCACGCCGAATCGACGCCGGCGGTGCTCAGCGAGCAGGCCAGCAAGCTGGTGGATTTGTTTGAGCAGCTGGGCCACCCTGATGCGGGCGACATCGATGTGGATCGCGCGTGGGCGTCGACACGTTCGGGACCTCCGTTTCAGGACGAGGATGGGATGTATCACTGGGGTGAACGGTTTTTGCGTTTCCCGGTGGGACGTGACATGCAGACCGGCAAGCCCGTCGAGTTGGACTTCAAGGAGACCCATGAGTTTGAGGGCATGGGTCATCACATGGTGATTGTCGGGACGACGGGAAGTGGTAAGTCGGAGTTTTTGAAAACCCTTGTCACTTCGGCCTGTCTGACGCATTCTCCTGAGGCGCTGAACATCGCGTTCTTTGACTTCAAGGGCACCAGCACCGCTCACGCGATCGCCGGTTTCCCGCATGTGGTCGCGGCGATGAACAACCTGCGCAATGACTTGTTGTGGCTGGAGCGCATGGGTGATGTCATTTACGGCGAGCTCGAGCGGCGCAAACAGATGCTGGACCGTGCGGCGGTGGGCGACGTCGCCGAGTATGAGTATCTGCGCATACATAAGGGCAAGAAGCTTCGGCCTATCCCGCATTTGCTGCTCATTGTCGATGAGTTCACGCAGATGTTTGTGCAGCATCCTGAGTCGAAGGCCGTGGTGGATGAAGTCGGTCGGCAGGGGCGCTCGCTGGGGGTGCGGCTGGTGATGGGCTCGCAACGGCTAGGCCATGAGATGTCGGAAGGCACTTTGGGCAATATCCCGATCCGTGTGGTGCTGCGCACGGTGGGGGATATGGACTCGCGGATGTTGATCGGCAGTAATGAGGGTAACCATCTGCCGGTCAAACCTGCTGGGGCTGGATTGCTGAAGGCGCCGGGGCGGGAGCGGTTGACGCGGTTTCAGACAGCTTATGTGTCTAAGAGCTATGTTCGCCCGCAGCCGGCGGTTGCTTCAAGGGTGCGTGCCGGTGCGGACTATTCGGCGCCCCAAGTGTTTTCGGTGACCGGGATGGATCGGGTGCCCGACGTGGCGGTGACGGCGGCACAGGAGGCGGCCCCTGAGGCCTCGCGGCTGGTCATCGGGGCCGATGGCCGCGCCGTCAAGCAGGTTGATGCTGCGCGAATGTCGTTGGCGCGTCACCGGTTTGGGTCTGTGCGACCGATGTGGCTGCCGCCGTTGACGCCGCTGCCTGTCGACGAGTTGGTGCGGCGGTTACGGGGTAAGCCGTGGGATAGCGATTACGGCGCTAATGAGGATGTGTCGGTGCTGCGGTTCCCGGTGGGATTGGAGGACAGGCCGTTTTTCCACCGTCAGGTGGTGTATGCGCCGAATTTGGCCGACACCAACTGCGCGGTCGTGGGGCAAGGCAATGCCGGTAAGACGGTGGCGATCGCCACGATGATTGCGGGGGCTGCGCTGATGTATCGCCCGGCGCGGGTTCAGTTTTACGTGCTGGCGTTTAGCGGCCCGGATCTTAATGTGGTGGAAAGGTTGCCCCACGTGGGCGGGTTCGCCCGCGAAACCGACCCTGAGCGTGTCAAACGGATCGTCGCCGAGACGCTGCTATTGATTGAGGAACGCGAGCAGACGTTTGGTGAGTTGGGGTTGACGCTACAGTCATTTCGGTCCCGCAAATTCGCTGGGGAAGCCGGTGCGTTACCGGCGGGCGACACGTTCGGCGACGTCTTTTTGGTCATTGACGGGTGGGCGCCGTTTCAGGAGCGCTTTGAGAAGCTGGTCGCTGATGTGGTGCGGATCTTGGAGAAGGGCCCGCGCTATGGGGTGCACGCGATCATCTCTGCCAATGGGTGGATCGCGGGCAAGTTCGTTTCAGGGATGCAAAACCTGCTGACTAGCAATGTGGAGTTGAAGCTCAGTTCGGTCGATGACATGACGAAAAACGCTGCAAGCGTTGCCAAGAAGGTTCCCTGGGGTGACACCAGTGTGTATCTCGATGAGGACGATGAGGACGAATCCGGCGATGAGGAGCGCCAGGAGACGGTCAAGGTGCGTGGCCGCGGCACGTCGATGGAGGGCTTTCACTTCCAGACTGGGCTTCCGCAGATGAGCATGGACGGACACGTCGTCGACGTGGCTGCGGGGGTGGGGCTGATCGTCGCGGCGGCCGGACGCGGCTCGGCGGCAACGCAGGTGCGGATGTTGCCGCGGCTGATCAGCTTGGATGAGGTGTTCGCAAAGTGGGAGGCGCGTGGTGCAGGTCCGCGCGGGCAGGTCCCGTTCGGTATCTCTGAGGTGCAGCTGGTGCCGGCGGTGGCCGATTTCGCCGCTAGCCCGCATCTGCTGTTGGCCGGGCGCCCGGAGTGCGGCATGTCGACTGCGTTGGCGACGTTGGCGCACTCGGTGATGCGGGTCTACACACCCGAGCAGGCTCAAATCTATGTTGTGGACCCGTTTAACGACCTGTTACAGGTGGTCGAGGGGGATCACCTCGGGGAGTACGTCTTTCACGAGGACCGTATTCGGGCGTTGGCCGACAGGTTAGGCAGCGAATTGGAATTGCGTAAGCCGTCCGGTGATCTCAGTCAGGCGGAGTTGGCCGCCGAGTTGGCCGGCGGGCGCCGCCGGTGGACGGGACCTGAAATCTTCGTTTTCGTTGACCGTGAAGAGGAGATTCAGCGCTACGACCGGGGCGGGTATCAGCCAGGCACGGGCTACCCGCTGGCGCCGCTGGTGCCGTTCGTGGCTCGCGGCAAAGAGGTCGGCTTGCATTTGGTTGTCGCGCGTCGGCTTACGCAATGGCAGCGCGCGATCAACTCTCCGCTGGTAGGTCAGCTGCTGCGGGGCGGCACCGCCGGCATTGTGATGGATGGTGACCGCGGCGAGGGCCCGATCATCGGCGATACCAAGGCCGAACAGTTCAACCCGGGCCGTGGCATTTATGTCACCGACACGCTGGTGGCTCCGGCGCAGATCGCGGTTCCCAGTGCGTAGGCATCGCTCTATGCACTGTCAAATTTTGACTTCCTTCCTTTCCCCGCCCGCCGAGCTGCCAGGAAGAGGAGGTGGTTGCGCGATAGCGAATAGTTTGGGATCGGGAGCCCTATGGTGGCCGGTTGCTCTCTTACATTTTTCCGCGCATGCCGAGGACCTACGGGGCGACCGCCTCGACAAGCATGGTCGGCCCGAAGTGACGGAGTCGTCCGGGCATGAGTCCGGCGTCGCGCATCAGAGCGTGCACCTGTTGTGGTGAGCGTTCCCGCCCGCCCTCGCATTGGATGAGCATGAGCACATCAAGCATCGCTGTTAACGCATTCGGCAGGCCTGGTTCGTGGTGCAGGTCGATGGTGACCAGCTTCGACCCGGATGGCATCGTGGAGCGGACCCGCTTGAGGATGTCGCGACACGCATCGTCGCTCCAATCGTGCAGGATCCACTTCATCGTGTAGACGTCAGCGCGAGCGTCCAGTTGACCAAACAGGTCGCCTGTGCGGCGCTCGATCCGGTCGGCCAGCCCCCGCTCGCGCAAAAATTCACCAGCCTGGTCGATGACCTCGCCGGAATCGAGCAGGATGCCGCGCGCATTGGGCCGATGTTCGAGGATGGCGGCGAGCAGGTGCCCGACCCCGCCGGCGATATCGCAGATGACCCCGCGCCTTGGCCAGGGGTACGCCCGCACGACGCCCGCGATGTCGAAATCGGTGAGCTGGCGCATCGCGTCGGCGAATGCGGCTCCCATATCTGGTCGATCGCCGAAGTAATCCCACATCGACTTGCCGAATGCCCTTTGGTAGCCGGACGGCTCAGGACCCTTGCGCAGCTGCGCATCAAGGTGCCCATAGGCGGCTGCGGTGTCGGGATCCGCATAGTAGGTAACCCAGGAAGCGATCGATTTGGGGTGGGCCCGGCACAGCGGCGCACCAACCCTGGTCAGGCGGGCCCGGCCCTTACGGTCGAACTGCACCAGCCGCGCTGCGGTCGCGGCGTTGACGATCCTGGTCGTCACGTCGGGGTCCAACCCCAGCTGGCGGGCCAGTTCGAGCGGGTTATGTGAATCGGCGCCGAAGGCGTCGGCTAGCCCCGATGAGACGAGCACGCCCGCGATCTTGGTCTTCTGCAGCCCGGACACGACGTCTAAGAACAGCGCGACCTGTCCTGGCACCGCGGCATCGGCGACATCCAGCAGGCGGCGGCGAGCACCGAAGATGGTGCGCGCGACCGACAAAGGCACTGGCGGGAACGGCAAGCGCATCGGGAGGCCTACCGCCGATCCCCACGACGATCAAGCAGGTCAGCCACGCCACCGCAGCTCAGAGCTCCACGCTGGTCCGCCGAGGCGAAGTGGATATCAACAAGACCGCCGCCGCACAGCGGCAGACGAAGCTGCCCGCTGGTTGTCGTCCAACCCTTGATCAGCGCAATCCACAAGGCTCTATCTACCCTCGTTTCGAGCAATTTCAGCTTGACCGCCTCGGGTCAGCGCCGCGGGTGTAAGCGTAACTGGAAGTCGGCGGGTTTGAGGGTCAGGGTTTCAGCGATCTTGAGGCGATATCCGGGTTTGGGCTCTAGGTCGTATTGGTGCAGGATCGCGGCCAGTGTCAACACGATTTCGTGCAGGGCGAATTGGCGACCTATGCAGGCTCGGGGGCCGGTGCCGAAGGGTTTGTAGGTGTGTGGGGGCAGTGCGCGTATGTTCTCAGGCAGGAACCGGTCGGGGTTGAAGCTACCGGCGTCTGAACCCCATGCGGGGGAGCGGTGGGCGGCCAGGAGGACAACCGCCACCCAATCTCCTTGCCGGAAGCTGTATTTGCCGTTGCCGAGGGTGGTGTCGTGTCGGGCCTGACGGTAGTAGCCGGGGGCTACGGGCCACAGGCGCAGGGTTTCGTCGACGACTCGTCGCAGGTATCTCAGCTTGGCGATGTCGTCGTATTCGATGGTGGGAAAGTCGGAATCGGGCCACCGTTGGTCGACCTCAGCTTGGGCTTTAGCAGCCACATCCGGGGTGGTGGACAGGTAGTGCAGCGCGAATGAAATGGTGTTCGCCGAGGTTTCGCTGCCGGCGGCCATCAGCGTGAGGATCTGGTTAACGACGTTCTCGGGGTCGAGTTGTTCGCCAGTGTCGGGGTCGGCGTTGTGGAGCATGATGTCGAGCATGTCCTGGGGCTGCCCTGTGGCGGGATTGCTGCGGCGGCCCGCGACAATATCGTCGACCAGGCCGCGGATGAATTGCTTGTCTGCCAAGTGCTGTCGCAAGCGCTTTTTTCCGAAGAGTTTGTCGTAGAACGGTATGGGATCGACGCGCATAGCGCGTCGGGCGTAGCCGAGTTCACGTGTGATGGCCGCACTGAAGCGCGCATTTTCGCTGGGGTTGCTGAGGTTGCCAAAACAGTGGCCCAGTCCGGCACGCGCGATTATTTCGACGGTGAGCAGGTGGGCTTGGTCGGGAATGTCGATCCAAGATTCTTTGGCGCTCTGAATATTCCATGCCTCGAGTAGTTCTCGCACGGTGCCAGTCATGGTGTCGTGATAATTCTTCATGGCTGCTTTGGTGAACGCTGGCATCAAGATGTTGTGGGCCTTGTGCCAGTTGGATTCGTCGTTGTAGGCGGTAAACAGGCCGTCGCCGAGCGTGAGGCGCAACTTGTCCACGAGTGGTCCGACATGTTTTTGCCATAGGGTTTCGTCATTCACCTCCTCGATCAGAGCGGCGTCGGCCAGCGTGACAGCCGAGATAGCGAAGATGCGTTGCTCAAAGATTCCGCCT
Source organism: Mycobacterium sp. NGS66 (assembly GCF_059812225.1). NCBI lineage: Bacteria > Bacillati > Actinomycetota > Actinomycetes > Mycobacteriales > Mycobacteriaceae > Mycobacterium > Mycobacterium sp. NGS66. Next base: position 139,315 of record NZ_JCALCG010000009.1, on the reverse strand, counting down.
TCGGATCTGTTCAACTTCTCGGTCGTTCCCAGTACGGGGCTCGCGAAGTCGATCGTGAGGAGATCCCCGAAGATAGGGAGCCGAAAGGGGGGGTGCGGGATCGGCGTAGCAGTTGCCGGGCTCATGCTGTCGGGGTCGCTTCCCTGCGGGCCGCAGATGCCGGGCTGTCCTCAGTGACACTGTGGGCCGCAGGCCACCACTTCGCCAGTGCTACTAATTCGGCTGCTTCCTGTTCAAGGGTTGCCGCTCGCGAGGCAACTATCCGCCCCGAGTCGACGTCGAGGGGTTCTAGCGTCACGCCGGCCGCTTTGGCTCTGGCGGCGTGAGCCAGGCGAAGGGCTGCCAGAGCTGCCTCGTGCTCGCGCGCCGGTACCGCGTTGAGCTCGTCGAGAGAGCGGATCAAATCAAGGTTGGGTATTTCGCGGTAGTAGGGCCGCAGTCGCAAGATGGCGTCGCGGATCTCGACGACGGTGTGGTGGAGTTGTAGCTCTGACTTTCGGCGTCCGGGTTCGTCGACGTCAAGGTCGAAGACGCATTCTGGCACAACGGTTCTCATGGCCTGTCGCAGCGGCTGCAGTTTGCGCCAGCTGCGGGTGACAGGATCCAGTCCAAGTGAGCTCAGCAGCTTCATCGCCAATGGGACAGCAGCGATCACGAACGGGGCCAATATTCCGAAGAACAGGCCGGCGGCATGAGACTGCTGCCGGTAGTCAGCGGTGTGTGTCCAGCCAAGCTGGTCGAAGATCTGCAGGGCGGCCTCTTGAAGCACCGCCCAGACGCCCACGAAGCCCATCAGCAGCGTGCTGAACGCGATTAATCGTTCCCGCCGGCTGCTGGCGCTCCGCAGCTCCCGCAGGGAATTCCATATCATGCGCGTCGCCAGGACCATCAGCATGGTGGTCAAGCAGCTCAAGGTTGTCACCGAGTCCCAGCCGGTCAGCAACTCAAGGGGTGTGTGGGTGATTCGAGCGCGGCTACCGCAGATGAGGAATCCGGCCATGAGCAGCACGGCTGCTAGGCGGTAGTACCGGTGCGTGCGGCGGGTTTCGGCTTCGGAGAAGCCCGACCACAACAGGCTGAACCCAATGAACTCGGTGAAGCTGTAACCCAACACCGCGGTTCCCAGTTGCCACGCGCCGGGTGTAGTCATGAAGGATGTTCTGACCAGCATCTGCTGCACGAGGTGCTCACGCAGGACCTGCGCAGCCAGCAGGAATGCCAGCGTGTTGTTGAAGTACTTCTCATAGAGGTTGTTGTTGCACCATCGGTAGCGCCCGAGCAGCACCAGCGTCATGAATGCGATTAAGGGCCAGGCGATGAAGCCCGGGACAGTGGAAGCGCTCACCGGATCAACGGCGGAAGAAGGCGGTGCGCATCATGGACTTCTGATCGGCGGCTTCTGATGCTGCGATCATCAGAATGCTGGCGAACAACTCGGCCTCACGCTCCTGGTCGTTGGCGTAGTCGCTGCGTCCCAGCACGGCGTGCACGGTTTCAGGATCAATGTTCGGCAGTAGTTGTCGGCACAGTTCATCTTGGCGTGCCTTATCGGTGCTGGCGGACTGGGTCCGGCCGTGATGTAGCAGCATGTGCCCGATCTCGTGACACACGATCTGGTCAATGTGGTAGTCGGAGGTGCCGATTTCATGCAAAATCAGGTCCTCGTCGTCGCGAGCTAACCATAGACCGCAGGGGCTTTCGGCTAGGGCCGCTGTGTCGGTCGGGATGAGTTTGATTGCGCGACCCCGCGTTTCGGCCAGGTTTGCGACGAAGGTTTCGCGATTCCAAGGCACCGGGATCGGCAACTCGCGTGCCATTGCGATCATGTCTTGGTTGGACATCGACATTATTGCTGCTCGCTTTCTGGGGCGACCGGAGGCAGCTGTTCGAGCTGCCGCGCGTGATCGACCATGGCTGCCAAGCTGGTGAGGGCTTGCGGGGTTAGGCCCGAGGCGCGCATAGCCAAGTCGCGGACCCCGCTGTCGCGTAGTGCTTGCAATAGGTTGAGCTGCGCGTCGATCTCGGGGTCGATACCCGAATCGATGAGGTAGGAAGCGGGGACTCCGAAGAACGTCGCGATTGCGCGTAGGTGCTGCACAGTGGGATTGGTCTTGATGCCGCTGCGCAGCTGCCACAGATAGGCCGGGCTGATCGATACGCCGGTTTTCTGGGTGATTGCCTCCGCCGCGGCGGCGTTGGATAGTGCCGGCGCGTTGGGATTGCGCATGATCTCGAACAGCTTGTTCAGCTTCTGGGACAGCTCGGATTTCTCCGCATCCTCGGTTGAACCACTCGCCGTCAATGCACTCTCGTTTCGTATCTAGCCAGCGGACGTGTACTGATGTTACTACGGGGTGGCGGCCCCTTTTCGCAGTTCACCCAGGACGTTTCAGTCACGAAACGCACCAGTCGTTTATATCAGTACACGTTGCGGAATCCGGCCGATACGGCTATAAATATCCGCATGGTCGGCGCTGTCCCAGCTCACGCCGTGTCCGCAGGGCATGGTGACTTTGGGGGAATCTTGGGTTGCCGTGTTGCCCAGCGTTTCTGGGCGGATCTAGGCTGCCAGGCGAGTCGGCGAGTGTTGAAAACGCTGGGAGGGTCTACTGATGTTGTTGGTTGACACGGCGGTTGTTGCGGCACAGGGCGCTGGCGAGGCGGCGGGGGCTGCGGTCACCGCGGCCACTCTTGCGGGTGTAACTCCGGCGCTCGCCACGCCGTTGCCCATGGGTGGTGAGGAAGTGTCGTTCATGCTGGCGCAAGCCGCCGCCGCGCATGCTGCACAGTTCCTGGCGGCTACCGGCGTTGGGGTGGCTCAGCGGGAGCTCTTTGCCGCCACCGCCGCGACGTCAGCGGCAGGCTACATCGCGATGAATGCGTTCAGTCAGGCTTCGCTGACCCTGTAGGGCCATTGATGTATTGGGGGATACCGCCAGAGATCAATGCGTTTCGGCTGACCCGGATGGGGGCGGGCCCGACCGCGCATGTCGCGCAGATCGCGGGGTTCACCACGGCGGCGACGACCCATTTGCAGCAAGGCACCCAGCAGGCGGTGACGGCCGTGGCGACCAGCGGCGTTTTCCAGGGCAGCGGGGGTACGTCGATGCTGGCTTCGGCGCTACCGGCGGCGGCGTGGATGGCCGCGGCGGCCGCGCACGCGACTACGGCGGCAGCGACGATCCAGGCCGGTGTGGATGCCTATGTGGCTGCGGTGTCGGCCACGATTTCGCACGAGGTGGTGGTGGCCAACCGGGTGCGTGAGGCAGCGCTGGAGGCCACCAACATTCTGGGCCAAAACACTCCGGCGATTGCCGAGGCGAACGCCGAGTACGCCGAATATTGGTCGCAAAACGCGTTGGCGATGATGACCTACCTAGGGGTGGCCACCGGACTGATGGGGCCCATGGCTACCCCGCTGCCTGTGTTGCCGCAGGTGAGTGATCCGGTGGGGGCCCTTCCCGCTCTCACGACGGTGGCAGGCTTGGCTGGTCAGGCCGTGGGGCTGGGTTTTCAAGTGGTGAATGCCGGGTTCAACGCCGGGGTGAGCGGGGCCAGTGCCGGTGTTGCGGCGGTCCCGGCCGCATTGGGCGCCGGGTCGGGTGTGTCGGCGGCGCCGGCGCCGACCAGCGGTCCTGCCCCGCCGGCGTCCGAGCCGGCACCAGGTGTATCGCCGCAGCCTGCAGTGCCTGCGCAGCATTCGTTGGGCGGCGTACGTCAACCCATGGGCGCGGGCCAGGCGGGGCCTGCGCCAGTCCAGGGCTCGCTGATGGAGTCCGCGCAGCCGATGATGGGGATGCTCAGTCAGGGCCCCCAGATGGTTTCGAGCGCGCTGAGCTCCTCGGTGTCGCAGCTGGAGCAGATTCCGTCAGCGTTGGGCGGTCAGCTGGGTGGGCTGATGGGGCCGCTGACCTCGCTGGCTGGCGGGATGAGCGGGGGGACGCCTGGGTTGGGGGCCGCCCCTGGACTCAGTGCCGCCGGCTCCCCCTGGTCGGGGCTTTCTGGGGCAAACGGCGGGTTCGCCGGCGGTGGTTCGGCGGTGTCGGCGTCGTTGACTAAACCCTCGGCGGGCGCCGTGATGGGGGGGCCGGTGCAGTTACCGGCGGGCTGGTGGGCGCAGCAAGGCGACCATGCGGCGAGTGAAGCGCCGATGGCGGGGTTGCGTAGCGGGGGTGCCGGCGGGCCAGCGGTGATGGGGCCGGGCATGTACGGGCCGCTGGGTGCCGCATCGGGCGCCCGGCGCGGCAGCGAGTATGCCGACGTCGGTGAAGCCGACAAATCGATCACGGTGGCACCGACTACCCACCGGGTGCCCGTTCTTACCGCAGAAGGTGTGGTCTACACCGGCGGGCAGGGAGGGTAGGCCCCGACGGGAGATCGGAGCGGACCCGAACCTAGAACACGTGAAAATCAACTATTGATAAGGAGATTCAAGCAATGACTCAGGCGTTGAATGCTGATTGGACGCAGCTCTTGTCGGCGGCCAGCCAGATGAGAACCATCGCCGGCGACGTTCTTAGCGCGTTGGGACGCTACTCCATGATGAACCAAAACCTCACTGGCACAGGGTTCATCGGTGATGCGGCGATGGCGTCGATGGCCACCACTGAGGACATCCACAACACCGGCCGGCAGGTCTCGCAGCGTTTCGAAAGCGTCATTGAAACCATGGAGGCTTCCGCGCATCAGTATCAGGAAATGAACAACCAGAACCGCGCGGCGCTGGGCAACATTCAGTCGGTGTAGCCAGCGCCACCGTAACTGCGACGTACAAGGAGATTTTCTTATGGACAATATGCGTTATGACCATGCCATGATGTCTGATCACGTGGCCGCTCAGGCCAATTTGGTGGGCCACATGAATGACCTGCGCACCCAGGCACTCAACGTGGTTCAGCATGTGTCAGGCATCTGGACCGCTCACGGTTCCAATGCCGCCCAGCAGTGCTACCACGAGATCGACCAAGCATTTCAGGCAGTGTTCGCCACCATTGAGCGCCACGGCGCGGCGGTCGGGCATGCCTCGGTCAACGCTGGTATCACCGACGGTGGGGTAGCGGCAAAATTCCGGGGTCTGTGACCACCCTGGCAGCATCGGCGCGGCTGTCAACCACCTCAGAGGGGCTGTGGTTGGCGGCCGCGCTTGCCGGCGTGGACCAGCTGCCCCCCGTGCTCAAGGTCCGCCCGATCGGTGCGGCGACAGACACCGTGACCGATCACCCGGGAGTAGCGGTTCTTGAGGCGGCCGGTGTGTGCAGCGACGGGGCCGCGGATCCGGATGTGGCGCGCTGGCTAGCAGTGCTGGGCCGCCCCGACACGGAAGTCGACGTGCTGATACATCGGCCCGAAACAGCCGCTACCGCCTTGTGCGGGCCCCCGCGGCCCTTTGAGGCACCTGCCGACGCCATCGAGGCCGCCGAAGCGCTGGCCGGCTGGCATGCGCAGCGCCCGCCGCAGCGGGCGGTCGCGCTGTGCCGGCGCGCCGGGATGTGGGTAAGCGCGGCGCGGATCTGGCGGGCAGGACGGGACGCCATTGACGAGGTCGTCATTGGCCCGTTGGGGGCCACGTCGATCACCGACGCGGTATGCCAGGTGCTCGGCGCCAGCCCGCCCGCACGTTTTCACGGCATCAACGTGGAAGCCGCCGTGCTAGAGCCGTTGGTGTTGGCCTGGCAGGCCAACACCAACACCGACATCGTCGCGGCGCTGAGTTCGGCGGGATTGTCGGTTCCGCAGGCTAAGGTGGTGCAGGCCATCGGCGATGCCAGCGCCACGCGCGCCGTGGTGAGGGCCGTACAGTTCAGCGTCGACGGACCCTGTTGGGCGCCGCTGGCTGTCACCGTGGTGGACACGCTGCTGGGCCGGGTTGTGTTGAGCAACACCGAAGGACCTGACGGGCGGCAGTGGACGACAATTCTGCAGGGCGCCGACAGTGCTGTGGTGGCCGCCGTGGAGGAAGTGCTGGAAAGCCTGCCCTGCGGCAGTGGTTGGCACACACATCAGCGCGTCGCAGATTTCTCCGCAAACTAATGTGGACTCGCCGGTAGACGGACAAAAATGGACGTTGTTACGCTCGCGCGTGTGATGAAACAATATGGTGTTGACGGCAATTCAAATACAGGTGTGCCGCAATGAGTTCGCATCGAGAGCGCGACTTTTTCGATGACCTGGCCGGCCCGATCCAGCAGGCCAACCCGGCCGCGCCCTCGCCGCAGCCACCACAGCAGCCGTCCCGCGAAGTTCACCCGCGGCGCCCGCCGGCCCGCGCGGCGGCGGATTCCGTTGCAGCGCAAGAAAACAACGCGGAATCTGCGACCGTTCGACCGGCGGGACCGTGGCCAGCGGATGTGGGTGCCCCGTCGAGACCAGCCGATTATCCGGGCAGCGCGGCCCCTGCGGCGGGCAGTGCAGCACTGTCGACACCGCCGCCAGCACCTCGAGACGCCGAGCGCCCCGCGCAGCGCGATACCGGGCTGCGCCCACCCGAACCCGTGCGCGAGCCCGTTCCCGGGCAGCACCCCCCCGTATGGGGTGGCCCGAGCAGCGCACAGCCCGCCCCGCGGGGCGAGCAGTCCGGCACCGCAGCTGCCACAGGCCAGCCGCGCCAACGGGACTCGGCACGCGGGGATGCGCACACCTCAAGTCCTCAGTTGCTACGCGAAGCGCTGCGACCCTCGGATCTTGTGGCCCCTCCCAAGCCGGCCCCCTCGCGCGGCTGGCGAAAAGCGTTGTATCAGTTATCGTTCAAGAAGATCAACGTCGGGCGATCAGCCGACGAGCGCCAGGTCTTTGACCTCATTAGCGGTGTCGGGACAAATCTGCGCGGCACCTATACGATCGCGGTCCTCGGCGGTAAAGGCGGGGCGGGTAAGACAGTGATGACCGCGGCGGTGGGGTCGATGTTTAAGGTGCATCGTCCCGATCCTGTGGTTGCCATCGACGCCGACCCTGCCCAGGCGGCTAACCTGGCGGCGCGCGTCGATCCGAAATCGGCGTCGGTGCGCGAGATTAACGCCGACACGCAGTTGCTGCGTTACAGCGATGTTCGCTCCTACGCCGGGCAGAACAAAGCCGGTCTGGATGTGGTGGCCTCACCCCGTCATTCCGGTGGTGGGGCGTCGATCAGTGCCGAGGAATTCGCGCACGCACACACGGTGCTGCAACGCTTTTACAGTGTGCTGCTGGTGGATTGCGGTGTGAATTTGGAAGATCCGGTGATGCCGGAGGTTTTGGGCCGCGCGGATGCCATCGTGATGGTGGCTTCGGCGGTGCCCGATGGGGCTGTGGGCGCCAACACCAATTTCGAATGGCTTCAGCAAGCGGGTTATCAGCAGCTGCTCTCACGAATGGTTTTGGTGATCAACCATATTCGCGGCTCGACTAGCCGCAGAGAGCGCAGGGCCACTCGTCAGCTCGTGGAGACGTTGGTTGAGCATTTCGGCCGTTGGGTTGCTCCGGAGCGGATCTTTGTGATGCCCTATGACCCGCATATCGCTACAGCGGGGATTGTGGAACTTGATGCGCTCAAACCGGTCACGCATCGCCGGATTTTGGAAGTGGCCGCGTCGTTAGCGTCGGGTTTTTCAGCGACCGCGGACAAACGCTGATGGGAACTGCCCTCGGTGAATTGCGAGCCAGCGCTCCGCGGGTGTGTCGGGTGGCGCTGCTGGCCGGACCCGACACGCTGATCGATTATGCGTTGCCGGCCGCGGTGCCGTTGATTGCGGTCATTGAGGACTTGATTCCGCGGGTCAACGACATTTTGGGTAGCCGCGGTGTCGCTGCGTTGGATGACAGCCTGAGTTATGACCTGTGTCGCTCGGATGCGCGGCCGCTGGATCCGCAGGTGTCCCTCGACGACGCCGGCGTCCTTGATGGTGATTTGCTGTGGCTGGTGCCCAGGGAGGCCACCGAACGGTTCGAACCGGTTGTTGAGGAGGTGTCCACGGCGCTGGCGGTATCGGCGCGCGCCCAGTTCAGCCAGGTCGATGAGGCCACGGCCCGCAGGGTAGCTGGGGGTTTGTGTGCGGCTCTGCTGGTCGCGGCCGAAGCGATCCTGGCGCGGCTGTGGTGGCAGGTTGGCGGCTGGGCGCCGGCGGCGGTGTCGTGGGGGCTGGCGGGCGCGTTAGCGGTGGGGGCGTGGCTGGCGTCGCGGGCGCGCGGCGAGCAACGCCGGCGTGCGGCAGACGGATTGGCGTGCTCGGCGCTGATCGGCGCCACATTCGCAGCGGCGATGAGCGTTCCGGGGCATCCCGGCAGCTGGCATCTCTTCGCGGGGATCGTCACGTTGTTGTGTGGCGCCGCGCTGCTCACGATGGCGACCGGCCGGTATGTGACGATCCTGTCGGCGCTGGTCGTGGTGCTGGGCGGTGCCGGGCCAGTGGCGGCCATTCATGCCAGCGGATGGCAGGTGCGTCCTGAGCACATCGCGGTCACCGTGTTGGCCGTCATGCTGGTGGTAGTCACGTTGGCCACCAACATCGCGGTGGTCGGCGCCGGCATTCCTGGCCCCTGGTTTCCGTCGAGAACTAACCGCAGGGTGTTTGAGCATCGTCAAGGCGCGGCGCGTGACACCGTTTCTCCGGTGCCTGCCGAGGCGGAGTCCGCCGAACAGATTGCCGCCTGGGCACGTCGGGGTACGCAGATTGTGACCGGCCTGCTGGGCGGGTGCGGCGTGGTGACGGTGGTGGCCGCCGGTTTTGCGGTGATTCCGGGGCGCCCAGGAGGATGGCGGTTCTTGGTTTTCACCGCTGCGATTTGCCTGATTTTTGTGTTGCGGGCCCGTTCGTTTGTTGATCGCTACCAGGCGGCGGCGCTGGTGGTTTCGGCGGTGTTGGCTGCGGCGATGGTGATTGGGCGCTACGCGATGGCGCCCAATCCCGCCTCGGTGAGCGCCGCGCTGGTGGGTGTGGCGGCGCTAGCAGGTTTGGTTGTCGCGGGTTTCGTTGCCGCACTGGTGATTCCAGGGGCCCGTATCAGCGCCCCGGTGAACCGTGCTGTGGAGGTCAGCGAATATTTCGTGCTGGTCTTTGTTTTTCCGTGGCTGCTGTGGCTGCTCAACGTTTTGTCGCTGGTCCGCAACCTGGTGCACGGATCTTGAGCATGCCGAAGTGGCTGCGCGCAGCTGGCGCCGTGCTGGTGGCCACAGTGATGGTGTGCGGCTCCGGGGGGCTCGCCGCGGCGGTGCATCCCCCGGAAGTTCCCCCGGGTCCGGCTCCACCTGATCCGCCTCCGGGTCCGGATCAGCCGATGCGTCAGATCGCCGCCTGCACGCTGACCGGCGTGTTACCCGGTACCGATCTGCGTGAGCTGCCCGCCGCGCTGCAGCTGATGAATATGCCGGCGGCGTGGAAGGAATCCACGGGCGCAGGGGTGGTGGTCGGCATCATCGACACCGGTGTGGCCGCCCAGCCGCGGCTGCCGCATCTGGTGGCTGGCGGTGACTACGTGATGGGACGCTACGGCGATGGCCTGTCGGACTGCGACGGTCATGGCACCGTCATCGCGTCGCTGATCGGGGCGGCGCCCTCCGGTGCGCCGTTGCCGATCGAACCGGGCGGGGCGCTGCCAGCGCCGCCTCCGCCGGCAGCACCGGCCCCCCAACCAATCCCGCCCCCGGCGCCGCCGCCGACGGTAACGATAACCCAGACGGTGAGCCCGCCACCAGCACCGCCGCCGGCCCCACCAGATGAACCCGCGTGGGGATCGGGCGGCCCTGTGGTCGCAGGCCCCGGCAGGGCGCCCTCGGCGCCCCCGCCCGGCGGCGGCAGTGACGGGCTGATCGGGGTGGCCCCCGATGCGGTGTTGGTGTCGATTCGCCAGACCGCGCAAACCTTCGGCCTCGTCGACCCGGGGTATTCCGAACACCCTGAAGACATCCGGCGCGCCGGTGATATCAATTCGCTGGCACGCGCGGTGGTGCACGCGGCCAACTTGGGCGTCAAAGTGATCAACATCAGCGTGGTGTCCTGTATTGCGGCGGCCAAGCCGCAGGATCAAAGCGCGCTGGGGGCGGCGCTGCGGTATGCCGCCGTCGAGCGCGACGTCGTCATCGTCTCTGCGGCCGGCAACCTCTCCGCGCAGGGCTGCAATGTGCAAAACCCCAGCCCGGTACCGGCGAACCGTGCCGATCCGCTGGGCTGGGACCTGGTGAACACCATCGTTACCCCCGGCTGGTTCGCCGATTACGTGTTGACGGTCTCAGCCACCGACGCCAGCGGCGTGCCGCTGACCGGACAGGGCGCCTCGGTGCACGGGCCGTGGGTGGGTTTGGCCGCTCCTGGAACCGACATCGTCGGGTTGGGCACCAACGCTGAGGTGATCAACGGCTCGGTGGACGATGACAAGCTGCACGCTCTTGCCGGCAGCTCGTTCGCCTCGGCCTTCGTTGCCGGGACCGCCGCACTGGTGCGCGCGAAATTCCCTAACCTGACTGCTTATCAGGTCATCCACCGGTTGCAGGCCACCGCCCATCCGCCCGCTGGCGGGCGTGACACGGTGGTCGGCTATGGCGTGATCGATCCGACTGCGGCGCTGACGTGGGATGTTGCGCCCGGGCCGGTGCTGGCCCCAGGAGTGGTACGCGCACCACTGGTGCTGCCTGCGCCCCCGCCGCAACGCGATCCGTTGCCCGGCTGGGTCGCAGGGTCGATTGCCGGTGTCGCGGCGGCGGCCGTGGTAGGCACCGCAACGGTGCTGGCGGTACGGCGGCGCAGGAGCGCACCGTGAAACAGCCACTTATCCGGGCGCGGGTGCAGATTGGGGCGCTGCTGGCCGCTGAGGTCGTCGCGGTCGCGGTGGCGCTGCTGCTGGTGCTCGGCGGCGCCGCGCCTTCGGTGGCTGGGGCTGTCGGCGCGGCGGCGGGCGTGTCGTGCTGTGTGTTGACGACCTCGGGATTGACGGCATGGCAATGGGCGCAATTGGGGGTGCGCTGGGTGGGCCAGCGCGAGCATCGGCTCGCTGTCGTGGAGAAACGAAACCAGGCTCAAGACCGCAGGGATGCCGATGTTGAAGAGTGAACACCGGGGCTCGGCTGGCTGGCGTGGCACTGGCCGATCCGGTGAGGTGGTGTTGCGCACACCGTCGGATGTGTCGGTGGACGGCACTACGGCCGGGGTGGTGGTTGAACGGCACACGGTGGCCACGATGATCTCGGTGTGGGGCATCGCGTATGTGCCGACTGTGCTGCACGCGAGCCGTGCACAGACCTTGAATACGTTGCCTATCTCGGTGATTGCATCGCAAATGCAGCGGCACGGCTTAGGCGTGGACGTGGATGTCATCTGCGAGGGGCGCCGCACCGCCCGCGACAATTACGCGGACTTGTATCAAACGTTTTTGGGAGGACGACCGGCAGCGGGCCAGCGCAGCACCACATTGCTGGTGCGCATGGATGCCCGCGCCCGCGACACCGTGTCGGGCCTGATGTGGCGCCGCGATAGCGTAGCGGGCGCGGTTGCGGCCACTCGGCGCATCGCGCGCGCATTGAACCAAGCCGGTTGCCGCGCGCAGGTGTTAACCAGCGCCCAGATCCGCGAAGCCACGATCGCTGGACTGGGCGGGCGAGACGGCGTTGCTTGCACCTACCGCGATCAGTGGACCCGGCTGCGCACCGGCAAAGGTTTCGTAACCAGCTACTTCTTCAGCGGGCAAGACGTGAACGCCGATGCGCTGAATGAGGTGTGGTCCTATCCGGCCGACCACACCACCTTGGTGGTCACGTTGCGCCGCCACGGCAACCAGGGTGTGCGGGCTGGGGCGATGGTGCGGCTGCGTACGGTGCAGCCTTTGGCCAGTTCGCCCGCCGTGATCTTGAACAGGTTGACTGGGCGGCAGTGGGACGCGATCGCGTTGACGCTGCCGGGCAGCCGCAGGCTCGCCTTGCCTGGGGTGCCCGTCGACACCGATCTGGATGGCGCGGTTGCGGTGGGATCGTCGGGGGTCTTGTTGGGCAAGGTTGCCGGCGGGACGTTCGACGATGCGATGCTGCTGATGCCGCTGTCTGATCCAGGCGGCCCGACACGGATCGCGCTGCGCGCCGATGACGACAAAGCGGTACGCCAGTTGATCCGACGCGCCGCGGCCGCGGGCGAACAGATTGCGGTATATGACAGTTCCGGGCGCTGGACTATGGCCGCGGGCTCACCGCGGATCTGGACCACCGACGATCTCGAGGCGACGCCGCCGGACCCGCCCACGCTGGTGGTCCATAACGGCCTAGTCAACCCGTATCCGGGAGCGCGCAGTTGTGTGGCGGTCGGCACGAAGGACTGCGGCGGCAATCCTGATATCGTCATCGAACAATCCGAGGGGCGAATCAGCCTGCAAACCAGCCGTTTTCGCACTCAGTTGAATGCCGTCACCTTCCGCAACGAGGAAGCCTACCTGCGCTGATAAGCCGGCTCGGCGATTGTAGGCGTCACGATAGACGGATCGTGTTGGAAGCCAGCATGATTAAACGATGGACACCCGTGCAAACCATATCGCCGAGTTGTCGACTGATGACGCCACACGCCGGCGCGCTGTTCGGTTCTTCTGGATAGTGCTGATCGCGGCCAGCGCGGCGTCGATCACCGGCAACGCTGTGCATGCGGCGGTCAACGCCGCCGCGGTGCCCACGGCGCTGGCCGCCGCGGTCGCTACTGCGCCACCGCTGGTGCTGCTGGCCTCCACCGAGGGGCTTTCACTGTTGATCAAGGTTCGCCGCCGGCCCTCGGTGACCTATTGGGTTGCGCTGATCATGACGATTGTGTTGGCCGCCGCGGCCTTTCGGCTCTCTTTCGACGCGTTGCGGGACCTGGCCACCCGGTGCGGAATCCGCTGCAGTTTGGCCTGGTTGTGGCCGGTTGCCGTGGACGTGACCATGACGCAGGCCACAGTGTCGCTGCTGGCCCTGACACGCACCCGTTCGCTGCCGATCCTTGCGCAGCCCCCCATGCTGGCAGACCCCGGCAGCCTCGATTGTGGTGTCGCAGCAACAACCCAGGACGTCAGGGAGCGGAGATTTTCCGGGCGTGTCAGCGAAGACCCGACCGCCGGCGAACCGATCAGAATGTCCAGTCCAGTGCCAGCCCAGCAGCAACATCAGGTTCAGGCGCAGCGAGTGGTCGCATCCAGGCGCACCAAGCAGCCCCCCGAGGTCGTGGCAGCAGTGCTCGAGCGCCACGCGGCCGGGCAGAAGGTGGCCGAGATCGGCGTGGAGTTGGATTTGCATCACTCCACCGTCAGCCGCATCATCGCCAACGCGGCACCCGCCCCCGCGTGACGCGGCGCCAGACATACTCAACGCCAAGCGGATTCGCCCGTGAAGGTAGACGACGACTATTCCGGGAGTCGATCATTCAGGCATGCCAGATGCCGAGCCTTACAGCCCCTATTGCGGCCTGATCTATAACCGGGCCAATCAGCCGGTTCGGGCCGCAAGCGCCCCTCACATTTTGATCAGTGCGCCGACGCGCACGGGCAAGACTCGCCGCATTCTGGCACCTGCCGCCGTGCTACATCCAGGTCCTGTGGTATGCGTGTCTTCCAAACCTGATCTGGCAGAACTGGTTTTAACCAAGCGCTGCGTGGGCATCACCGGCGTCATTGATCTGCGGCCTGAGCAGACCGAGGTGTGGCCGCAGACCATGCGCCGCATGGTCACTGACCCCACGCTGACGATCCATGACCCTGATGAAGCGCTGACGGTCGCCGAAACCATGTTGGCCACTTCCGGAGTCGGGTTCGGAGGCGCATCCAGCGGCATGACTGTCACGGCGGGTGGACTGTGGGAGTCCCAGGCGGCCCCGCCGCTGGCGTGTCTGCTGTATGCGGCCAGCCCGCAAGGCAATCGCAAGGGCATGGCCTGGGTTTTAGATGCGGTGCAAGACTTCGGCATCCCCGATCCGGAGGCTGATGATTCCCTCGTCGAACTTGGGCGGCCGTCTTGGCTGACCGCGTATGGTCTGTGCCCGCACCCCAAGCTGGCCAATCCGCTGCATTCGGTGATTTTGGGCATGGATTCTCGCTTGCGCGACAGCATCAAGGTCACGGTATCCAAGGCCGTAACCCCTTGGCTGCGTTTAGGATTACGCGCCGATGCCAATATCGGAGGGCTTAGCGCAGTCGAGCAGCTCGCGATTGAATCCTTCGATCCGGCCATGCTCGACGAACCCGATGCGACACTGTTCGTCATCGCCCCCAATACCGGCAGTGTCGCCGGTGCTGCAGTGGCTCTGATCGACTCGATCATCCGGCGGTTTCGCCGCAAGACGGCCAATCATCAACTCACGCACCGGCTGCTGCTTGAGCTTGACGAAGTCTGTAACTCCTGTCCGCTGCCCTTCCTGCTCACCTACGTGGGAGAATCGGCGGGGCTTGGTGTCAACCTGCTCGCCACGGTGCAGGCGTCATCACACTTCGACGTCGTCTACGGCTCGAAATACGCTGACGCGCTGCGAGATATGTTTCCTGGAACACTGATCATGTATGGCGCCCACGAGCGCCACTTGCTTGAGCAGGCATCGCATTGGCTAGGTGAAACCACACGGCGCACCGAAAGTTACGAGCCCAGCAGCGGTAGCCGAACGCTTTCCTCGCAGTTCGGCCAGATGATCGGCTGGCAAGAACTGTTGCCCCAAAGCCGAGAGGAAGCGCAACTGTTGCAGCGCGGCACCGCGGGCGAACGTGTGCAAATCCCTGACTGGGCCGAATTTCTGACGATCTTCGAACGGGCTGTTCAACGGCGAATCCAAAAGCGTGGGCGCTAAGCGCGGCACGGCCCGGGTTGGTGGCCTGATGGTCAGTCGGGCGGGTACTCGGCGACCTCTGGTCCAGCAGGTGGCGTGGTGGGGCCGCTGAGGGTGCTACCGATGACGGCGCACGCGTACCAGATGGCGACGACCGCAGCCACCGCCGCGCCGCCGATGATGGGCAGCCAGTTGATGGCCGGTGGGGTGCGGCGGCGGGTTCCGATGGAGGCAGGGATACGGCGACTCGGCAAGGGTGGTGGCGCAGGGTCGAGCACGGTCGACATCGGCAGCAGGCCCGGATCGAGTAATAGGTCGTCATCGACGTCGCCGGCTTGCGGTGTGAGCGGCCACCAATCGCTGGAACCATCCACGGCCAGCCAGCCCTCGAGCACTCCGTAGACGCCGGCCGCGACGAACGTGGCCGGCAGTTGCGCCAGGACCCACGGCAGCACCAGGGTGTGGACCAAGTCGGGGGAAGGGTCATAGAACACGAGGAGCGGCAGACCGCATGCTGCTGCCGCCCACAGCAGCGCCGCGATGGGGTATGCACGCAGGCGCTCCGGAATCAACCTCACCAGGAGGTGGTAAAACGCTTTGCCGCATGCCCAGCCCACCGGAGCGATACATGCGCAGGCGATGACCAGGGCGGACTCGGCTGATCCGGTGCTCGTCGAAGGCGTGCGAAATATCAGTTGGGGGGTGACTTGGTCGTCATGCGGGTCGGGTCGGGCCCCGACCCGGGCGCGGTCACGGGCGCGGATTGTCTTGTTCAGCAGTTCGGCGCGGCGCTTTTGAAACATGAAAACCGAGGCATGAGCGGCGATCCATGCCCGGCGCTGGGGGTCGAAGATGTCAGCTGGCATGGTGGGCCGCCTCGGGTACGAGCAGCTCGCTCAGGAGCGTTCGCACATCGCCAAGAACGCCATGACATTCGGTGATCAGAGTTTCGACGGCTTCTAAAACCACCCGCAGATGGGGGTCCTGGCGGTGGGTGCATACCGGCTTGCCGCCGTTGAGAATGGCCGCCGAGGACCCGGGCGCCCATCCCAGGGCTTCGTCGAGACGAGTCAGCGTCGACGTCGACAAGAGGCGATCACCGGCGTGTGCTTTTCGCAACGTCGAGCGGTCGGGTCCACCGCGGCGCGAAAGTTCGGCGCGGGTCATCCGCAGTAGCGCCAGTCGCTCGGAAACGTAATGATCCAGCCGCGCAGGCCCGGACGCGGGCAAAGGTGCGTTCACGCGCATCAACCTACCTATTGTCGCGCTAAATCGTCTATGAGCATGGACACAATGCGCTAAACACACCTACGGTAACCCCTACAGGCACACATATGCACCCAGGCTCCGTCGGGATTGTGCGGCAGGAAAGGGGATCGTCATGAAGGGTTTGGTCGCGTTGGCGGCGCTGGCGGCCACGGCGATTTCGATGCTGGCGGTGCTGATGATCACCGTTGTTGAGCTGGTGGTGAGGATCGCTCCGCTGCTGGTTCTCGGAGCAATTGCCCTAGCGGTGATCGTGTGCCAGCGACGTCACCGCAGCCAGGTGCCCAGTGTCAGTCCGGCACGCCTGCGCCACGGCGAGACCGGCGCGGCCCTGCCGGGCGGGACAGCGACCTCGACGGCACCGGTGGGCCTTCCACCGATGATGCGACACCGCCAACGTGTGTACGTGGTGGCCGGGAATCAGACCGGGTTGGAGTCCGTGCGCCCGGATGGGTACGTGAAAGCCTCGGCGCCGCAGTTGCCGCCCGCGCGGCCGATCGGCTCGTATCGGCGTCACCAGGGCGGACATGTTGTGCGTTTTCCGCGCCGCTCCCGCCAGACCAAGACGCGCCCGTGAGCTCGGCGAGTTCACCCGCTGGCAGGGCTATTAGGAGCACCGAGGTCGGATCACGGCAACACCAACCGCGCGAGAGGAGGAAAGCGGCGTTCCCGGCTGCTGCCAACAGCGACACGCCGCGAGTCGGATGAACGCACGCGTCAATGATCAGTGGTTGCACGGCATCGGGCTTGGCGCGCCAGCCGCCGCTCGCGCGGCTATCCCCGCCCCGAATGATGATCTGGGTGCAGGCGCGCACTCGGGCGCCGCGGTGAACCTCGACACCTCAGACGACGTGGCCTGCCCGAGCGCGGCAGGCGGCTCCGAGGGCGGTCAGGGTGCCCGCGCGGGGGAGCCGACTCTCGATGACGAGAGTGTCGAGCCGACTGCTTCTGGCGCGGCAGACGCCGATCACGATGGTGGCGCCGCCGACGACGATGACAATGCAGCTGCGCCAACACGGCCGCGCCGATTCAGCCCATGGGTCGCCGGGGTGTTCGGTGGTGCGGTCGCGCTGGCTACCGTCGTGACCGCGGTCGGCGCCAATGTGGCCGGGCGACCTGATCCCGTCACACCGCCGTCACCGGCTCGGACCAGTCTTGCTGCCCATCCCACTGCAGCCAAACCCTCTTCGGTGCCGGGTGATTCGGGTGATCAGCCGTTGCCGTTCATCGCCTCGGCTGATTGTCCACCGGGGTCCACCCCTGCTCAGTCACTCGCTGATCCAGATAAGCCCACGCCGTGGATCTGCGTCCGCCACACCGACGGCCAGCCGCTTTCGATCACGTTGGGTCCATCGGGTATGGAGCGTTCCTATGTCATCACGGCCGTAACCATCATCCCCGGCGATATCGGGCCGGCTCAAGGGTCCGTGACCCCGCCGTGGTTGCGCCATCGCGTGGTGACCCGGCTGCAATGGCAATTCAACGACACCGCGAGCACGGTACTGACGCAAAACACCGGCAACGTGCACGGCGAAGCAGTGTTGCCGGTACCGCGTATCAACGCATCCAAGATCACCGTCATCATCCAGGAGACCAGCAGGCCGCCCGCCACAGCGGTAAGCGCCACCCCCACACCGCAGGACGGGACGCCCTTCACCGATTTGTGGGGCACCACGCCGGCCAACGCCACGCCAGGGCCAACGCTGCCCGTCGGCGATCCGCAGCAAGCCGATCCCAGCGACACAACTTTTGCCGTGGGCGGCATCAAGATCATCGGCCACAGGGCGCAGTGATGGCACTCAACCGGGTATGGCAGCGACGTCTGCGAATCTCGACGCGCGGGCTGGGCCGTGTCGTGGGCGTCGTTTTAGTGCTCAGCGCGTCGATCAATGGCATAGCGCTGCTGTGGCGGTTCGCGTTTCCCGCCGCACCGCCGCCAATCGCCGCGGTGAGTCGCACCGTGATCAACGAAACCGACTCCGTGAAAGCCTTCGCTACGATCTGCCTGACCCAAATCCTGACCGGGACAGCCTCAGCGGCAGCGGATTTAGCGCGCTGCTATCCCGAAGGGCGTAAGTACACCCTGCCCACGACCACCACCATGACGGTGTCTAATCCCGTCGCGTGGGCGTCTCGGCGTGGCCCCAGCACCGGTGACATTACGGTCTATGCGGTGATGCTGGCCGTCGATGAGCAGCCCTACCCGTTGGCGCCGAAGACAACTGCGTTCTACCAGATTCCCGTCGCGGTGTATCAGCACACGGGCATGCAGGCCCTAGACCGCATCGCCCGCATCGATACACCCCCGCCGGGTGCCTATCTGCCGCTGGGTTACTCGGTGCCCCTGTCGGCGGGCTCGCCTGTGTTCACGATGCTTTCGGGGTTTGCGGCCGCGCTGCTGACCACCTCAGGTGGGTTGGAACGCTTCACCACCACCGATTCGGGCATCATCGCGGTGGCGTGCTATTCCAGCACGGTCATCACCGTGGCGCAGGCCAACACCCAGCCGGTGACCAACCCGCCGGACAACACCGAACTTGCTGTCCACGTTGATGTTTCGGCCCGAAGACCCGACTACACGCCGGTGGACCTGTCTTACTCACTGACGCTTCGCGCGCTGGGCGGCACCTGGTTCGTCGCCCAGATCGACGCGATTCCGGTTCTGGGCGATATGACTCCGACCCCGGTGCCCACCAGCGCACCAGCCTCACCACAACCCACCTCACAGAGAGAAGGTCAGCGATGATCCATTCCCTGCATGCGGCGGCTCAGGTCGCCGCGCCCACCGCGGTGCTCGCCTCCGGAGGCGGCATCATCAGCATGGCCCACCAGGTCCTTTATATCTTGCTTGGCGTTGCCGGGACTTATTTCTTGGGGTCGGGGGTGGCCCGCGGGATGAAGGAACATTGGAAACGAGGCACCGGTGCGGCGGCCTCCGCGCTGGCCGGAGGGGTGGCGCTGGCGGTGGTGGTGGCCCACGTCGTGGGGATATACCAACGCGGCAACGAGGAATTCGAAAAGCTTCCCGGCGGTGTTGGCCGGACAGGCGTTTCGGTCACGCGCGGCTGGTGAGCGCCGCGACTGTTTCACCGAAGGGCGGTGAGACTGCTGAAGTTTTCTCCGGGATCCGCGACGTCGACACGCACATCGGTGAAGTGGCTCCCGGCCAGCGCTGGCCCGGAGGCCCGTATCGGCCCGCGGAGTGGATCGCGATCGTGGCGATCGGCGGGCCCACCCTGTGGTGGATCGACGCGCACCCGGCCGGCACCACGCTGCCGGCACTGCTGACCGGGGCTGCGCTGTGTGTGATCGCTGTAGTGGCGCTGCGCCTGCTGCTCCCCAAAGGCCGCCCTCGTCTGGCCACGCGGGCGGTGTTTGTCCGCAATACCCTTGTGCCGCCGCATGTGCGAACCTCATCGCGTTGTGGGCATCGTAAGAACCAGGGCGGCTTGCGGGTCGATGAAAGCTGCGGCCCTCCTCAGCGGGTGGAAGGCAACATCGTGTTCACCGAGGGCAGGGTGTATGCCGAATACCTGCTCGACGGGCTTCCCACCCTCATGCGTTCCTACGACGCCCACATGCGGGCAGCCCAGCTGACCCGCAACTTGGGCCGGTATTTGCCGTCGGGAGCGATGCTGCGAATGGTTTTGGTAGCCGACGACAAGAACGCCACCTTGCGCAATATGGTTGGCCCCCATGCCGACAAGCCGGCGTGGGTAACCCAGTGCCGCCACTGGGATCCCATCATCGCCAACCCCGGCGCAGGCAGCGGTACCGCCGCATCCCGGGGATCGGTACGTCCGCGATTTTGGCTCACCGTGCCGGTTGATTCAGGAACACTGGGGCGCACACCGCTGGGCCAAGGCAAGCGTGCCTGGGACTGGATCAGTGGACGCGACAAAGAGTCCTCGACGTCCCTTGACCACTATCGGGCCACGGCGCGCACCATAACCGGGGCATTGCCAAACGAATTTAACGTCCGGCCCGCAAGCCCCGCCCAGATCCGCTGGTATTACACACACCGCCTCCGTTTAGGGGTCATCCGCGAACCGATACCGCCAACCGGCAGCGGCCCGGCGGCGCTGAGCGCCACCGACTTCCCCGGCGCAGCCTTCGATGAGGGCGCCAACGCTCAGCGACCCTGGTGGAGACCAAGTTTCCAGCCGCTACTGCGCGTCTATGACCCCGACACACCGGGCGGCATCGAGAGCTTTCAAACCTTTCTTACCATCGAACACTTCCCGGACACCGGGCTACGTTTCCCGCGCGCCCACTACCTGCACGCGTTGCTCAACGTGCACACCGACGCCGACATCGAGTGGACCCAGCATCTAAACATCAGGACTCCGTCCGATGCGCAAGCGATCAACTATCGCTACACCAAAAACATCAAAGACCAACGACGCCAACGCGGCCCGCGCGCCGACGAGGACGACGAACTTCCTAAAAAGCTGGCGAAAACCCGCCGCTATACCTCGCAGTTGGGGGCCAATCCCGCCGAACGCGAGCTCGACCACACGGTGATCATTGCAGTCGGCGCCCACAGCCCCGAGGCCCTCGACGAAGCTGTCAAGCAGATCCGCCAGGAGCTCGACACCGCCGGTATCGCCGTCAAACGCCGGCGCGGAGCTCAGCTGCTGTTATGGAAGGCCTTTCGCACCGGAGGCGAAATGAGCAGCCCCTTAGATGATTTCCGCAACCCGACCACCGCGCATCAGTGGTCACTGTTTTTGCCGCTGATCTCCGGTCGGGTCGGCAACCTGCGCGGAAGCCCGTTGGCGGTGGATCAGACCACGATGCGGCCCGCGGTGATCCTGCATGACCCCGAGGGCAGCGCCCGGCGCAATAAGAACACCGGGCTGGCGGTGGTCGGCGATCCCGGCGGGGGCAAGTCCAACCGCACCAAACTGTCCGCCGTTGAGCTGATTTTGCGGGGCGGGCGCGTGGTGGTGTTCGAGCCCGACACGATCGCCGAATGGGCTAAAGCCCTCAAATCGGTTCCCGGAGTGCGTTTTATCGATCCCACCGTGGGGCAGTGGTGCTTTGACCCGCTGGTCATCTGCCCCGACGCCCACGGGGCCGCGCGCCTGGCAGCAGCCCATATCCTTCCCTGGATCGGCCTACCGGCCGACAGCCTGGTGGCAAAGCGCTACCGGCGTCTGCTGCGCCCAGAAAACCGTTTCAAACACGGCATCGGCAGTCATCGCGATCTGTTGGAATACCTACGGGCCCAACCCAACTGCGACAACGACGAACTGCTGTTGCGGCTCGAGACCGCCGAAGAGGACTTTCCCGGGCTGTTCAACCCGGACCTGGCGCCGTATCGTCCGCACGACGCACCCGCAACGGTATATCTGACGGGCAATCTCGCCTTACCCGACGCCGAGGACCTCGGTAACGAACAGCTCTACCTGAAATTGAGCGGGCCGCAGCGCGCGGGAATGGCCATCTACGGGCTATTGGTCGACATCGAGCAGCAGTTCATGTTTGAGCGCCTAGACCGCTTCGATGTGATGATCTTCGAAGAATGCGCACAGCTGCTGGCCTACCCCGCGGGAGCTCGCACCGCCCATTTCATCACCCGCCGCGGCCGCAAGCATGCCACCGGCATCTGGTTCATCACCCAGGATTTTCGCGACCTGGCCCGCATGGGGGACAAGTTCGTGACGCAAAAATGGATCTTCCGAGTCCAAGATCCCGAACTGGCCTACCTCACCCTGAAATGGGCGCACATCGACCCCGACATGTACCCCGAGCTGGTGGTGACACTCAGCGAAGACACCAGCCCCGGTAACTCCCGCGACGAAGACCTTATCGATGACGTGGCCAGTGGACCACGTCTCACCGAAGCCGGCGCTGTTGATCCGCAGCGGCGCGGAGAGGGCTTTTTGGTGGACGAGTTCGGCCGCGCGGCGCGGGTGCAATTCTTCGGTGCGCCAACCGATGCCCTAGCGCGTGACCTCGACAGCACAGCCCTGGTGGCGACATGACGGGCACCGAAACCGTGGCGGCATGGCTGGCAGGCCGCCCCAACCTGCGGCGCATTGTGAAGATCATGGCCTCGGTGTACCTGCTGTGCTCGTGGGCGGTGATGACCGCGCCCAATGCTGCCGCAGACGTCGGCTCCGCCGCGATCGGTTGGACGGGCCTGCGCGACGCTGACGGTGTTCCACTTCAGTACTACTTTTTGTCGGTGGTGGACACCTCAGAAGCAATGACCAACACCGGCCAGCATGTCAGCGCAATTGATCCATCCACGTGGATGTCATGGACCGCCAAAGCAACTCAAACCGCGCTCACCCATGCCACCGAGGCGTGGTGGCTGACCAACGAGGCCGCCGCCCTAGTGTGTCTGATCGGAATAGCGTTGTGGTTCCTGCGCTTTGCGATGTCAAGTGCATGGCTGATGGCGCTCGCTCAAGTTGGGCGCCCGGTATTCGCCGCAGTCAACACGCTGGTCAACCAAATGTGGTTGGGTCCCTTGGCGCTGGCGGTGTGCGTCACGATTGCGGGGTTTCACTACATGAATGGGCGCCCCGCGCGGGCCTGGAACCTTGCCGGCACGGCAGCGGTTCTGCTGCTGGTGCTTTGGACGGTGTTCAAAGACCCGATCGACGAGCTGGTCAGCGACCACGGCGTGCTCGGAATGGGACGCGCGACGGGGTTCCAGATCGCTCAGGCAGCCCGCAACGGGTCCTATGCGCCCGGCCAGTCGTTGCAAGCTCAACTCGACGCCCTCATGGGGCAGTTGGCCTCGGCCAGTGTGCGCCCGGCATTGCAGCTACAGAATTTCGGCATGGTCGTCGACGACGTCGGCACCTGCCGGCAAGCCTGGAACCAGGCCATCATGGCGGGCCACGGCCACGGGCCAGGCCCCGCGCACGCCATGGCGACCTGCGGCGCTCCGCAGGCGCTGGCCCACGCTCAGCAGTTGGGGGCCAACGATTTTGTGCTCGGCCTGCTTCTGCTCGCGCTCGGCTTTTGGATAGGGCTATTCATTTGGTATGTCGGCATCACCACCCTGCTGGTCGGCGCCAAAGCGACCTATTACGCCATCGTCGTTGGCCCGGCGATCCTGTTAGGCATGACCGGCTGGGGACGCGCCAAAACGTTCGCGATCCGCGCCGGTACCCAGGTGTTTTTGCATGCCGCGGAAATGATCATTTTCACCACGTTTCTCGCAGTCGCCAGTGTCGGGATGGGGTGGGCACTAACGACACCGGTATTGGGACACGGCGGGCTCACCGTCGTGCCGCGCCTGATGATGGTCAGCCTCGGCTCGATCGTGGCAACCTTCTTGTTCCACTACATCGACAAACACTTCTACACCGATAGTTTGGGCACCATCGGCCACCACATCAACGCCGCGTGGCAATCCGCAAGGGGAGCGGCCAAAGCCGAATACGACGACTTCAACGCCGGGGCAGACAGGGCCCGCCGCGGCCGCGACCGCTTCCAGCAGTCGCGTTCGCGCAACGAATCCGACCAGCAGAACGGTGACGACGATTCCGCACCGCCTGAAAGCCCCGCGCAGCTCGACGTGGTCAAACCGCGACCCACTCGCCGCGCGGAGTCCATCGCCGCCGACGAGGCCGCCGCAGCCGGGCCACCCAGCGGCGCGGAGGCGGCCACGCTGGCCGCGCGCGCGGGCGCGGCCAGCGAAGCCAGCGAGGCTGTTGTCGCGGCCGAAGGCGTGGGCACCGTTGTCGCCCCCGAGGTCGTGCTTCCCGTAGCCGCGGCGGTCGCCGCTGCTCACCATCACAGCAGGGCGCGGCACCCCGAATGCGAGGCACGGCCCGCGCGCACCCAGTCGCGACCGGCCACGCCAAATAGCGACGAGGACCTAGTGGCGCGCTGGCCGGACAGCCGGGCAACCGGTGCCGAGATCCCGGTCGCGCCACGCAGGCCTTCGTCTGGCGCCCAACCCCGCGACCACCAACCGTCGCCGGCAGCAGCCAGCCAGGATCCGTTCAGCAGCGACGGTGCAGCCGGGGCAGGAGGTGGTGGGCGCAGTACCAGTCCGGCAGATGATCGCGCCCTAGAATTTCCCTCGACACCGTCTAGGCGCCACGTCGCCCCACCGAACAGCGAAAGATGACCTGCCGTGACCGCCCGCGACTATTTCGACCTCGGCATCACCCACCTGGGATTTGGCAATGGCCGCAAAGATCTTTGGGCCGCCCGCGACGCACTACGCCAAGCAACCGAGCTGGATCCCACGATGTGCGATGCGTGGATGGCCCTGGCCACCGCCGGGGACACCACCGCAGCCACGCTACGCGGCGCGTACGAGGCCCGCGCCACACTGCATCGAGAAACGCGGCGTATCGGTCTGAGCGACACCGCACTAACGCCGACCGTCTCGGCCCCGGTTCTGATCGATCTCTACCCGCACACCCCCGCAGGGATCGGCCTGGCCTACGTGGCGGCGCTGCTGCGCGACGCCGACTACGACACCGCCGAAGCCGTGCTGGACAGCATCGACCTGACGGGCGAACACCCTCAACAGGCCCAGATCCACCGCTTCCTGGGCGCAACCCTGCATCACCTGACCCGCCGCTGGTATGACGTCCTGGCCTGGACCGCACACCCGGCCAGCGACGACAACGGCATCGTTGCCGCCGCCACCCTGCTGCTCAAGGGGATCGCCCAGACGGGTCTGGGGTCATTCGATGCGGCTTTGACCACTTTGCACGCGCTGCCACGCAGCGCCCAGGCGGCGCACCTTGACCTCCAAGCCGCCGACACCCAGCGTATTTTGGCTCAGGCCGCCTTCTATCGGGGCCTCTGTGAGCGGGCACTGCACAACGAAACGGCGGCGCGCGCCGAGTTCAGCGCGGCGATTGTCGATGGCCAGGTGTGGCCCGACGCGGAGGCCGCCCTGGCCGATCCCACCTATGGGGCATTGGTGACCACTCCGGAAGCGATCACCGCGCGCGCTAACCGATGGGACCCCGACTCCGGCCCTTCCAGCGCCGATCTACGCCAGGCCGACCTGCGCCGGGCCGCACAGGGCGCGTTGGACAAAGCCCAACGCGAACTCGACGAGTTTATCGGCTTGCAGCGCGTCAAAGAACACATCAACGAGCTGAAATACGCCAAGATCTACGACCAGAAGATGGCCGAGCGCGGCGTGCAGATCGGCACGCGTGAAACCTTGCACATGACGCTGGTAGGGCCCCCCGGCACGGCCAAAACCTCCATCGCCCGGCTGATCTGTGAAATGTATTTCGGCCTCGGCATCCTCGAATCCCCGGAGTTCCTTGAGGTTTCGCGCGAACAGCTCGTCGGTGCGGTAATCGGTGAGACCGAAGCCAAGACCAGCGCAATCCTTGCAAAGGCACGCGGGCGTGCGCTATTCATCGACGAAGCACCCGAACTGTATAAGCCGGACCTCGAACGTGACTTCGGACGAATCGCCTTGAACACCATCATGAAGTTCGCCGAAGACCATCGCGACGACACCATGATCGCGCTGGCAGGCTACGCCGACCCCATGAACCTCATGCTGGCCGCCAACCCTGGCCTGCGTGGACGGTTTCCGTTCCAACTCGAATTCACATCGAACACCCCTGACGAACTTGTCGCGATCGCGCAACTGTTCGCGCGGCGCTCCCACGTCAACATTCGCCGCGAGGCGATCGAGCACCTTAGGACCGCCTTAGCGTGGCTGTGTACCACACCCAATACCGGCTCCGCAGGGGCATCGTGGCTCATCGATGTCGCGGGCAATGGTCGATTCGTACGCAGCGTTGTTGAACAGGCAACTCGAAAAGCCAAGGTGCGCAACGCCGCCGATCCCACGGTCGACCTGCTCACTGCGGACCTCGACACCATTAGTGCCATCGCCTGCTCCGATATGGAGTCAGCAATCAGAGAGGTCCTGAGCGCCAACAACATCATCACGCCGTAACTCTCCGACCGCTGATTGGGGGGTGTGTGACGCGCTCAGCCTTTTCGGTGGCACGCCTTGGAACCCGGGGTCCCGCAGCGACGGGGAAACCAGAAATCGATCCGCCTGTCAGCGCTGCAGACGCTATCGACGCGGCGGTCGCCGACAACCTCGGCGATATCGGCCACCGAACGAACCGCGATAACGACCGCTCCACTGTGAGGCCTCACGTGAATCACCGGATACCCCGGGGTGGGTCTGGTCCGATCCGGCATACCGCGACTCTAGCCGCGCATGCTATTGACCCCCTGCCGATCCTCGGGGTCGTGATGGGCGATGTGCCAGCGCTGGTGCCCGCCATTGCACCGCCGGAACTGTGAGATGATTGGCGCGGTTGATCACGCCAGCGCGAGGGCGTCGTACTTGCGCCCGTTTGCGCAGAACCACCGCGGCGACAGCGTTTAGGGTCTGGTCGTGGCGGTGTGCGGTGTGACAATGGCTGTTCACTACCGGTGGCGTCCGCCGGACGCGATCATCGAGCAGCTGCGCCTGGCCCACGAGCTGCGCGAAGAATTGGTGAACCTGCATCTGGACTATGAGGCCGACCTCGCCGCGATCTGGTCCCGTTTTCCCGCGGTGGCCGCCGCCGAGGAGGAAGTGGCCAAAGCCGAGGCCATCTGGGCGCACGTCACGGAAACGGTCAAATCCGAACGTGGGGGCCAAAAGCCCCAGCGGGGGAGTGACTCACGCAGCGCCGCGCTGGCCGCGCTGCGCGCCGCGCGGGCCAAGCGGCGAGCAGCGATTAACGACGTGTACCCGCAGGCGCTCGAGGCCCGCGCCGCGCGCACGGCGGCGCACAAGGACTCGATGCGTGCCCTCTACCGCCAGTACGTCCAAATCGGTGGGTTGCTGTGGTGTACCTGGAACGACGTGGTAAACCAGCACCGCGCCGCGGTCAAGCGGCTACGTCAGCAGCGCATCACCCGACCCGATGCCAGGCTGCGCCGCCGCCCTTTTCAAGGAACCGGGACGCTGGCGGTGCAGATCATCCGCCGAGCCGGTGACCCGCCGCGCACACCGGCAGTGTTGGCCGACCCAAACGGCAAGTACCGCAACTACTTACACCTGCCTTGGACCGACCCCGATCAGTGGGAGCAGATGTCGGCGGGCCAAAAGCGCCGCGCCGGGCGAGTCACGGCACGTTTTCGCTACGGCCGCAGCGCCGACGGACACATGCTGCTCGTCGAGCTACCGGTCCAACAGCACCGCCAACTGCCCGCCGACGCCGACATCACCGGCGCGAAACTCACCCTCAAACAGACACCAGCGGGACTACGGGCACAGCTGAGCGTCTCGGCGACGGTGCCCGACCCGGAAATCCGCCGCAAAGGCCCCACGGTGGCGGTGCACCTGGGGTGGCGGCGCTCCGAAGGCGGCATCATCGCCGCGACCTGGAGATCGACTCGGGCCCTGCGCGTCCCGGCGGAGCTTAGGGCAGTTGTGACCTGCGAAACCTCGACCACCGGACGCGTCATGTTGCCGACAGCGATCCACGAAGCATTCGAGCGCGCCGACGCCATCCGCGCCCAACGCGGCCAAGCCACCCACGCCATAAAAATGTCGCTGCTCGCCTGGCTGACCCTCCACGGCCCCGTGCCGAACCCTCTGCAACCCGGAAACAACCTTGACGCCGGCGTCGTCCAAGAATGGCGCGGCACAGCAGCTTTGGCCGCGCTGGCGGCCGCGTGGGCGATGGACCCGCCCACCGGAACCGCGTCGATCGCGGCCCTGCTGCAGCGCTGGCACCGGCGCGATTCCATGCTGCGCCGCGGCCCCGATCTCGGGCAGCGACGCCACGCCATCGCCGCCCGCGACGACATCTACCGCCGCTTCGCCGCCCTGCTCGCCGGCCAGGCCGCCACTGTGATCGTCGACGACATTGCACTCACCGAGCTCACCGCCGCCTCAATCCCGCGCCCACCCCGGGCGCACCAACGCATCGCCCAAGCCAGCACCGCGGCGGCGCCCGGGCAACTGCGCAAGCTCGTCACCGTTGCCGCCGCTCGCGAAGGCTGCACTATCGTCGAGGTCGGCCGCGTCGGGCTGTCCCGCACCCACGCCGACGGCTGCGGTCATGAGAACCCCCGCGATAACCGATATCAGTCTGCGCTCGTGCGGTGCGATGGATGCGGCCAAACCTACGACCAAGACCATGCCGCTACGGCACTGATGCTGCAGCGAGCCCGCCCCGATGGCCGCGGTATCTCGCACACCATCAGATGACCGCCCGGCCGCCCAAACTCCACGCAAAGGTTTGGCGACGCAAATCGCCGAGTCGAGGGTGCAGATCGCGGTCCAGATCGAGGACAATTCCGTGAAGATCCCAGACGGGGAGCGAGCCTGCGCACAGTTCGCGACGTGATCACTTACCTTCAACAGCTTTCAGCGGACAATCCCGCAGCTGCCGAAGCGATCTGCGCGTTTCGACAAGTGGACTCAGCACGCGATCGATGAGGCCTAAGGCAATCGTCACGCACGCACGCGCGGTCCGCCATTGCCTTCACCAGAGTTCCCCACACGCGCTGACCGTCGGTACGTTCTTGCCGCCCTAATGCGTCACGGGTGACGAAAGCGGGCCCAACTGCCACTGTGCTGCCAGCTGCGGGCAAATACCGCATACATGTCGACGTCCGCAGTCAGTCGTCACTGGTCCTTGGCTTGGTAACCGCGACCAATGCGTCCTGCAGAGTCTCGTAGAGCGGAAGGAGTTGGTCCGCGTGAGCTAGCTGGATAAGCCTGCTGGTCATGGGACCGTGCGCGGCAACTGCGAAGCGCGCCGAGTTCCCGATTCCTTCGCGGGTCGACACCAGAAAGCTCAAACCCGCCGAGCCCAAAAACTGAACCTGCAATAAGTCGATGACAATTGCGGCTGGATGTTCTGTCAAAACGGCGGTGACGGCCTCCTCGAGCATGGGGGTGTTGGCCATGTCGATTTCGCCGCTTATCGAAAGGACTGTCACGCCCTCGCGGTGCTCAACGGAAATACTGATCGGATGCTCCTCCCAGCAACGGTCGACCCGACGAACAACGATTAACGATCGCTCGCTGATCCCGGCCGCTGTTCGAGGCAGTCAAGCAGCGGTGGTCGTTGCGCCGTGTCGACAATGCGTTCATTGGGGGCGGCGGGCGATACTTTGGTGCGAGGGGGCCTGGCCCATCACCTGATCGAAGGTCTCGGCCAGCCGCGAACTTATCCGCTCGGGCAGTTGATCATCGTGCAACGGATCGTAGTCGGCAGGCATGTATTGGCGTCCGATGTAGAGCCCGGCCGCGATCGCCGACCACCTTGTGACGGCGCGCTGCACCCGCTGATTGTGCGGGTCTACTCCGAAGCGCTCGGCAAGGCCCCGTGCCAGGACCTGCCTGCGGGCTGCTGATGCCAGCTGTTGCAAATGCCGGCTGGAGGCGACGACGTGGGCCATCGCCAGCATCCGATCACTCGTCATGACACCGCCGCCCCGGGTGATGGCGGTCAGCATTTCCATGGTCGCGATCGACAGTGCCTCAGTCGGTTCGACGGCTATGTGCACCTGCGCAAGCGCCGCGACGGTGGCATAAAGCGCGTCCTCGACCAGCGACATGATCACCGCATCCTTGGACGCGAAGTAGCGAGTGAACTCAACTGGCCTCACACCGGCGGCAGCGACGATCTGCTCGACCGTCGTGGCCTCATATCCCTGCTTGGCGCACAGCCTCAGCGTCGCGACGATCAGCGACTCGCGACAGGACCGCCCGTTGATCGACGAATCGTCGCAGTGGTTCACCCGGCTGTGACTGTCAGAATCCGCGACTGGGCGCTGCGCGCTTGATCCGGATTCCCGACAGCTGCACTCGCCAGGCGCTTCGGGCCACCACCATGACGACTCGGGTGGGTTCGTGCGGCCGCGCTCGTCACTACGCCGAGCGCCGATGTCGGGATAACTCTTCGCCGCCAAGAGCTCCCCCTGACTCTCGCGTCCCCCGGGCAGGTGAGAACGATAGAATCGTTGGGCGTCGGCAGATCGTTTGCCTCGCTGACCGGCCCATCTCCGTGTAACCGTATTTGCCACATGGGTAATTACTTAAGCGGCTTTAACTATTACGCTAATCAAGACAAAACTTTTAAGCAACCGTAGATGGTTGCAATCGTAGAGCGTAGATGCCGCGCCTCCTGGCGCGGGTGAATCACGTTGAAGAAGCTCATCTGAGCCAGCCCCATATGCGCCCGTGTGTGCTTATTGGGTTCCGAAACGCCTCAAAGCGTGTCAACAACTCACAAGTGAGTGCTGGACACGCTTTACGGGTCTGATAAGTCCCGGCTGGTGTCGCGGCCGCGACTGCGGGCGTGGGTGTGGTGGTGGCGGGTCCAGGTGATGGTGAGGTGGCGTTGGTATGAGTTGCGGTGCGTGGTGCGAAGTTGGTCTGCGCGGGTGAGGGTTTGGCGGAGTTGATCATCGAGTAGTTGCGGGTTTAGGCGGCGGGCTTGGGTGAGGATGGGGTCGAGGTCGGGGGAGCGGTGGGCATGGCGGATTGGAGGGCTGGGGGCCAGGGCTAGGGTGGCGCTCCACGGGAGCTCAGCTTGTAGGAGGCGTAGAAGCCGCTGGGAGGGCTGGGGTGGCCAGGGGCGGGTGGTGGTGTCGATGAGGATGATTCGTGCCTGGGATTTGTCGGCGTTTTCGGCAAGATCGGCCAGGATGTGGGGATCGGCGGTGGCGGCGTCGTCGACGACGAGCAAGGTGTGGGCGGGCATCTGCCATTGGCCGGTGGTCAGCTTGGTGTGCGCGTCGGTGATGGTGGTGGCGGTGTCGGCCAGTTCGTCGTCGAGTGCGGTGCGGGCATATTCATCAGTGCTGGTGCACCACAGCACGTTTCGTCCGGCGGCGGTGTGGGCGGAGCGTAGGGTGTGCAGGGCCGCGGTGCGGTCTTTGCTCGGCGGGGCGTGGAGGGCGGCGACGGTGAAGGGTAGTTCGGCTAGCCGGGTGACCGCGGCGGCAGCTTGTGGCGGCAGGCTTGTGAGGGCTATTTGAGGGATGGCCAGTGCGTGTTCGGGGCGGTTGGTGCCGGCGACTTCGAGGATGCGTAGTTCGGTGGCCAGCTGGTCGCGTTGATCGGCGAGGTGTTCTGCGGTGCGGGTTTCGGCGGCGGCGAATGCGGCGGCGGTGAGGGCTTCAGCGCTGTCGAGTTCGGAGCGGAGGTGGGCAAGGTGGTGGCGGGCCCGGCGCACAGCTTGCCAGTCGCTGTGGCTAGCGGCGGCGATGTGGGCATCGACGTCGGCGTCGCTGACGACGCGGTGGGAACCGCCTGCGGCTTGGGCGCGGGCTTCGGCAGCCGCGAGCAGGTGCTGCTGGTAGATCTCGGCTGGACTGGTCTGGGGAACGGCCATGGCGGCCAGCCGGATCGCAAGGCGCGCTGATTGGAGGTCGAGGGGGTCGGCGGCCGGGTCGGCGCGTAGTTGCGCGAGTTGGTTGCGCGCCCAGGTGAGTTGGTGAAGTGCCTGCTCGTAGCAGTGGTCGGCATCAGCCCAGGCGTCGACGACGTCTTGGATGGCTCGGAGGTAGGGGCGGTCGGCGTCGGCGCGGGCGCGTAGTTCGCGTATTTCAGCCATGGCGGCTTGCATGGCGGGGCCGTTATTGATGCGGACAGCATTCTCGAGGGCGGCCAGTTCGTTCTGGGCGGCGCCGTAGCGGTCGCGCAGCGCGTACAAGTCGGCGAGGGCTGGTTTGAGCGCCGGCGCGGCGGGCGCTGCCGCTAGGTGGTCGAAGGGCAGGCGCTGGGTTTCTGGCAGGCGCGCGGCGGGGGGGTCGGCCAGGAAAGGGTGGGGGTCTGGGTGTGATGATTCAGGGTGGTTTCGGGGGTCGTGCGGGTCTGGAGGGAGCTGTTCTTCGTCGTCGGGGTGGATCGGGGGGTGTTCGGGGTCGGGGATGTCGAGGCCGTGGTCGGCGCCGCAGAACAGGTCGACGGTGTAGGTGATGAGGCGCGCGTAGTCGTAGACGTCGATGGTGTGGTCGGTGCCGGCGTCGGCGAGGTGTTCTGCGGCGAGATGGAGCAGGTCGCGTGGGGTCCATCGGGCGGGATCGGCGGCGGCGATCGCGGCCACGAGTGCGGGCCAGGCGGGGTCGCTGGTGATGGTTTGGGCGATCGCTGAGCCGAATACGGCGTGCAGGTCGCGGACCCAGGATGGGCGAAGGCCCGCGTGGGTGGTTTCGAGTGTGGCGGTGGAAGTCAGTTCTGCGGAAACCCGCCACCATAGTGCGGCGGCGGGTAATTCATCGGGCAGGGGGCGGGTCGCGGCGGCGCGGGTGACCAAGGCGGCGAGGTCGGTTCGGGTGCGGGCGGCATCGGCAAGGCGGGTGGCCAGCTGCGGCCAATAGCTGTCGGTCGTGATGCGTGGGTCGATGGAATTGGCGAGTTGTTTCCATCGTTCGGTGTGCGGGTGTTGTGCGGTGATCGCGTGCTGGGCGCGCTGTTGGAGGAGCTGTTGGATCGTGTTGGAGCGCGCGGCGTATTGAGGTGGTCCTAGGGTCCGGGTGTCGTCGGGTGTGACACGGTGGGCGGCGCGGAAAACGGCGATGTCGGCCACCAGCTGGGAATCGGTGGCGATGAGCGGGCGCGCCCAGGCGGGTGCGGTGGCCGGGGTCCAGGCTTGTACGGCGATCTGGATTTGTTCGGCGAGCTCGGTGATGAGATGGGCGCGGCGCTTCAGGTAAGGGCCGAATCGGCGGTCGGCGCGCAGGGGCTGGGGGATGGCGGGTAGCCAGTCCAGCGGTCCGGTGCCGGCGCTGTGGTGTCCGCTGGTGTCTAGGCGCCAGTCCAGGACGGCGGCGACGTCGGCGGCGGTGTCCAGTTCGCCTTGCGTGGCGGCGTGGGTGAGCTTGGCCAGGGGGTCTGCACCGTGGGCGGCCAGGATAGCGAGGTGTTTGCGCAGGATGGGCCAGGCCGGCATCTGGGTGAGGCCGGGGTGGATGGTTTCGGCCTGGGTGCCGATGGCGGCCATCAGCTGTTTGCCTGCGCGGTGCTCGGCGGCTGTTCCCAGGGCGTCGTAATACATGTCGGCGGCGGGGCCTAGGCGGGTGAAGGAGTCTTGGGTGGCTCTGGCTGCGCTGGTGGCCGAGAGTTGGGCGCCATCGCGGGCGAGTGCTTTGCTCAGGACGTCGACGGCGGTATCGGGGTGGGTGGCCTTGGGTGAGAGGATCCGGTGCGGGTCGGATTCCGCGGTGGACAGATAAATGTGGTTTTCGGTGCGTCCACGGGTGAGTGCCACATACAGTAATTGCCGGGTTAAGGTACCGGCGCCGACAATATGGCACGAATATTGGGCGGTTAGCCCCTGTGCCGAATCGATGGTGCGCGCATATCCTAGGGTTACGTGTTGTGCGACATATTCGGGAGGCAATATGAGGGTGCGTCCGGACTTGTCGTGCCGCACTTTTAAGGCACCGTTTTCGCGGACTTCGACAATGGTGTATTGGTAGCCGTTACGGACGAAGTCGGTGTGCCCAATTCGTAGCGATCTGTTGTTTTCGCGGGTGCGGATGCGGTCGCCGGCACTGGCGGCCAGGCCGTCGACCAGCACTGTTTCGCGGCCCACCGTTTGGTCGGCTGCATCGGCGATGCGGTCGCGGCGGGCGCGGGCGTTGAGTTCGCTGACCACGGGGTTGGTCGGTGCCAGCAGCATGCTCTCGCGTCCGGCAGCCACATCGGTGCGCCATCGCGTGTAGGCCATGTCCGCGGCCGTGTCATCGGAGCCCACGTGTACGCGGTGGTGGTCGATGTAGTACGCCAGGCCCGCCGGGTCGCCGGCGCGGATGGCGAGCGTGGCTGCTGCTTCGCTGTGAGAGGTGAAACGGACCAGTTCGGACAGGGTGAGGGCGTCGGTGTCGGCGGCGATGTCTCGCAGCACGCCGCCGGCTGAGATGGAGCCGAGTTGGCACTCGTCGCCGACCAGTCGCACGCAGGCCCCGCGTGCGAGCGCGAAGGCGATGGCGTGATCGAGTTCGAGGGTGCCGGCTTTGCCGGCCTCGTCGATGATGATCAGCGTGTCGCGCCCGATGCGGTGCAGCCAGCACGGCTGCGTGGACGCGGCATGGCTGTCGACAGTGGTGGACCAGACCAGTTTGGCCAGGGTGTCGGTGGGGGCGGACAAGTCATCGCCGAGTTCGATGGCCGCCGCTGCGGTGGGGGCTAGCCCGATGACTTGTCCGCCTGAGGACCGCCAGGCATGGGAGAGGGCAGCCATGGCGGTGGTTTTGCCGCTGCCGGCCGGGGCCAGTGCCAGCTGCAGGCGCCGGCCGCTGGTAGCCATTTCGGTGAGCAGGGCGATTTGCCCCGGGTTGAGTGGTTTGCCGCGCGCGGCGGAATCCTGCAGGGCCAGTTCTACATCGGTATCGGCGACGGCGTGTCCGCCGCGTTGGTGGGCGGCGGCCAGGATGCGGCGTTCGGCGGCGACGATTGCGGCGCTGGTGTAGGTGTCGGTGCCGTGTCCGGTGTAGACGCTGGCGCCGTCGCGGCGCCGCAACAGTGTGGGCTCACCCATGTCGGCGTCGGTGATTCGGGCGTGCGGCAGCGACAGCGGCTCCGATAAGGCGACGTCGGTGATGCGCTGGGCCAGCCGGGGGTCGGCGGCATGCCCCGTGCGGCGCACCAGTCGTTGGGCTTCGGCGAGCACGTGGTGGGCGTGCCAGGTGGCGCGTGCGGCCGAGATGGTGGCGATGACGTCGGCGGCTCGGGCGGCGATCCATTCGGCGCTGGCCGGTTCAACCCGGACGGCCGGACTGGACAGAACCATGCCGAGCATCGCGGTTAATGGGCGGATGCCGCCGAGCACGTCGATGGCTTGGCTGCGCCAGGTATGGCGCTGCTCTGCCAGCGAGCGTGGTGCGTGTTTGGCGTCGCGCGACTCCAGGGTGGCCTGTTGGGCGAGCGCAATCATCTCCACCACGGTCGGTTCACGACCGTGGGTGCCCTGAAACTCCTTGGACAGTTCGGCGGTGCGTGCCTCGATCGCTGCGCGGCGCGAGGACCACCGCCGCATCAACTCGTGGGACATACCGACGATTTCGCGCACCGGCCGCTTCCCGCGTTCAGTGGGTGCTTGCTCGGCGAACCGCAGCCCCAATGCCGCCCCTAGGTGGGCTTCTAGGCGGGTGTTGTAGAGCTCGGAGGCTGCGACGACCAGCCGATGCAGGGGTTGTCCATCCAGTGCGAGCCAGCGTGTGGCGCCCTCGGCGTCTGCGGCGGCGACTTTATTGGAGATCGCCACGTGGGTGTGCAGGTCGGGGTCGCCGGCGCGCGAGTCGCGGTGGGTGAACGCCGCGCCGATGAGCCCGGTGGTGTTGAGCTGGGCGACCCCGTTGGTGCCTGAGCGGGTGAACGCGGCGTGCTCCTCAAGGAAGGCCAGCGCGTCGGCCACCGCCGCATCGTGGGCTGCTTCGATGGCTCGCATCGTCGCCGGGGGGGCGATCGCCCACAGTGCCGACACCGATTTGACCGGGCTGAACGTGAGGTCATAGCCGGCTACTGCGGTGCTGCGCGCCCGCGTATTGCGCGCGATGTAGCCGGATAGCTCGCGGTCGTCGGCGGGCGCGCGCCCGTATTGTTCGGCGAATTTGTCGCGCGCGAGCGCGGTGCGCAGCGCGGCGCGCGTCGGCGCGTCGATCGGCGCGTTCCACTCACGTCCGGCCGCTTGGTTGTGCTCGCGGTAAGCCACCGCCAAGGCGCGAGTGAAGCCGGTTTCCCCGGTGCGGATGTAGAACTCGCGGCCCAGTTTTGCGGCGTCTTGGGCCGCTCGAGCGTGAACTCCGCGGGCGGTGATGTAGGCGGTGATCGCTTCGGCGTTGGGGTGTCTGCCCTCCCCGAACAGTGCCCGCATTTGTTCGGCGGTCACCTCCGAGCCCGCCTGGACGGTCCACAGTTTTTGGACTGCTTGAGGTGGTATTGGGCGTGCGCCGGTATCGGACAGCGAGGCTAATCCTGAGCCCATCCAGCGGCCTGGGGCTTCCCCTTTGGCCGAGTAGTAGTCGGCGAGCCTGGTGCGTCCTAGGTCTGTGGAATCGGCGGCCGCGACCTGCCGGGTCAGGTATTCATACCCGTCCCCGGCGGTCAGCTTGTGCAAGCTCATCACGTCCGGATCACCTCTTGCCGCGGACGCTAGAAATTTGACGGCCGTCAAATCCAACGCCGTCCGGCGACCGTTATCCAAACGTGACCTTCATGCAAGAGGTGTGTGGGACTTGAGAGGGGGCGCGCGCAGGGGGCGATAGGCGGGGCGGGGCTCATTGGTGATGCGGGGATGCGTGGTGTGTGGTTTTGGGTGGCGGTGTAGCGGGGAATGGGTTTGGCGTGGGAACGGGGTGGGCGCGGTGCTTTAAGGCGTTGTGAAGGGCCTGACGTGGATCCGAGAAGCAGTTTTGGGCGAAGTTGGCGGTGGCGGTAGCTAGGCGAGGCCGGCGGGTTCTATGGTGCGGGCATGGGCGGCACTACGAATGCGAAGAGGCTGGCTCGGCGGCGGGTACGGCAAGCCCAGGCCCGGGCCAATGAGGCCCGAGTTCGTCGTGAGCAGGACAATGTGGAGGACATCGCCACGTTGGTGGTGGCGCACCGCAGGCTCGGCGGTATTGATCAGTGGGAGGCAGACCGTATCGGTCAGATTCGCGCCGAGGCGGAGCGGCGGCGCGAATCTCGTCGCCCGCAAGCGGTGGCCGCGATCGGGCGTCTGCAGCAGCGCGGTGAATCGTTGCAAACGATTGCCGAGCTGGCCGAGATGAGCGTGGGCGAGCTGCGCGCGCTACTTAGGCACGCGCCGGCGCCCGGTGTCAGCGGCGCGGCGCCGCAAGTACTGGGCAAGGGCTGAGCTTGGATGTCGGTGGTCTGGCTTACCGTGCGCGCATGGCGAGCAGAGCTGGCGCGTCGCTGTGGGTGGACCCGGTGGTGCATGCCGAGGAGTGTCGGCGGTTTGACGCGCGTGTTGTCGAGGGGCCGCGCGAGCAGGACTGCAGTTTGTTTGTCGGCGGGATCGGCGCCGATGGGTACGGCCGCTACTACATCTACCGCGGCGGCGTGGGGCTGTGCGTGCGGGCGAATCGGTACGCACTGGCCCGCTCGCTGGACGCGCCGTTGCCTGCCGATGTGTTCGCGTTGCACGAATGCGATAACCCGCTGTGCGTGAAGGTGAGCCCTGCAGGTGCGCGCTATCAGCACGTGGTGGCGGGGAGCCAACGCGACAACATGATCCGCATGGCGCGCATGGGACGTGGAGGAGGCCGGTCGGGCCCGATCGGCGGTGGCGGTGTCCAGCGGCGGCGTGCGCGTTCGGTGGCGTTGCGTGAGGCCGTGCGAGGGGGCTGGGATGCGACGCGGGTGAACGACGCCTTGCTGGGCCACAGCCATCCTCGCCTGTGGTGATGATGTTGGACGGCCTGCTGGCCGGGCGCCGACCTCGGATGCGGCGGCCGGCTGGTAGCGCACGCGCGGTGCAGACGGTAGATGGCCGTGTGCATGCTCCATTGGACGCTGACGAGGTAGCCGCCGGGTACGGGGCCCGCCACGTCGGGCCCGCAGCTCGAACTCAAGGGTGCGTGGGCGGCGGCGATCGCACGCAATGCCGCATTGGCCTCGCAGACCGTGTGAAACCGCAGTCCGGTGGTGCGCTCTCGCGAAACGCTGCCGTAGTGGATGTGCTCGCGGATTTCAAAGGCGGGCGTGGGCGGCGTGCTGGCGGGTGCGGCCAGCATCACTTGGGGGACTGCGCCGGCGACCGCGGTCAGTAGCGAGGCGTCCAGCAGATACGTCTCCCATTGCGGCCCGCGGTAGTCAATCCAGCGCACGACGACGTGGCGCTCGTCGGGGATGCTTACGACAACGCCGCGCGCGGTGCCGCCGTAGCGGGTCGCAGAGCCCGCGCCGAGGTGATCGACCGCGGTGGCGGCGGGGCGAACGAGGCAGCCGATGCGTAGGTCGGTGGTCTTCATGGGGAAGGTCCCTTCAGACAACGGGTGGATCAGGCAGATCCGTGGCGTCGCGAGCGGCGGCGCGAATCCGCCGCGGCGAGCTGGCGGGCCAACTCGTGTCGACACCCGCGGCTGCGGCGCCGGCGTTTGCATGGTTGGCGACCATGCGGATGCGGTCGGGCCGATAGCCCGACCAGTGCTGGGTGCCTGCGACGACAACGGGAGCCTGCTGGTACCCCAGGTGACGCAGGTGATCGCGGGCGTCGGGTGCGGCGGTGAGGTCGATCAGTTCGTGGGGGATGCCATGTTTAATGAGTGCACGTTTGGTCGCGTCGCACTGGACGCAATTTGGCTTGGTGTACACAATGATATTCATGGTGGCCTCCAGAATGGCTGGTGGATGCAATTTGGTGTCAATTCAATTGTAATGCGTTAACGCGCGTATTCCTAGACTTGCCCATCAATTGAACGGCGTGTTTACAGACTTTTTCCTACCGGTCCGGTATTGTGCAGCGGATTTATTTGGAAGCGCAGGAAACGTTTGTAATTCATGTCGGATCAACAGAAATTGCGGGGTAATTTGAGTTTCGTTCGACGTGGCGCGCTGTGGGAATTGACGGGAGATCAGGACGTGTCTGAGAGCAGGTGGGCGATGATGGCGCCCAGCCATTGGGCGACGTTGGCGCTGACGGCGTTGCCGAAGCCCATGGTCTGCTCGGAGCGGTTGCCGATCACGCGGTAGTCGTCGGAGAATCGTTGGGCGCGGCCATGTTCGCGCGGTGTGAGCATCCGGAAGCGGCATTCGCTGATGTCGATCGGGTCGGGCGCGGCAAGCAGGGCGGCTGAATCGCGGGTTGCGACGGTGTGCAGGGGCTCGCCGGTGGTTTTCGCGGAGCCTTTGCGGTAGGGGATGACTAGGGACAGGTTGGGGCGTGCGACGATTCCCGGCAGCGGCTCGCGCACACTTTTGGTCATGTGTCCGATCGCGGTGTAATCGATGCCGCCGTGGTGCTTTTGGATGAATGCGCCGGGGGGCGTGGTGAGGGCTTGATGTCCGCCGCCGGTTCCGCCGCCGGTGGCCACGGCCGCCAGTGGGTCGGTGAGCGGTGCGACGTCGGCGTGGTTGCGCAGCACGGTGATCCAGGGCTGTGGTGTGCACAAGGCGTCGCTCTCGCGGGTCATGCGCGTGCGCCTGGGGTCATCGGTGGTGGTGATGTGCTCGTTCCAGGAGCCGCCGGCGGGCACGATCATCGGCGGGCAGGGCACGCTGTGGGGTCGTTCGGTGGGTGGTGATGGTTGGCTTGCTGCGGCGAGCATCGCCGGCGCGCTAGGCGCGGCGGTTGAGCACGACGAGCGGGCAGTCGATGCGTTGCCGATCTGGGTGGAAGGGGTGGGCACGCTGCGCTCCTCGCCGTGGTGGGTGGTGGCGGGGGAGGGCTGGGCGAACTGCTGCAACCCGATACGGATGCGGCGCATCGTGGCCGCGGCAAGCGGTTTGGGGCGATCACCGATGCGCTGGCCCAGATCGCTCCAGTCGATTGCGGCGGCGGCGGGCCGGACGAAGGGCTCCACGATACGGTTGCGGCACGCGGTGTTGGGGCAGCGGTAGCTGTATTGCGTGCGGTATTTGCCGATGCGGCGGGCGGCCGGACGTTTCCAGGATTGCACGGCAGGGTTGATTTCGTCGCAGTCGAGGCACCAGGCCAGCGGACGTGGACGAATTTCGATGTGAGGCAGGCCGAGCGCCGTGAAAAAGATGTACAGGCGGTCTCGCCATTGCGGGGCATGTGGGTTGGTGTCATCCCCGATGTGGGCTGAGGACACCGAGACGAACTGGTGGGTGTAGCCGAGGGTGTTCATCGCCGAGAGCCATACGTCGAATAGTTCCCAGCTGGCGGCTTCGACGACGTTTTCGACACACACGACCTTGTAACGGTGGACTTCGGTGGCGCGCACGACATCCCAGAAGGTGGCGCGGGTGCGGTCGAGCGCGGCAGTGGGGACGTGTCCGTGGGGCTCGAGCAGTGAGAGTTGGGCCTGGCGGCGCGGGCGGCCGCCGGCCGGGGACAACTCGGTGCAGATGGGAGACGCCCATAGCACGTCGGTGCGCGGTAGGCGGCGCATGTCGTAGTTGGAGACGTCGGCGATCAGGTGATCGGCGTGAGGGAAATTGAGCGCATGGGTCAAAATCGCTTTGTCCCAGTGGTTTGCGCCCAGGGCCAGAGTCAGGCCGGCGTTGGTCAAGCCGATGCTCGATCCGCCGAATCCGCAGAAGATGTCGGTATAAGTGATGCCGGTGGGTTGTCCGGTGGGGCGCCTGGCACTGGGTTCCGCCGACGCGACAGCGCGGATTTCGGCGAGCTGTTCGCTGCTGAGTCCGGGGGCCTGCACGCGGCCGAGTTGTGGTGTGGCGAGGCCGGTCCCTTCGGGGGCGGTGGGGGTGGCGTTCATGGTGGGTGCTCCTTTGTGGATGGGTGGGCGGTGTCGCGTGTCTGGGTGTGGTGTCGGGGCTAGATGGTCAGCAGGGTGAGCTGGTCTGCGGGCTCGGTGGAGTGGCCCGCGGCGGCGGCGATGACCTCGGCCATGCTTAGGTCGCCGCGGAAGCGGTGCCCGGTTTGTTGTTCGACGGCGGCG
Source organism: Mycobacterium sp. NGS66 (assembly GCF_059812225.1). Lineage (NCBI taxonomy): Bacteria > Bacillati > Actinomycetota > Actinomycetes > Mycobacteriales > Mycobacteriaceae > Mycobacterium > Mycobacterium sp. NGS66. The sequence continues at coordinate 98,810 of NZ_JCALCG010000009.1, read as the reverse complement.
TAGCGTTGGGCCAGTTCAGGATTCAGGCGTGCCGAGCAGATGAGGTCAGCGCGTGATGCGAGGACGCAGAATCGGCAGGACAGCCTGGACATGCCGGCCTGATATGCGGGGTGGGGCCGGGTGCCTGCGGCGCTGATGCGATCCCAGACGCGGGCCAGTGGCCAGTCGTGGATGGGGTACCAGTCGTCGACGCGGCGGCGGCCGTTGCTGGCTGAGGGATTGTGCGCGTAGGGGATTCGGCGGCTGCGCGCGGGGCTTTCCTCGGCGCGCAGTCCCATGACGTTGAGCAGGGCAGCGGGCCGGTCGACGACCTGGCCTGAGTCGCGCAGTTCGGCGACGAGGCGCGTCATCAGGGTGCGGATGGGGCCGCGTTTGTGGTCGCTGGTGCACCAGCGGCGCGCCGCGTCGGGCCATTTGCCGCGTTGGGCGACGCGGTCGAGGATGGTTTCGAGTTGCCCGTGGTGGGCGCGCCCGACGATCTCAAATCGCAGGCCGTAGTGGGCGGCGTGTTCGGCGGCCAGTTGCGGCACGCCGTCCCATTCAGCGTCGCCGAGGTCGGCGTGCACGACGACGAGTCGGTCGCTGACACCGGCGGTGCTGGCGGCTTCGGCGACGACATCGAGGCTGGCTTGGGAGTCTTTGCCGGCACTGGAATTGATCAGGATGCGGTCGTAGTCGCACAGGTTGGGAGCCGCGGCGGCGGTCATGGTGGCCCGATGGTGGGGGGTGCTGGGCGCGGTGTCCCAGGCGAGCTGCATCTGGGCGCTGGGGGCGGTCGATGTCATTGGGTGGTGTCCTTTCCGAGGTTCAGAACAGGGCGAGTTGGTCGCTGTGGATGCCGAGCGCGCGGCGCAATACCGCGCGGGTGTGCGCGTCGATACGGGCTGTGGTGGCGTGGTGGTCGAGGTCCTCGCCGTCGGTGGGGTGGTAGCGCCGACAGGGGCCGCTGTGGGCGTTGGGCGCTTGGTGTGCCCAGGGGCAGTGGCACCATCCAGCTGTGCGGTTCATTTCGGCGTGAGCGGCGTCGCGGCAGGCTTGCAGGTCGGCTCGGATGTCGGCGGGAAGTTGGCGGGCGTAGGAGTTGATCTGAGTGGCGGTGACCACAACACGGGTCTGGCCGAGGCTTGGCGCGGTGATCTTGCGGCTTGCGGTGTTCCAGCCGGTCAGCCAGGTCGGGGCGCCCTGGGGGGCGCTGGATCCGTGACGGCTGGACATCGAGGTCATGAAGTGGTCGGTGCCAGCGGGTCCCAGCAGGCAGTCGCGCATTTCCCATCCGCCGATTGCCCATAACAGCCAGCGCTGCTCGGTGGTCAAGGTGGTGGCCATCGCGTTCCCTTCCCCGCCCGTTGATGTTGTCTATAGTCTACACCTGATATAGACTATAGGCAACACAAGGATCAGGGGGCTGGGACGTGAGTGATTGTGCGCCTACGGTTTTGCGCCTGGCTGGGCTCGATACTGCAGCCGCAGCGCCCCGGGTGTGCGCGTCGTTTGGGATGGGCCTGGACTCCACCGCGATGCTGGTGCGCTGGTTGACCGATCCCGGATCGCGCGACTTCGATCTTGAGGAGCTGGCCGTGGTGACCGCGATGACTGGCCATGAGTTCGCGGCCACAATCGAGGCGGTCTCACGGCTGGTGCTGCCGTTGTTCGCCCGCCACGGGGTGCGGTTCATCCAGGTTACGCGCTCACAGCGCCGGACGACGCGAGCAGGCGATGGGGTAGTGGTTCTTGATGACTCGCGCGCGCCCACACGGATTTTCGCCGAGGGAGACTACACGCTGGGCCAGGAGATGCTCGCGGCGGGAACGCTGCCGCAGCGCGGCGGGATTAGGGCGTGCTCGATGCACGCCAAAGGCGATTGCCTGGATCCGGTGATCGCGCGCATTACTCAGGGACATCCCTTCCGGCATGCTATTGGCTTTGAGGCCGACGAATCCGGGCGCGCAGCCAAAGACCGCGCCTATAACACCGCGACTCGTACTGGCTGGTATCCCCTGCTGGAATGGGGGTGGACACGCTCGGATTGCCAGCGTTACGTCCTGGACACCCTCGGGGTGACGATCCCCAAGTCGGCGTGCGGGTTTTGCCCCTTTTCGATGGCCACCGCCTCGGCGCGTGCCCAGCAGATCGAGCGGTACCGGGTCGAGCCCGACCGTGGGGCCGAGGCGCTGTTTCTGGAATTCGTTGCGCGCAGCCTCAATCCGGCCCAAACGCTGATCGAGGCTAGCGGCGCCGCCGAACTGGTCGCCGAAGCGGGGCTGCACGAGGTGCTCGCCAGGTTCGAAGCGCGCGTAGAGGAGTCGCCGTAGGCGCTCTATGAGGTTCGCCGGCTGCAGCGACCCGGGCGGGAAGGTAAAAAAGGCATCACCGCGCGATCGGTGCGCGTCGCAGCCACCGGCCCTCGCGCCGACATGGACGCGCTACTGGCCGCACAGCCGGGCCGACGGATTCAGGGCAGCGATGGCGTGGTGCGTCATGTGCTGCGCGGACGTGCCCGCGACGCGGTGGACCACCTGTTTGTAGCGGCGCCAGCGGGCGCGCGGAACAAACAGCGTCCGGGCTTTGAGCAGTGGTGGCAGGAGGCGACTGGTGAGGGCCTGTTCTGAGCGCAGCCGTAGTGACGGTCTTGTAGACTATCGACGACAGTTCTGCACAAAGCCGGCGCGGCAAAGGATTCGCGTGGAAGACGAAGGCGTACTTGACGATACAGCCATTCAGCGGCGTCTTGGCGCGGCGATCAGAGAACATCGGACCAAGGCCGGCTTGACGCAGGCGGTCCTCGCCGAGCGTGCCCAAATTCATCGCACCTATCTCAACCAGGTTGAGCATGGCCACAAAGCGGCCACTGCCGTCGTGCTGGTCCGTCTAGCCCGTGCGCTGAACACCAGCCCGTCTGCGCTGCTGCGGGGGATTGCCTAGGCACATCGTCGCGGCCTGAAGCGTCTGAGGGCATACCCTGGGCAGGTGGGCCTAGGGTATGCGCGACGCATGCGTGGTGGCTGGGCAGAACCGGCCCCGGGCGTGTGTTGCAACGGCCACTCGCTCGGGCCGGGGCAGGTGCTGGTGGGGTATCAGCCTTGCTTGTGCGCTCGACGCGGGGGCCACCGGTCGTGGTGCTGTCGCACGTGCGGGTCGGTCACCTACGCCCCGGCGCTGGGGCCAGATTGCCGGCCACTCAGCGGCGCCGGCTGATTGCGGGACAGCACGGCGGCGGGCTCCAGCGCTGGGGGAAGCGGCGGGGTGTCGAGGCGGTCGAGTAGCTGGGCGACGTCGCCGTGGGCGGGTTCGCCTGATTCGTCGAGACCGGCGGCGATGATCGCCACCGTCTGTCCGTCGATGTGCAGGGTGTAGCAGCGTCCCGGGGCAACGGCCCGGTGCCTATGGCACTCCCGGGCGGCCGCGCGCGCGGCCACACGGGCGGCTCCCGGAGCAAGGGCGGTGCCACTGTAGATCTCAACTCCGCTGCGGTGGGTAAGGGTGACACTCCAGGTCGTCATGAGCGCAGACCAATCCTTCTCTGTCGGGAACCACTGTGTGGGTGCGCCCATTATCGACAGGCTGGACACAGCAAAGCGCGGACCGCACTCTCCGCTGTGGATAAGTGCGGCCCGCGTCCGTCATGCTGTGGATTACCCAGAAGGTCGGTAATCGTCGAGGGTGGGGTCGGCGCTGAACTGGGGGCCATCGGAGAAGACGTGGCAGGCCGTAGAGTGCGCCCGGCGCAGTAATTCCAGGGCGCTGGCGTAGCCGTCCTGGTCGAGGATCTGCCAGGTGCACGGACCGCAGTGGATGTCGATCCAGCGCAACTGGCGGCGGCGATCACGGGCAAGTTCTTGGCGGGCAACGACGGCGTAGCTGGCCCGCCGAGTCCAGTCCAGGGCGATGGTTTGGGTCGCGAACGGCTCGAGGGCGGGCGCCGGTGGCGGCGGGATGCGTCGCAGCAGCGGGGCCAGCAGCGGACGTGCTGCCGCGAACGCCTCCAGAACGCTCTGGGAGGCCTGCGCTGACCAAAACGTCATGAGAATGCCGCCCCACCTCATGGTTAACCGAGCGGTTGATGTGCAGGCGTGAAAGACGGTGATATCGCCGTCCTGGGCGCCCTGGACGCGGACCAGGGTGTGGGTGATGACCGCGGCCGGGGTGGCCTGGGCGGGGTTGACGCTCGGCTTGCTGGACATAAGAACCCTCCTCGATGGATGACGACTATAGTAGTCAGTCTATCGGAGTGTGGCGCCGTCAGCAACCCTAATAGCCGCCCTAATACATGCGTCGGGATGCCAAATTGCTGTTAGGACAGTCGCTTTCAACGGCGTGCCGAAGCGATGCCCGATTATCGGCAAACACCATCGAGCAAGGGGAACGGGACCGTGCTGGCGCGGGATGACGCAGCCGCCCGCGCCGTGTTGCCTTACCGGCTCCTCGTGCGCCGGGTCAGTTACCGGACGAACGCCCGCCAAGCGGGTGCCGTCGCCTGCCAGCGGGCGTAAGGTGGGACCGGCTGCTCCGCGCAGCTACCCCGAGTCGCATAGGCACCCGTACGGGCCTCCGGCATTTGAGGGCAAGGTCCACTGGATCCGCGGTTCGCCTGTCACTTGTTGAGTGGCGGCATGGGTACGGGGCATGCCGCTAATTCCAAGTGAGGAAGACATCTCGTGACCAAGAATTCGGCTATCAAGAGGGCCGCGCGCGTCTACCAGCAAGACCATCCCAACACCAGACTGGCCGATGCGCTACGCGCCGTGACCGACAGCACCGGCCTGGCCCGGTGGCGCCGGGGGGACACGCCGGCCATCCGGCGCCGCGGCCAAGACGCCACATGCTACTTCTGCGGAGAGGACAACGTCATCACCTCAGCAACCGATATGCCGGCGGACCCCGGCCGGGTGGCGGTGTACTGCGACAGCCCGGACTGCGACGCCCGGGAGGTCGAGGTCATCATTGTCGACGACGGCACCGCGGCTACCCAGAACCGCACCGATGTGCGCATCCTGGCCCACTTCGCGCCGCAGTACGTGCGGCCAGTGTGGGGGACTGGGCCGGGTCAGGGCTGGGCGGCGGGTACGCCACCCTACGTGCGCACCCATCGCGAGCCCGTCGGGTGCTTGTTCTGCGGCGAGCACACCTGCCTGGTGTCACAACACGACGTTGCTGCTGACGATGCACGCATCCGCTTGTGCTGCACCAACAGCCGGTGTCAGGTTCGCGAGGTTGAGGTGCTCGTCATGCGCGACGAAGTCAGATCCCTCAGTGACCGGCGGGCCGACATAAAAGCGCTCAACGCGTTGTTCGTCAGCCGTGCGGATCGGCTCGCTGCCGATTTACCACCTGGCGAACCGCCCATCTTCGGGTGGCGGGCTTTCGCTGAGCCTGCCGAAGGGGTCGATCCGTTGGCGATGCGGATCTCAGGGCCGGTTCCCTGGGGCCGCGAGTAACCGCCGCCCCAGGCGGGATCAGCGCCCGTTTGGCGGTTTGGATGCGGTCTTGGCGATTGTGGCGTAAAGAGTTTCGGCTTTTGCTTTGCCAGCGATGACTTTTTCGATGTCGGACAGTTCGTAGCCGTTGTCGGACAAGAACAGCAGGTAGTCCTTGCTGTAGTTGGTGTAGCGGCGCCGCCAGGCGTCTTTGGGGGTTTCCGCTTCGAGCGCACCGAGCACCAGGCCCAGGATGAGCACGGTGGCGCGGGGGTCGCCGGTGGGTGGCAGTGCGGCGATCGTGGCCGCGGTGGTGTCGGGCGGGGTAATGCCTAACAGTTCGGCGGCGGTCGAGGCGGCGTTTGGGGCGCTGAGCAGGCTGGGGTGCTCGCACAGCTGGGCCGCGACGAACAAAGCTGCACCGGTTGGGGGTGTCTTGCGGGCCAGTAGGCGCTCTTTGACCCAGGCGCGGCGGACCTCGATGGCGGCGTGGCCGAGTTTGTTGAGCGCCACGACTTTGCGCTTTTCGCGGCGCTCGGCCTCTTTGCGTTCCTCGGCGTCCTGGCCTGCGGTTGCGGCGCCGCCGTGGTGGGCGCGCTGGTAGTACTGCGAGCGGGTCAGCACGCCGGCGGTGTCGGTGTCCAGGCAGAAGAACTCGGGTTCAAAAATGTTGCGCTGCTCGATGAATCGGGGATGAACATAGCCGTCATCCGGCGTGGCGTCGTGGTCGGCGGCGTCGATGTCCCAGTCGACGTCACCCTCGTCGACCTCCTCGCCGGTGCGGTTGTCCAAATAGATCTCGACTTCTTCAAGCCAGACGGCCCACGCCTGCGGACACCGTTGGGTGGACTGGGCCGAGACGGTGTTGCCGTGATCATCACACAGGCGGTCTAGCCGAGTGGCCATCAGCTCCGATGACCAACCTGGCCTCTCCTCGAGGATGCGATACCCGGTGTCGCGCAACGGCTTTAGCGCGGTCTCGCGTGCCGCATGGGCGGCGGCTTTGTGCCGCAGCTCGGCCACCCGGTGGTCGAACTCACCGTGGCTGGCAGCCGCGACGAGATATTGCACCGCCTCGTGGTTGCCGTCGAACTCGGCCAGGACGGCGGCTTGGGCGATGGTGAGCTGGGCGCCGGCTGACAAGGCGACCATCGCCTGCTCGGACGCCGTGGCCGTGGCGGCGGCCTCAACCAGCGTTTTGGGGACGGTCAACGACTTGGCGACCTTGGCTGGTGTCAGCCCTTCTAGCAGGAGTTGCTGAATGCCTTTGGCGCGTTGGGTTTCCGTCAGGGGTGCACGGTGATCATTGGCCACGATTTGCTCGGTGATGCGCGCCACGGTGCGCGTCCGCTCGTTTTCGGCGGTATCCGCAGTCACGTACACCGGCACGCTGGTGAGGCCCGCGTCGCGCGCGGCCAGCAGCCGGCGCTGCCCATCGCGTACCCTCACCACACCTTGGGCGCTGCGCACCCCGGTAAGTGCCGACAGGACTCCATATTGTCCGACACTGGCCACCAATTCGGCATAGCGGGGGCCGGCGGTGGCGCCGTCGCGCACGTTGTCCTCGAGCGCGAGTGTGTTCGGATCCAGATGCTCTAGCACGCCCCGCGGGTGCGGGGCGTGTGTGCCAGATGTGGATGCGGCTTCGGTCATGATGGGTACCCTCCTGTCGTGGTGACTACTATAGTAGTCATATTAGCAGCGGCGCGGAGTGCGGCGGGTTAAACGACCGACGACGAAACCGCAGCTGTGGACGGACTGAAATCCACTGTGGATAAACCGTTTTCAGGTAACAGGCCTGACCGAAAATTGAGCTTTCCCTGGCCACTCGGAAGTAGCGTCTGCGAACGCGCCGAACTGTGGCTTATAGTAGGCATCCATGGGCGGAAGTGAACGAGCGGAGCGTGACCAGCAGCGTCTGGCCGCCCTGGGAATGGCCATCACCGCCTTGCGAGAAGCGGCTGGGGAAACCAAGAGTGCAATGTCACAAGCCACCGGTATCGACCGCTGGTTTCTCACCGGAGTGGAAGCCGGACAACGCAACATCTCCATCGTGCGACTGTTCGACATCGCCGACCACTTCGGCGTGACGCCAGCGGCCCTGCTCAAAGACGTCACATAGCACGGGATCAGCAAGGGACCTTTGGCCCCGGTGACACAGAAGCGCTTTGCGTCGGGCCGCACCCTTCCGTCATGGATCATGCGGGGCCGCGGGCCTGTCTGGCGGCGGCATCGCACCCGACTAGCCGCACCTTATCCGCCCCCATATAGTCCCGGGCATGACTTGGGATGACGTGCGACGGAGGACTTCCTGGCACACCATGCGACTGTCAGCGGACTCTGTAGCCACCCTCCTACAGGTCAAACCGCAGTCAATCCGGCAATATCTTGCGGTCGGCGGCGCCGAAGGGTTTCCCGCCCCGGATGAGAAAGTTGACGGGAAGAACTACTGGCGGCTGGCCACCGTTTATGACTTCATCGACAGATACCGGCCTCGCTTACGCGGACGAGTCCCTCGGTTATATCCGCTACCGTCATCGTCTTGTGGTGAGCCGGCTGCCTTCTTGGGGGCTGAGCGTTTCGAAGTTTGCAAAGGCTGGAGATGGAACCAGGGGGTATTGCACTTCTGGCAGCCATCCGATGGCCGTGGCCGCGTCATCGTCGCCTATCCAGACCAACCATGGAGCATCGACGTCGCCCACCAGCTCGCCGGAGAAATCGCCAGCCAGCGCCAAGATGCGCCGACTGTCGTGGTGGTCACCGACGTCGAAAGCCGTACACCCGACCCCCTGTACCCCAGCCGAAATGAGCCAAGACGGCACCGTGGGATTGGATTTTGCGACAACAACACGCGATCCGACGATGACCCGCTTAGCCGTTGGCGCCACGACTTCTCGTGGTCGGATCTGGCATACCTACTGCGCACCGATGTCCCGTACTGGCCGGCAGGTCTCATCGACGCGGACGTCATCACGGCCTGGCGACCTGGCCAGGTTCGCAAGATCACGCCGCGGTATCGCTCCGAGTACCAGATCAGGTATTTTTCTGCAGCCCTTATCGACGCATGCAAAGACGATTCAGATCTGCTACGACTTCTTGGCCGCGCATGCCGCATCATCAATTACGCCGCGGCCCAAAACCTGCAACTGATTCCGCAGTCCGCGAGCGCCATGACAAGTCAGACCGGTCTGCTGCTGGCGGCCACCCCCGACGTCGACACAACTGCGCCGCCGCCGCTTTCCGAAGACGAACGCGCCAGGCTTCTGCACCTTCGCGCCGATCCCCGACACGCGGAAACTGCGCTTCTGATCGGCTCGCTCGGGGATGGTTCCTGGGGTTATTGGGGCTTGTGGAAACCCGTCCTCGGTTCAATGAGCACCATCGACCGAAGCCAACTTGGGCCACTTGCCCAGCGGTGGCGCGAGCGCTTGCGTCCGCTAAAGCATCCACGGCGAAGCGACGAACTCGGATTCAGCTGGATCTACGCAAGGATTCCCGAAAGCGACCGGGCATGCCCTCGTCAGTGTTTATATGACCCGTTGCAGCCAGACTGCTGGATCGTGGAAACGCCGACTACGATCTATGCGACCACGGGATCACGGCTTCGCCACGCCGTCGGGCCGTTGCAAAGTATCGATATCGGTCTGACGCCAGGTCAATTCAGGAGTGACTACTTCGTCTTTGCCGCCGACCAGAACGGCACACCGTGGATCATGCCCGAAACTAAGGGTGAACCCTACCTTCTCGGATACGACGGTTCGGGTGCTCGAGGGCTGGCCATCGCCATCAAAGAACTCTGCGCCGACATCAACACAACACTGTCGGGAAATGACCAATTCGAATTTATAGACGATCGCGAAGAACCATGCGCACTACGCGACGTTCTCATCACTCTGAAATCCCCACTCACACTGCATCGCAACGATATTGACCGATTGGTGAGCGCAACGCAGTAACTCGGCGCACGCGGATTAGCATGTGACCGTTGACGTTTCAGTCGATTTCCAGCCCTGGCGACCGCTCGGGCGCAGCCCGTTGCTGACGCAGCCGGAAAAGCCGGGGCACTGCCCCGATGTCTTTGTCACGCCCCGCGGCTTCCTTCGACGCGATGACGTCGGCGATGCTTGCGGCGAGAACACGCACACCCTCGATGTCATCGCCGCAGCGCCCGCCTGCAATGCATCAAAGCCCTCGGCAAAGCCGGAGGGCGCAAACGTGAGGTCGAGATCCCCGAAACGGGTCGTCAAGTTGAGAATGCCAATGCCCTGCAAGGACTTATCTGTAACGGCGAACAGGGTGTGTAAGACGGTTACCCACGTGACTGCGAGTGCTCGTGCATGTCGTTGGTAACAGTCTTATCTGTAACGGTGTCCCCACGGGGATGCCGTCTAGAAGGGTGGTTCCTCTCCGGTAGTCCACGGGTCGGGGGTGTCGGGCAACGCTGCGGCTGGCAGCGGCAGGTTCGTTACGACGTAAAGGTTGAGGATGTCGTCGCGGTCGATGAACATGATTTGGCTGCGTTTGGAAGCGTCGAGGGCGTTGCCGATCCAGTTCCGTGCTGCCTTGGTGATTTCGCCGCCGGCGACGATGAAGGCGTGGTCGACCAGGACTCGTTTGTTGTGTTCAGGGTCGAAGATCTCGTGGGCCAGCATCATCAGTGCCTCGTTGTGGATTTCGGCGATGTTGGCGTTGCCGGTCTTGGTGACTCCGGAGGCGTCGAGTTTGCCTTTCTTGGCTTGTATTCCGAAGTAGAGGCGGTGCTGGGTGGGCAGGGTGTAGCGCATCCAGATGTCCTTGCCGTATTCCAGTGCTTTGTCTTTGTGGCCTGCCGCGGTGATGCGGTGAAAGCCGAGTTGGCGGAAAAGCGGCAGAAGGATGTGCTCGATGAGTTCGTCTTCGCTGCAGGTCTCGAGGTATGCGGATAAGTCTGTGCGCCTTTGGGTTTCGGCAGATGTGAGCGGCCGGTGGGGGTTGGCTTGCAGGTTGGTGACGGTGTTGTTGCCGAGGTGGCGTAGATAGCAGTGGCGGTCGTCGGCGTAGAAGGCTTCGAATCCTTCTCGAGTGAGTACCTCGTTGAGTTGCGCTAGCGCGTTAGGACGGTCGGCGCCTTCGTTGAGGGCCTCGCGTGGGTCCATGAGTTGGTCGATCAGGCGGCAGAAGGTCTGCGAAGGTTGGTGCGGCCCGTCGTGGGGTTCGTTGAGGATGGATTCGATGACGTCGGTAACCCACCATTGTCGAGTCGAGCCGTCATGCACCCAGTCGGTATCGAGGTCGGCGAAGAATTCGGTGATGTAGCTGCTTGACCGGTAGGGGAAGTATTTGGGCTTCTCGCCGAAGCCTGGATTGTCGGAGCCGAGGTTTCCGCAGATTAAGTCGGCGAGGTCGGCGGCGTTTCGCCGTTTGAATTTCATGACGTTCCTCGTTGTGGATGGCCGCCGTTGCGGAGTCGGTGCAGCTCTCCGTCGGCGTAACCGCCGATCAGCACGTAGCCGACGTCGTGGCGGGCGAGCATCTTCAAAATGGATGCGGGGTCAGAGTCAGGCACTTGTTGCCTCGCGAGCCATGCCGGTCCTGTTCGGCCTTCATCTGCTCGCGCTCCGAGGGGGTGCGCCGCTGCTCCTGGTGCCACAATACGTCGTCGTGATCGTCGTAGGGCACCAGACGTGTGGACAGCGCCAGATCAACGGCCGCAAGGAGTTTCGCCATGGTGGGATGAGTAGGCTGGCGCGTACCCGACTCGATCTTGGCGATGGTGCTGTAGGGAACCCCCGCCTTTGCGGCCAACTGGCGCTGCGTCAAGCCTGTCTTCGCGCGGGCTATTCGCAGAACACTGCCAGCCCATGCGTCAACGCTTTGCTGCGTTCGAGGACTCATAGTAGCCACGCACCCATGCTACCCTAAAAGGGCGCACACCCAGCTGCTAGTGCGACGCGCGCTAGTTGGCTCGCCGGGGATGCCGCTTCCGCCGAAAAAATCGGCGCCGATGCAAGTCCCCAGGCTGGCTTATCTGCAGATGAGGCCCCAAGTGAAGGTCACTGTGCCGCAGTTCATTACGGCGCTCCGCAGGATCTAGCTTGACGGCGGCAGATGCGCCTCCGTGGCGGCAACGTCGATCAGGCCTTTCCATGCTGGGTGCCGCAAACGCCCGGTGAAATCTCGATACTCGACTATGCCGACGAGCTTTGGACGTACCCAATGGACGCGACCAGACGTCATTCCCTTGCCGGGATTCGAGAATGGTGGCAGCCGAACTTCCAGGTCGCACAAGGTCTTATAGAGCAACTTCTTAGCTACGGCGGTTAGCCCCGAACTGACGGCGCCGACATTAACCAGCGCTCCAGTGTCGTCGTAAGCAGCCAAGACCAGGCCACCAACAGGTTCGCTTCGGCCGGACACCCAGCCAATCACCACCACCACCGTGCTGCGACGGATGACGGTCTTCACCCATGACCGTGAGCGCCGGCCAGGCTGATACGTCGAATCTGCACGCTTGAACACCGTGCCTTCAAGCCCTAAATCCGTTGCTACATCGAGCAATACGCGGCCGTCGAGGTCGGCCCAGGACGGCGGTACAGCGATCGTGTCACCCCGACCTATCCCAAGACTTTCCAGCACGGCGCGCCGCTCGGCAAACGGCTGCTTTGTGAGCTCTGTTCCGTCGAGATGCAAGATGTCAAACAAGTAGTAGTTCGCCGGGACAGCGGCGCGAAGGCCGGCAGTTGGTTTCATAACGCGCAAGCGCCGCTGTAGGCGCCCGAAGTCGGGCCGCCCGTCCTGGCCGGCAGCGATGATTTCGCCATCCAAAAGCACGGTGTGCCCGCGCACGACCGTTTTCAATGCGGCGACCAGATCGGGAAAACGAGGCACCAGGTTATTGCCTGGCCTGCTGACCAGTCGACGCCTCCCGGGTGGACTCGAGCAATACAGCGACGTCCCACTTGGCCTCGGCGACCCAACCTGGGCCCGCGGGTGGTCGACCAGCGGTGGCCAGCATCGGACCGGCCGGAAACGGGGGAGGACCACAATTCACGTGCCCATTATCCTGGATATATCCATGAGTTGGATCTCTGTTCGCGGTCGGGGGCTGGGCCATCGGATCCTTGGGTGTAACACCTGCGGGCCGAGTTAATGGTGGGCGGCAGTGTATATCGGAATCCTGACCAGGTTACTTTGGCGCGCAAGTGAAGTGATGCGAGTTGCGCTATGGGAGGCCGCCATCGGTGGTCCGTGCGTGGCGATCCGGTTCTGCCGCGCCGGCGATGAGCCTCGGGGCGCGGGGGAGGTCAAAGGATGCGGTAGCCGATCTCGGCGGCTGCCGCGCGCGCGATCGACCACACGAGCGGGTGAGAAAGTGGGCGGGAGAACGACGGCATCGCGGGGATCGAGTCCGCGGCGGCGCTCCACAGCACGATGTTCGGGCCCCCAGTCATTGTCGAGGGGACGTATAGGCCGTCGAGTTCGGGCCAGGTCATGTGGATCGCGCGGGCCCACCGTCGGCAGATGGCTCGCGGTGCGGCCAGCAGTGCAGCTGACGCAGTGTTGCGGAGCAGCCACGTTCCGGACAAGTCGAGCAGAAGCAGTCTGCGTTGGGGTTGCCAGGCGGTGAGGGCCGGTGCGCCGACGCGGGTGTCGATCACACGTGTTGTCTGGTAGACCTCGGCGAGGCTGGTTGCGACATCGGTGGCGGCGTACAGGACGCCTTCAGCGGTCGAGCTGGGCTCCTGGCCTGGGTGGGGGTCCCAGCGCATCGACGGCAGTGGCCCGTAGGTTCGCAGCTTGTTCCATGGCAGTACGTACTCGCCTTGGGTGCGGTGGACCCGCCATAGGGTGCCGGTGTAGTGGGCAATGTCGGCAGGTTCCCTGCTGAGCTGTTCTGGCGGCGTTCGTGGCGCCTTCGGTTTGGGCCCGGGGCTCACCAGCGGCCGAGATCCGCGATGAATCCGGCAACCAACGCGGGGTCGCCGCCAGCGGCCAGATGCTCGATCGGCGTCCGTTGATCGAAGTCGGGCTGCGGGGTATGCATGAACACTTCTAGAACCGCGGGGGTGGTGCCACGTGGTATGGCGGGGACGACGACGTCTAAACCGGGAAGCAGTTCATCACCAAGGAACTGCCATCTCGGGATGCGCCGGCTTCCTTGAAGATCGAAGGCCCATAATGCTTGTCCGGTGATGCGCCGCGACACGCGGGAGCGGTCGACGCCGAGGATGGTGGCGGCTTCTTTTATGCTGACTGATCCTGAGAGCGCGCCGGTGAGCTGGCGCACCGCGATGCGGGCGCGGGCCTGACGTTCGTCCTCCAGCGACCAGGCGTCGATCATTGCTGCTGCACCGGGCCCGGCGTGCGTGCGAAGGAAGTCCAATTCTGTGCTCGACAGGCTGGTTGGCCCGGGGATTGCCGCAAATGCGGAGTCCAGCTCGTCGAGGACCTCTTCGACGGTCAGGTCAATCTGGTGCTTGGCCAATAGAGCGTTCAACGCAGGAGCAGCAGATCCCTTCATACCGCACATCCTAGCATACAGATGCGCTGATGTGCGCCACGCTGTGAATCGGAGACGGGGGGCCACCCTGGGGCGAACTGGCCGTCTGGCGCCGGTCATCTCTGCACCGATGGGCTCGCGTGGCAGGTTTAGTCGTCGGCCGGTCCGAGTCAACGATGAGACTCTCGAAGTGAATATTCGTCCACGCCAATGAAGTTGTGGAACGACTGCTCGACCTTCGCAGCCAACTCACAGCTGTCGTCCTCCCAGGGGGCTACGGTGACCGCATCACTGCTGAGCTAGCCCGAGCCGAGCTAGAGGAGTGCCGGCCAGTGTCGAGGGAGTAGGGGTCTGGACAATCGCGTCGTGGATCGCCGCCTCGATTGCGTTGCGCGGGTATGTGGCTGGGGCGTGCGCGTCGAAGTCATCGGAGCGCGCGCCCTCGGGTGCGACGGTGATGCTGACGATGCTCGGGGTAGGGAGGTTCAGGGCCGCGAGGCGAGTCTGTACAGCGTTGGTGAGCCGCTCGGCATAGTCGGCGTACTCGCGGCGTTCTTGTGCCGCCAGCGCATCCCAGAGGTCCGTAATGGCTTGGTGGGCTTCGTCGTAAGCGATTTCTCCCGCAGTGGGAGGCCGGCTGGTCTGTGCCTCGTTCGTGAGTTCGGTGAGGAGTGCGATGTCGGCGGGATCGTCGCTCCAGCCCGCCGTGGGCTGGACGACGAGATAGCCGTTGTCGTCTACGCTCAGCCAGTCCACGCCGGCGATGCGCGGATCATCGGCAGCGAAGGGGCCTGGGGGCAGGTCATTGGGCTCGGGGATAGCTTCTTCGCGCGCGGCGAGTTCCAGCTCCGCCTCCCGGTAATCGTCGTAGGTGGTGTCGTTGATGTGGTCCAGGATGCTTTCGGCCCACAGGTCGATAATGACGGGTTCGGTGCGGTGCTCTAGCAGGTATTCGTCGTCGACGCCGACTGTGGACTGGAGGGTTTCGCGGACCCGCTCAGCTTCCCAGGAGCCGGGTCGGCCGGCGAGGATCTGCTCTGTGCTGCCGACGTTGGCCGCGGCGCCGGCCAGGGCGTGGGTGACGAACTCGGCCCAGTCGATCGGCAGTGCAGCGCGGGGGTCGGGATCAGGTTCCCATTGGCTTGAACTGGTTTGGCGCATCGGCTGATTCGTCAGATGAGCAGCTTCGGTTAAGGCGCCGATGGCGTCGTAGAGGACTTCGTCGTACGGGCGGGGAGCCGTCGTCTCGGGTGCTGTCAGATAACCGGTGTCGAACAGCGCCGCTGAGAGGACCTGGCGATAGGGCCGGCCGATGATGCGTGCGACCGCGGCCAGATTGTCTCGCTCAGGTAGGCGTCGCACGCCATTGACGCGCCACAACCGGAGATTTTCCCGGGTAATCCCGATCCGGCGGGCTAGTTCGGCGTCACTGACGCCGTGCGCATTCTTGTAGTGATCGATCAGCGCCACGAGGCGGGGGCTTGCCATACCGCCAAGTATTGTGCGACCGTCATAGGTAGTCAAGCATGAATATGCGTATCTGCCAAGGGTGACTTGACATAATCGCTAATATCATGCCCTGGCGGCGAAGTGGTCGTCCGGAGTCATGAATCCTTAAATGGGACGGAATGACACGCAAGCCTTTCGCACACCTAGCAGTTCTCACCCTCATCCGGAATCAGCGCGTATAGCGGATTTTGTGCTGCGGCGCTGCGCGTTTCGCTGCCGGCTGCGGTGACGTATCGCTGCGACGTGCTCATTGATTCGTGCCCAAGCAGCTTCATCAGCGTGTAAACAGAGACGTCTGCACTCGCGAGCTCGGTGGCGTAGGTGTGCCGTAGTCCGTGTATCAGGGCGCCGGGGACCGGTTGGGCGTCGGGGCCGGCGCGTTTGAACGCCCGCTTGATGCGCGACTGCAAGGTTCCCTGGGTGATGCGCTGACCATCGCGCCCAACGAAAAGCGGGGACCTCGCCGACCATCGCGTGAGTCCAGATCCTGTTGTGGCTCTGCGCTTTTCAGGATCAGGAAAGCGCACAGCCCGGCTATCGAGGTAGCTTTCGATGACCGCGAGTAGTTCGGCTTCGATCGGGACGCTGCGCTGCTTGCCACCTTTGCCCTTGACGTGGATGATTGCCGCGCCGTGGTCGGTTGTGCGGATGTCGCCGACATTGGCCCCGCGGAGTTCCTCGGCACGCAGTCCGGCCAGCAGGGCTGTGAGGATGATGGCGAGATCTCTCTCAGCCCAGTCGGTTTGACGCTTCGAGTTGCGATCCTGCGCGACAGTCTCCAACAGGGCTTCGACGGCGCTGCGGGGGAGGGCCTTCGGGAGGGCCTTGGCCAGTTTGGGTCGACCGACCAGCTGCATCGGATTGGCGGTCAGCTGCTCGCCGGTGTACAGGAAGGTGCACAACACATTCCACGTCGACCAGCAGCGGCGGATCGATGCGGCTTCGTGACCTTCGGCGTAGGTGGCAAACGCCGCTCGCATCGATTCCTTCGTTATGTCAGCTATGGCCATCGACGCGGGATCGCCCTCAGTGACGAGGCTGGCGATGGCCACGAAGTCCTGGCGGTACGCCTTCATCGTGTGCGCCGAGGGTTTGCGGGTCTGACGATCCTGCAGGAACGCGGTGAACCAGTCCGGGAACGGATCCGCCTCGGGCGCCGAGGTTTCCGCGCGATCATGGAGCGTCTGGAGTGCGGCAGCGCGGTGGTCGGGCATCCCTGCACGCTACCGCAAAAAGATGGATAATCTATCTTATCCATCAAAACGATCGTGACCTGTTGCTGTTGTACTGTGCCTTCCACGCGGCATGCGCTGGAGCCAAGCGTAAAGCGCGTCACCGTGACGAATCGAAAGGCCTGCCGAGTTTGGTTGGGGACCTAAGCGACACGATCGTGGTTCGGTCAACAGATCGACGTTATTGGCTAACCGAGGCCGAGAGGTTGCCGCTGGTGCGCTGGTGCATTCAGTTGTTTGGCCGCATGTGCTCCCTGCAGCACGAGAACACGCTCAGCAGCCCGCGGAGTGGAAACCCCTGCGGCCGACCATCTTTCGTCACAGTGACGTAATCCAGGGCGGAGTAAAACACCATGAAACTGCCGACAGCGCAATTACTTCCACCCTTTTGGACGCCAAGCTATGTGCCGCGATTTGAACCAGTACTAGAGTAGTCGACATACCGGCAAGACCATGGACGCGCGGTCGATCGTTTCGACGTCGGCGCACTGTGTCCCAATCGTATGCCGTAGCCCTCTCCCCCCGGGTCGATGGTCGCATGATTAGCTGCTGGTGCGTGTGGCGTCCGTGGCCTTGCGGATCTGCTAACGTGAGACTACGTTGTTAGTCGACGTTAGCTATGGAGGGCTGGTCAATGAGTGCCGACGAACTCGACACCCTGTTGTATCAGAAGTTCGGGCTTCGCCGCGAAGATATGCTCGCCGCGCTCAAAACGTTGCCGGCCATCAGACCCTGGGCGGCAGAACTATCCCCTGAGGAGGCGCGTCTGCTCGACGACGCCGGTTTCACCGAAGACCCCGACGCCTACGCTCGAGTCGCCGCCGACACGGTGGCTCACATGGCGCTGTTGGTCAACACCGCCTACCCGGCTCGCCAAGTGGCGACGGCGTTGAACGTCAATGAGTCGCGCGTACGCCAGCGCCGGCTTGCCCGAACGCTGTGGGCGATCAACGACAACGGCACGTGGGTGTTTCCGGCGCTGCAATTCGAGACTGACCCCCAGACCGGGCTGCCACACAAGCAGATTCGGGGTTTGGACCGGGTATTCGCCGCGCTGGCCCCTAGCCTGCATCCAGTGGCGGTGGCGGGGTTCCTGCGCACCCCTCATCCGGATCTGGCGCTGGGAGGTCGGCCCGTACCCCCGCTGCAGTGGCTGCAAAGCGGCGGCGACGTCGACCCGGTCCTGCGTCTCGTGGAGGCGGGCGACTGGGCCAGCCGGTGACCCGTGACGCCACGTTGCCCGAACCGCCGCCTGGATTGCGGCTGCGCGAAATCGGCATCCACGACAACGAGCTACGCATTGTGGCGACTTCGGAGATCTGGTGGCGCGTACACCGCACCGAGGGCGATTTTGTCTTGGGGTGGAAGGAATTTCGTCACTACGGCCCCGTGCTGCGCTTTGATCCGCATCCAGAGCCTGTCCGCGAACATGCCGACTGCGCGGTGTGGTACGGAGCAGCCACCCTCGATGCAGCCCTGGCCGAGGCGTTCCAGGGCGATCGCACCATCGATCGTATTCGCGAGCGTCCCTACCTGGCCGGGCTGGCGTTCACCCGGCCGTTGTACTTACTGGACCTTGCCGCCGACAGCAGGGGGGCCTGGGCGACCCGAGCCGGAGGGACCTTCGCGATCTCGACCGCGCCTCATCTGATCACACAACGCTGGGCGCGCGCCATCGTCGATGCCTTCCCCGATCTCGATGGCGTGCGCTACAACAGCCGATTCGCCGGACACCCGTGCGCCGCGCTCTTCTTGCCCGCCGGCACCGCGATGCCCCGCCGTCCGATCATCGCCCTGCCCCTTACCCATCCGGCGTTGATCTCCCGGCTTGCCGGTGCCGCAGAACGACTCGGCTACTCCGTCATCTGAGCCGCGACAAGGTCGATAACCTCCCCCCGGCCGTGACGACCAGTGGCGGATGAACGGACGCCATCGAAGCTCGTGCGTGTGCCGTTTCGCTCGCGCCGATCTGAGGTTTGCTAATCCGATCACAAAATCACAGCGTGATGAGGTCAGGCAAGCCGCGCGCAGAGGCGGTCATCGAGGTGCCCGCGATCTGCGAAGTGCTCAACTATTACGCCGCCAACGCAGCAAAGTTCCTCGCCGACGACACGGTCAAGCCCTCGGGCCTGCTCTCGGCGCCCAAGAAGCTCACTGTGGTGCGTCAGCCCTATCCGCTGGTCGGCGTGATCACGCCGTGGAACTTCCCCGTCCTGACCCCAGGCTTCGACGTTCTGCCGGCGCTGCAGGCCGGGGCCGCGGTCCTGCTCAAGCCGTCGGAATTCACGCCGTTGTCGGCCCTGGAGATGGCGCGCGGATGGCGAGAAATCGGGGCCCCGCAGGTGTTCGAGGTCGTGACCGGCAGCGGGCAGACCGGTCAGGCCCTCGTCGACAATGTCGACTACGTACAGTTCACCGGATCCACGCGCACCGGCCAGATCGTCGCGCACCGCGCGATCGACCGGCGGATCCCCTACAGCCTCGAACTCGGCGGCAAGGATCCCGCGATCGTGCTCGCCGACGCCGACCTGGACCGCGCCGTGGCTGGCATCGCCTGGGGCGCACTGTTCAACGCCGGCCAGGCCTGCGTGTCGATCGAACGGGTCTACGTTGAAGCCCCCGTCTACGACGAATTGGTCGCCCGCCTCACCGATGCCGTAAGCAAGCTGCGGCATGGCTGGGATGCTGACGGTTTCACCGTCGACGTCGCGTCGATGGCCACCGGCTGCCCCGCGTGACATCGTCGCGGGCCACGTCGCCGACGCACTCGCCCGCGGGGCCACGGCGACCATCGGCGGCGCGCCAACCAGTGAAGGACTGGGCTTCGAGCCGACGGTGCTCATCGACGTCGACCACTCGATGGCGTGCATGTGTGAGGAAACGTTTGGGCCGATCATCCCGCTCGTCAAGGTCGCCGACGCCGACGAAGCCATTGGGCTGGCCAACGATTCCGCATACGGGTTATCGGCGACAGTGTGGACCCGGGACCGGGTACGCGGGGAGCAGATCGCTCGCCGCCTCGATGCCGGAGCGGTCAACATCAACGACGCCGCCACTAACCTGTTTGCCCTTACCCTGTCTCATGGCGGCTGGAAAGCGTCGGGCACCGGTGCGCGGTTCGGCGGCGCGCACGGGGTACGCAGATACACCCGGGACAAGGCCATCACCGTGCCGCGAGTCTCGCTGATGAAGAAAGAACCGCTTTGGTTCCCCTACGCTCCACGACGAATGCGGTTGGTACAAAAAGCTTTCCAGTTCGTCGCCGGACACGACGTGCGCCGCTTGCTGCGGCTTTGACAGCCGCCAACGTCATCATCCATGAACCAAACGTCTCGCCGTTTCAGCAGATGAATCAGCACCGCGCCTACTCGTTGATCGGTTGGTGGGCACACCGGCCGTGACGAAACATGCCGCCATGCGGCGCTTTTAACGTCCAGCGCGGCGCGTTCGGATTGACCGCGGTAACTTACACCTCTTTACGAGGCATGAGGTCGGCGTAGATTCTGATCGGTTGGGATTTGCCTTTCAGCGGCACGGCTGCACGCTCGATCCATGCGTTGTCGTCGTCGAGCCTGACCCGTGTTGCGTGGGTGATCAGGAGGTCGTCTCCGGTGTCTCGAGTGGCCGACTCGACGCGAGCTGCGGTATTCACGGCGTCACCAATGACGGTGAAGTCGACTCTGCCGCCACCGCCGATCGTGCCTGCAACGACAGTCCCGGAGTTGATGCCGACACCGATGCGCAGCCCATCGCGGTGGCGGCGGATCGTGTCGACGATCTCGCGGCCGGCGGCGACCGCACGATGCGCATGGTCGGGAAGGCGCTCGGGGGCGCCGAACACTGCCAGCAAGCCATCACCGATGAACTTGTTCGCGTGGCCGCCGTGGCGAAGGATGATCGGAACGATGTGGTCGTAGAGCTCGTTCAACCGCGAAACGACCTCGCTCGCGGCAGCGATTTCCGCGTAGGCGGTAAACCCACAAACGTCGGTGAATAGAAGCGAGACCTCGACATCCTCACCGGCAAGATCGGTGCCCTCTTCCAAAACGCGTTCGGTGAGCATGGGATCGACGAACGCGCCAAAGGCGTGGCGCAAGCGTTCCCGTTCGCCCAGGCCGTTGGCCATGTGGTTGAAACCCGCCTGCAGCAAGCCGATCTCGCTGCCATCCTCCACCGCGACCCGCGCATCGAAGTGTCCCGCTCGGATCTGCTCCTGGGCCATCCTTAGCGCGGCAAGCGGATCGGCCACCGACGTAGCGGCAAAATGCGTCGCCGCAAATCCCACGATCAAACCCAGCGCCGCGAGGAAGAGCACCGCCGCGACAACGCGGGACCGAGCGAACCCGACCCCCGTCAGGTCGAGCCCGGCGAAGATGGCGATGCCCAGCAGCGGTACTGCCGTTGCCAACCCCCAGAATGCGCTTAACCGCGCTCTGACTCCGGGGCCACCGGACGGCGGTGGCTCGCGGCCGGCGAGCGCCAACGCGGTGATCGGACGCATCGCGCGCTCGACCATCAAATACTGCACCGCACACGTCATGGCGGCGCCCAGCACGGTGGGAAAAACACTGGCTGGGATCGCTCTAGTGGAAACACTCGCGCCGGCTGCCGTTGCGACTGCGGCGGCAACCAGCCAGATCACGAATACCCTCACCGCCCAATCGCGCGGATATCGCAACACACGTTCGCGTTCGGATTCACTTGGCTGACGGTCTTCGCCGAGCCATCGTGCGATCGATGCAAATGGATGCCACACGACCCACCACGCCGCGAAGATCAGGGCAGTGAGGGTAAAGATCACCAGGACTGGAAGACTGCGCCGCTGCAGCGCCGCGTATTGGTCCGCCGCCAGTACCGTCGGCGCCAAATACAGCCCAAAAACAGTGACCGCGGCGGCGCTGCTGGCGTTGCCAAACAGTCCCACCAATGCCAGGCGGACTAAAACCTCTATTGTTATGCGTCGGCGCATGGCTCAGCATTGCATCACAGCACGACGCCGCAGAGGTCGCACGGGTAGTGGCCGCCCGACGCCCGCCGATACGGTTCCGACGCCCGGCGCGGGCCGGCCGCACCGAGCCAGGTACCACTGGGTGGTTCGCACCTCTTCAGACCGAATCTGAATCGGCCTTGTTTGTCTCCGTGAGTCTTGCCTGCGACTACCGGGTCGGAAGAGTCAATTACGTCCGGCTCGGCGGGCCGATCGGCGTTGGTGCGCCATGCGGCGCACGCTGGCCAATAGCGGCTCAGGGTTCCGATCACTGTGTGCTCGATCGCAGTTTGCGCGCTGGCGCGGGCAGCGATCGGCTCAACTTCGCTCGGCGCGAGGCAGGCGAGCGTCTCTCCGTACCTGGCGACAAGCGCGTCACCGGCGGGGAACCTAGGGTTGTCGAGCCGAGGCGCTGGCGAGCGCGCAGTGTGTGGGCGGGTGCCAGCTTCCAGCGGTGCCGGGCAAGCAGGGCGCTCGGCGATGCCAACAAGGTTCCTCCTGTCGGGCAGCGACGTCCCGAATCTCATTAGTGGCGGGTCAGCCGAATGGGAAGCCCGTCGCTGGGGTAGGGCCCGGTGCCGTAGGCGATCGGCGGTTCGTAGCCCGGCGGAACCGACCAGCTAAACCGCAACACCATTTGATGCAGAACCGCTTTGGCTTCCATTCCGCCGAAATACATGCCGATGCACTTGTGGGCCCCGGATCCGAATGGGGCGAACGCGCCGCGGTGGGCTTTGTCCTCGCGGCGAGGTTCGTCGAAGCGTTCGGGGTCGAAGGTGTCGGGGTCCTTCCACCATTGCTCCATGCGATGTGACGCGGAAAGGGCAACGGCGATTCGTGTTCCGGCCGGAATGTAGTGGCCGAGGATGTCGGTGTCCGTGACGGTCTGGCGGGCCAACAAGCCGACCGGAGCACACAGGCGCAGCGATTCCTTGAACACCAGATCCAGCGCTCGGAGGTCCTCGAGGTCGTCGTAGGCGATGGCGGGTTTGCCCAGCGCCAGGCTCTCGGCGCGGACGCGCTCTTGCCACTCGGGGTGTTTGGCCAAGTAGTAGGTCATCATCGACATGGACGTCGTCGTGGTGTCGTGCGCAGCCATCATCAAGAAGATCATGTGGTTGACCACGTCGTCGTCGGTGAAGGTGGCCCCGGTCTCGTCCTGCGACTGGCACAGCACGCTGAACATGTCCGAGCCTGGATCGGTCCGCTTGGCCGGAATCTGGTTGCGGAAGTAGTCCTCGAGTACGCGCCGCCCTTTGAGACCCGCGTGCCAGCGTCCGCCCGGAATGTTGTGTCGGATCACGGCCGTCGCCGCTTCGACGACGCTGGTGAACGCATGATGCAGCTCGGTGGCCTCGGCCCCCAGCCGGCCGCCGACGAACACCTCGGTCGCGATGTCGAGCGTGAGCTGCTTGGCGGTGGTGTACATCGCCAGTTCGCCGTCCTGCCAGGTGTCCAGCGCACGCTGGATTGCGGGGTTCATGGTGTCGAGGTAGCCGATGAGCCGTGGCCGGGTGAACGCCTGCTGCATGATCCGCTTGTGGTAAAGGTGCTCGTCGAAGTCGAGGAGCATCAGCCCACGCGGGAAGAACGGCCCGAGGAAATATTCCCAACCCGCGTTGGCGAAGGCCTTGTTGCGGTTGCGCAGTACCTCGTCAACGGCCTCTTGCCCGACCAGCACCACCAGCCGGGTGCGAAATGCGTTGAACCAGTGCACGGGACCGTAGGCGGCCGTCTTGATGCGGATCAGCTCGAGCAGATCGTGCAAAACGTTGACCGAATAGCCGACTACCGGTGGGCCGCCGTCGCCCCGCACGGGTAGCAGCGCGCTGTGTACGGGCGGCTCGGCGAACACGCGGGGTGTGACGGGCAGGCGCAGCACGGCCTGAGCTACCCGTTGCATTACCCGGGCCACCACACGCGCACGGTCCGCATCGTCGAAAGTAGCTTTTTCAGGCGAGTTTTCGTCGATGCCGAGGAAAAGCGCCTTCATGATCTGACTCCTTCGTACCTGGCTTCCCGCTCGGCGGGACCAACTCGTGGACTTTCAAGATTGATAAGGGTTGCAGGCCCGAAGATCACACCTGACGTGTCCGGCCGCGCCAGTAGGGCTGACGCAGTTCGCGTTTGAGGATTTTTCCGTTTGCGTTTCGCGGTAGTTCGTCGCGGAACTCGATGGTCTTGGGCACTTTGTAACGCGCCAACCGCTCGGCGGCGTATGCGATAAGTGTTTTTGCAGTCAGCTGCGTTTCCGGCTCGGGTACGACGACGGCGGCGACCGATTCGCCCCAATGGTCGTCAGGGATCCCGAAGACGGTGGCCTCACGCACAGCGGGATTGCCCGCGATCACGCGTTCGACCTCTGCACAGTAAACGTTTTCGCCGCCGGTGATGATCATGTCTTTGAGGCGGTCCTCGATGAAGAGGTATCCACCGTCGTCGATCCGGCCGACATCGCCGGTGCGCAACCAGCCGTCGGCTGTGATGGTCTCGGCGGTGGCGTCGGGGCGGTCAAGATAACCCTTCATGCATTGGGCGGAGCGGAACCATAATTCGCCGGCCTGGCCGGGTCCAGCGTCGTACCCGGTGGCCGGGTCAACGACACGGATTTCGGCTCCTTCCACTAATCGGCCAGCCGAACCGAGCCGCTCGGGTCGTTCGGACTGACGATGGTCGGCGGGATGCAGGGTGGCGATCACACCGGTCAGCTCGGTCTGTCCGTATACCTGCACGAACTTCAGCCGTGGCCAGGCCGCAAGCGCTTTCGTCAACAGCGGCAACGGCATTGGCGCGGCGCCGTACACGAGGTACTTCAGCGAGGACACGGCCGTGACCGTTCGATCGTCCGCAGCCAGAATGCCGGCGATCACCGCCGGAACCAAGAATGCGTGTGTGGCGCCGTCGCCGATGGCGCCGAGGAGTGTGGGTATGTCGGGTTCGCGGGTCATGATCGTTGGTGCTCCGGCGTGTATACCGAACAGCGAATAGGACGTTCCGCCAACGTGAAACAACGGCATCGCGACGAGGTTGGCATCGCCGGCCTCAAAGGGCAACACTGCTCCGACATTGCGGGTGTGGGCCACGACGTTGCGGTGGGTGAGCATGACTCCCTTGGGTCGTCCGGTGGTTCCCGAGCTGTAGGTAACGAGGCAGACATCGTCCTCGTCGATGTCGGCCCGGCGATCGATGGGCGCAGCCGCGCCGACCAGCTGCTCATACGCGTCGGCTGTGCCGCCGACAGTGACCACTGAACCGACATTGGTGAGCCTTTTTCGGATCGCGTCGATGGATGCGCCAAACTGTGCGCCGGTAAACAGCACCCGTGAGCCGACGTCATTGATCACATAGTCGAGTTCGTCGCCGGCGAGGCGCCAGTTAATGACCGCGGTCGCGGCGCCGATCGATGCGGTGGCGAGCAGGACTTCCAGGCATGCGGGACTGTTCTTGTCGAGGAAGCTGACGATGTCGCCGCGGCCGACACCCAGTTCGGCAAGCGCGCCGGCTAACCGACGGATCCGGTTACGCCACTGGTTCCAGGTCCAGTTCACACCCTGGTAACTGATCGCGACGTCATCGGGTTTGGTGTCCGCCCAGTGCTCGAGTCGGTCGGTGAGGATGCGATCGTGGGATTCAGTGCCTGTCATCGTGCGCTCCTTTCACTGGCCCGTTCGATGAGGCAACGGCCCGCGAACCGCGTCGTCGCCGAAGCTCTGACAGCAATTCAGCGGTTACTTCCCAACGCTCGGAGATCGTGATCGGCTTCATCACAAGAAAATTCGGCTTTTGCAGCGAGACGCCTGCGTCGTCTTGCTTCACGGATGAGACTCGGAACACAAACGCTTCGAAGGGGGCGTTGCGGGCCGCGTTCCCCACCGCCTCCAATTTGCAGTACGTTGCGGAGTTGATTCCGAAGACGATCAGCGTCGCCTTCCCGCTGCGGTGCACGTTGGCAATCGTGGTCGGGCCGGCCAATACCACATGTACATGAGCATCGTCGGTATCGAGTTCTGCGCGGCCCAGCAGGCATACGTGCGGGAACCCGGATCCGTCGACGGTCAGCAACGGGAATATCGGGTCCCAGTCGCCGACATCAGGGCGTCCGGCGAGCGCCTGACGGACCATCGCCGGCACTGGAATTACGTCCATCGCTTAAACAGGTCGTGCTCGATGTCGAACTGGTCCAATACCTTTCCGACGGTTTGATTCAGGAGATCCTCGATGGTTTTCGGCTTGTGGTAGAACGCCGGTACCGGCGGGAGCACCGTCGCGCCGGCGAGTGTCACCGTCTCCATGTTCCGGATGTGGATCAGGTTCAGCGGAGTCTCGCGAGTGACCAGCACCAACCGACGCCGCTCCTTCAGACAGACGTCGGCGGCACGCCCGATGAGGTCGGGGCTGGTGCCGTGAGCGATCGTGCCGAGCGTCTTCATCGAGCATGGGATGACAACCATTCCGCAAGTCCGGAACGACCCGGACGAGATCGACGAGCCCAGGTTCGCCGGATCGTGCACAACATCGGCGAGCGCCTCGAATTCCCCTGCAGCCATGTTCATTTCGAGTTTGATGCTCAGTTCTGCGCCACGGGACAGCACAAGATGTGTTTCGACGTCGTCGCGGCCGTGCAGCGCTTCGAGCATCGCGTAACCCAGCTGCGGCGCGCTGGATCCGGTGATGCCGACGACAAGACGGCGCGTCATGGCGGGAAACCGTCGCTTTCCCAGCAATCGAGCACCTGTTTGCGGACCGGCTCGGGGTAGTTGTGTGAGAATCCGGTGCGTACCGGCAGCGTCACACCGGCCGGCGGGAGGCAGTTGTGCACGGCGCGCGGATTCATCCACCCCTGCGGGTAGTCGCCGATGGCCGGAAACACATACGGCATAGTGGGCCAGTTGAGCACGCCCTCGATCAGGATCTGATTCTCGGGCCGGTTGTCGTTGCGGCCCTGCAACGCCCAGACCACCTCGGCCAGGTTCGACGGGTCGACGTCGTCTTCGACCACGATGATCGTGTTCACCGGTGTCCCGTGGCCCCGCAGGCCCAGCGCCGCCTCGCCGATGTGCCGCGACAGCGCGCGGCCGTCGGGTTCGATCTCGCGCCAGTCCTCGCTGACCGTCACCACCAGCCAGCCGCAGGCGGATTCGTACGGTGACCATACCCGCGCTACGGGTAATCCTTTCGCGCGCATGGCAACGACTGTCTCGGCGACCCAGCCGGTCATGATGATGGTGTGCGTCTCGTCGACGGGTTCACCGGACGCCGAGAACGGAAAGATCGGATCGTCGCGGTGCGTCATCGCGTCGACGTAGTACACCGGCTCGGGCGCCGGCACGTCGGGATACATGTAGCCGCCGTAATCTCCGTACGGACCTTCAAGGGCAAGCTCGGTAATGGATACCCGACCCTCGATCACGATCTCCGAGGTCGCCGGAACCTCTAGATCATTGGTCTCGCACTTGACAACGTGCACCGGCTCGCCGTAGTGGGCTCCGACGAATTCGACCTCGTTCAAATCGCGTGGCAACGGTGAGCCGGCCGCGAACAACGCCATCGGTTCGACCCCGAGCGCGAGCGCAAACGGCATGTCCTGTCCTGCTTTTCGCCACTGCGCGTGGATCTGGCCGATGTGCTGGAACGGAACGATGACGCCGGTGGCCCGGCGCTCGTCGAGCAGCTGGATCCGCGCCACCGACCAGTTGGTCCAGCGCCCGTCGGGGCTGCGCACAACGATGATGCCGAGCGTGTTCAGGTAACGCCCGCCGTCACCGTCGTGCAGCAGCGGAGTCGGCAGCCGGGTGAGATCGACATCGTCGCCGAGCAGAATGTTTTCCTTACACGGCCCGGTTTCAAGTCGCACCGGCGGGATCAGCTCACGACCGCGGGCGGCGACGAGAGCATCGACGATTTCCTGAGCCGTCGCGCCGGCGTCGAGCCCCAGGGTGAGCGCGACCCGGGACAGTTTCTGCCCCGGGACGGCACTGGTGCCGACCGGCGCGGTCAGCGCTCGGAATCCCGGCGCATCTTTCACTGTGGTGAACAGGGCAGCGGGAGCGCCGGTTTCATAGATCCGCCGCGAGATTGCCCCCATCTCCAAATTCCAGTCCACCTCGCGGTCCACCTCGACGAGCTCGCCGATCTTGACAAGCGCATCGAGGTAGTCGCGCAGGCTCGGAAAGGGGTTCATACTGGCTCCTCCACCGGGTGTGGTGTACACTGTATCGTACATAGTGTTCGATAATCAAGGTGGGCTTCATGGTAGCTGGGGTCAAGGCGACCTTTCAGAAGGCGAACGCGCAACTGATCGCGGGGCCGGCGGGCGCACGGCTCGGGCTGATCGAATGCGGACCCGTACGAGCGGCACTTCTCGCGGTGCTGCCCGTCCTGATGCCCAGGCTGTTCCGCAGGGATTGCACTCGTGCCCTCGGCGGCGAACCACTGTCCGGCACACTCGAATTGAACTTGCGTAAGCTGGACGGAGCGGGTGTCGACACGTTCAGCGTGGTTTTCGACGGCGATGGGTGCGAGGTTTCGCGGGGAAGGAATGCCCGTCCCGACGCGAGCGTCACGATCAGCCTGGCCGACATGATCCGCCTGGGCAGTGGCTCGGTCGACCCGGGTAAGTTTCTGGCGGAGGGAATTGGCGCCGGGCGCGTCGAGCTGACCGGCGATCCCTTTCTGATGCTCGCGTTTCCCAACCTGTTCGGACTCGCCAATCGAAAGCTGATCTAACCCCGGTCGCCTAGCGCCCCGCGGTGCTGCGGGCGCGCAGCGCCTGCTCGAGTTCCTCCAATGCCGCACCACTGAATTCGGCCAGGCGCTGCAGATCCGGAACGGTGTCACGATCACCCAGGAATGAGATGTTGAATCCGCCCCCGACCGAGCCGGCCGCGATGTTGAGGGCCTGACCGTCAGAGATCACGGTAAATCCGTACACCGCCAGCAGCCGTGCGTCGCCGAGGTATTTCGGCTGTGGATCGCCCGCGACATTGGTGACCAGCAGATTGAAGGGCGGTCGGGTCAGTCCGGACGTATGGGTGATGACTTGCGCCAGAACTGGACCCATCAGCAGCGCGCCATAGAGATTAGCGGCGCCCTGCGGTAATGAGCGCAGGTTGTGCTTCGCGTATCGGCTGCTGCGAGCGACCGTGTCCAGACGGGCTACCGGGTCGGCGATGTCGGTGCCGAGCTTGACCAGAATCATGGTGATGGCGTTCGCCGCTCTATCGTCGCCGGCCTTGCGCACCGACACGGGCGCCCCGGCGGTCAGGCTCGCCGTGGGGAGCGCGTCCCGTGCGGCGAGGTAGCGGCGCAGCGCGCCCGCGCAGATCGTGAGAAACACGTCGTTGACGGTGACTTCAAAGCCCTTGGCGAGAGCTTCGATTCGTCGGATGTCATAGTTCTTGGTCGCGATGGCGCGGGCGGTTCCTATCCGGTTGTTCAACACCGATTTGGGCGCGGCGAAGGGCGCGCCGACAGCGGGATTAGGCGGCGCTACAGCATCTTTCACCGCACGAACCGTCGCCCCGGCCAGGGCGGCTGCCGATGCCGCGCCGGTAGCCACCCCACGTACCGAGCCGGCCAGCTGTCGGATCGGCGATGTGGTTGTGGTGGGCTTGGCCGGTCGGGTGCGCGCGGGTACCCACAACGGTGGGGCGGGCTGATCATGTTTCGCTCCGACCATCCGCTCGAAGCGCCGCATCGCGCCCACTCCGTCCATCATCCCGTGGTGGACTTTGATGTAGAGGGCAAACCGGTTGTCGGACAAGCCATCGATCAGGTGGAGTTCCCACAGTGGCTTGGACATATCCATTGGTTCGGATTGCAGCGCGGAAGCCAACTCGTCCAGCTCGCGATCACCAGCCAGGTGGTCAAGGGTGATGCGCCGCAGGTGATAGTCGAGATCAATGTCGGCGTCGGGCACGATCTCGAACTGCGGGGCCACCCGCCGCAGCGCAGGATTTCTGAGTCGGTAGTTGAACGGCACCGCGAACTCGCGCACGCTGCGCCAACTCGCCGCCAGGTCGTCGACAAAACCCGGAGATGCGTTCGACGGGACGGCAAACGTCGCCAACAGCGCGCCGTGTGCCGGCTCGATGGCAAAGAACAGCCGGTCGACGAGGTTCGGAGTGGGCATGACGTTCGTCCTTGATTCCTCAGGCGTACAGCTTTTCGATGACGTGTGCGTACTTCTCGGCGATCGCCTTGCGTTTGAGCTTCATGGTGGGAGTTATCTCGTCGCCGCCGGGTTCCCATGAGAATGGCAGGATTTCGTAGCGTTTGACCTGCTCGACGCGGGACAGCTTGGCGTTCCCGGCCTCGATAGCCGCCTTCACTTCGGCTTGCACCGCGGGGTCGTTCGCCAGCACCTCAGGCGATGAATCGGCAATGCCGTGCTGCCCGGCGAAGTCCACCGCGACCTCTGGGTCGAGCACCACCAATGCCGTGTTGTACGGGCGGCCGTCGCCGATTACCGCGACGCCACCGATCAATGGACAGTCGCTTTTCACGGCATTTTCGATATTGGTCGGCGACATGTTCTTCCCGGCGGCGTTGATGATCAACTCCTTCTTGCGGTCGACGATCCTGATGTAGCCCTGGTCGTCGATCTCGGCGATGTCGCCCGAGTGCAGCCACCCCTCGTTGTCGACTGCCTCGGCGGTACGCTTCGGGTCGCCGCGGTAGCCCTTCATGACCGTTCGACCACGCACCAGAAGTTCGCCGTCGGCCGCTGTTTTCACCTCTATGCCGGGTAGCGGTACGCCGACCGTGCCGACCCTGACCTCATCGAGCGGATTGGCCAGGGCGCAACCGCATTCCGACATGCCCCATACCTCGCTGATCCGCAAGCCCAGCGCCATGAAGAACTCGAGAGTCTCCTCGGGGATCGCCGCCGATCCTGACATCGCCCACCGCATGTGATCCAGGCCAAGCTGCGCCCTTACTTTGGCTAGCACGGTGGCATCGCTTACTTGCCAGGCGGCCTTGCGGATCGGATCGAGATCTCGGCCGTCCTCGAGCGCCCAGAGCCTGCGATACGCCAGATCCATCGCGCGCGAGTACACCCGGCGCTTGACCATGCTGGTCTCCGCCGCGACGGCAGCGTCGATCTTGGCCTTCATCTTCTCCCACACCCGCGGAACCGCACCGAAGATCGTCGGACGCACCTGCGCCAGCACATCGGCGAGCGCGCCCATGTCGGCGATGGTCGTGACCTGCGCACCGTAAACCATTGCAGCGTAATGGGATATCAGGCGCTCGGCGATGTGCGCCATCGGTAGGTAGGACACGACCCGGTCGCCCCGCACGATGTCCAGCCGTGACGTGAAGGCCTCCAATTGGGCCAGCACGTTGGCGTGGGTGATCTCCACCCCCTTCGGTGCACCCGTAGTCCCTGAGGTATAGATGAGCGTGGCGACGTCGTCGGGTTCGACAGCGCGCCAGGTGGCGGCGAAGTCAAAGTCGTGGTCGGGATGCAGCTCATCGAGCGCAGCGTCCTCTAGGCACAGAACATGTTCGAGGCTGCCCGCCTTGAGGATGGGCTCGGCGAACTGCTTTTCGCACACCACGACGCGCGGTGCAGCGTGCTCGAGCACGTGTGCGATCTGAGGCTGCGACGCGCTGTTATAGATCGAGAAGGTGGCGGCCCCCAGGTGAAGCACGGCCGTGTCCACAAGGTGGAACTCGGCCCGGTTGCCCATCATCAGCCCGACGGTGTCACCGCGCCGCACCCCCAGCGCCGCGAGGCCTCCCGCGATCTGTTGGATGCGCTCGGCATATTCCCGCCAAGTGAATCGGTTATCCGTGCCGGCGGCCTGCAAGGCTGCGGCGGTGGGTTCGACCGTGGCGGTGCGCTGGAATGCCGCACACAGGGTCGACGGTTTGGCCATCAGAAATTCTCCGATTCAGGAGAGCCGGCTACCGGCTAGCGTACATATTGTCATACATAGTGTTCGATTCTAGGCGGGTTGTCAATGCTGAGCGGTGCTGAGCCGCTACTTGAATCCTTCATCAGACGCGAACATACTGTACGACAGGTCGTCTACTACGGTGTGATCACGGAGCAGTGAGCGAGGAGGCGCGCGTGCCGGATCCAACTACTGCCGCCGCCCGTGGCCGACCGATGCGGGCCGTCATCCGCGACTGTCGGCTGATTGTCAACGATGTTCGGCACCTCGCGGCGGCAGCAATGCCCCAGTGGAACCATGGGCTTCCGCGTCGCGGCACCTCCCCTCCACTTCCGCCCGGTCGCTTCGCGGAATTGCCGCAGCGCGGACGGTTTTTCGTTCGGACCTGCGACGGACCAAGCGGCGCCCTACCGGTAGTCCTGATGCACGGGTGGGGGCTCACCGCCGACTTCAACTTCTTCCCGCTCTACCAGGCGCTGTCGCATAGCCACCCGGTGATCGCTTTCGATGCCCGTTTCCATGGCCGTAGCGTGCGGCCCGCCGGCGGATTCCGCGTCGAGGACTCCGCCGACGACGCTGTGGCGCTGCTCGACCTGCTCGGCGTTGAACGCGCGATCGTCTGTGGCTATTCACTGGGCGGCGTCACCGCGGTGATGACGACACTGCGCCATCCGGACCGAGTCGCCGGCGTTGTGCCACAGGCCGCCGCCGCGTACTACCTGGGGCTGGCCCGGGACGCGGCGATATTCGGATTCCTGCGCCTAGTGACGCCGCTGGCGGGTGATGGGCCGTTCGGGCGCACGATGATGGCACGCTACGGCGCACCCGCTGCGCGGCGCGATCCGCAGCTGGCGGCACATTGGCCCTGGATTCTGAGCGAGCTGCAACGCAATTCGGCACGCGACGTGGTCACCGTCGCGGCAGCGACACGTACCGGCGACCTTCGGGAGATGCTCACTCAAGCCTTGCCGGTGCCGGCCGCCTATGTGCTCACCACACGTGATCGGATCTGCCGACCGCCGCTCCAGCGTGGGCTTGCCACGTTGATTGACGCGCACGTCATCCAGTTAGCGGCCGACCACGATGCGCCACTCGCGGCGAGAGACGCCTACGTGACGGCAACCCTCGATGCGATCCATGACGTGGCGCGGCGTGCGGCCGGCCCCTGCACTACCAGCTAGGAGGCCGCGCGAACGCCGCGCTCGGGAATGCGCCCGTACCGAGCGAGCCAGCCGGACCTGGCCAGTGACCTGGCCAGCCGGGCGTCGTCACGCGGCGACCCGTGGAAGATGTGGTCGAGTATCGCCCCGTCGATCAGCCGAATCACGGTAGCCGCGGCATATTCCACGTCGACGTCGGGTGGGATCAGTCCCTCCTCCTGCTCGGCCTTCATCCGCGCTGTCGTGGTCGCGGTATATTCAGCTATGCGCTTGCGCCACAATCCATTTGCCATCTCGTCGTAGGACGAAACCTCCGCCAGCGCCCGCAACACCGCGCCGTGATTGCGATAGGCCTTGATCATGCCGCGGATCGTCTTTTCGGCCGGTTCGGGACCCACCGTGTGATCCAGATGCCACCAGACCTCTGCCGACGCCCTGACGTCGTCCAACGCGCGTTCGGCGAGCTGAGCGAGCAGAGCCGACTTGTCGGCGAAGTGGACATAGAACGTCGACCGGGACACGTCGGCTTCGGCCAGCAAGCGCTCCACCGGGATCTCGGTGAAGCGTTCACCGCCACGCAACAAGGACTCAGCGGCTTCGACGATCCGTTGGGCCGCGGCGGATCTGCGCTCCCGATGGGCGCCCTTACTACGGGTTACCGATGCCATGCTGAAAAGGTTACCGCGGCTGAACTCCATTTTCGAACATTGCGTTCGACAATTCGTCCTTGACACCATGCCTAAAATCGAACACACTGTTCGACAGACCGTACATCCGTTTCGGTCGGGTTCACGAGATCGAGGTTCGATGGCGACCGGGATACGCGCAAGAAAGACCGCCGACGCGGTCATCCACGTCCGTCGGCCCGCGGACGGAACCACGCTTGAAGACATTCCCGTCGACTCGCCGGCGCGAGTGCAGCAGGTGGCCGCGGCGCTGCGTGCCGCCCAGCCCGAGTGGGAGGCGCTGGGAGTCAACGGCCGCACCAAATACCTGGAGAAGCTGCGGGATTGGCTGCTGGACAACCAGAATCGGGTTGCTGATCTGATGCAGGCCGAAGCCGGCAAGGTGCGCGCCGAGGCGACGCTCGAGCTGAGCTGGGTGCTTGACATCATCAACACCTATGCCGCGACCGCACCCAAGCTGTTGGCCGACCACCCGGTGCGGCCTCATCTGAGGTTCCTGGCGGCGAAGAAATTCACCATCGTGCGCCGGCCCTACCCGCTCGTAGGGGTCATCGGCCCGTGGAACTTCCCGATCGTGCTCTGTCTGGGCGACGGCCTGCCAGCCCTGTTCGCGGGCGCGGCGGTTTTGCTCAAGCCCTCCGAGGTCACCCCGGTCGCGGTGCGCGAGATCGTGCGCGCATGGAAGGAAGATATCGGGGCCCCACCGGTGCTTGACATCGTGATGGGTGCCGGTGAGACCGGGACGGCGTTGATCGACGCCGTGGATTTCGTGCAGTTCACCGGCTCGGTGCGCACCGGTCAACTGGTGGGTGAGCGGGCGATGAGATCGATGATTCCGTGCAGCCTGGAACTCGGCGGCAAGGATCCGTTCGTCGTACTCGCCGACTCTGACGTCAACCGCGCCGCCAACTGCGTGGTGGTGGGCGGCTTCGGCAACAACGGCCAGGTGTGCATCGCGACCGAACGCGTCTACGTCGAGGCGCCGATCTACGACGAGTTCGTCGACAAGGTGGTCGCCAAGGTCAAGTCGCTCAAGCAGGGGGTCGACGGGCCCCGGATCGGCGCCGACGTCGGTGCGATGACCGCCCCCGGGCAGATCGGGATCGTCGAGACCCATGTCGCCGACGCGGTAGCCAAGGGCGCCAAGGTGCTCACCGGAGGCAATCGGGTTGACCGCGAAGGCGATTGGTACGAGCCCACCGTGCTTGTCGATGTCGACCACTCGATGAAGATCATGGTCGAGGAGACGTTCGGGCCGGTGCTGCCGATCATGCGGGTCACCGACGAGCAGCAGGCCATCCGGATGGCTAATGACTCCGAATTCGGGCTTGCGGCAACGGTATTCTCCGGCGACGTCAGGCGTGGCGAACGGGTGGCGCGGCAAATCGATGCCGGCACGGTGAACGTGAACGACTATGCGATCGCCACCATGTGCCTCGACGTGCCGATGGGTGGCTGGAAGAAGTCGGGACTCGGCGGTGCTCGCTCCGGTGAACACGGGTTGCTCAAATACACCCGGGAGAAGACGATTTCCAGTCCGCGTATCCCCACGTTGGCCAGCGAACCCTGGTGGTTCCCCTACACACCGACCAAGCAAAGTCTTGTCGCTAAGGCGTTGCGTTTCAGCCATGCTCGCGGCCTGCGCCGCTTGGGCATCACGAGAGGACAACGATGACCGACAACGCCGCAATCGGCCGCAAGTACGTGGAGGCAATTTCCGCGCGAGACCTGGAAACCGCAGGCGCGCTATGGATGCCTGGTGGCATCGACCGCCTCGTCGGTATTGCCGAGCTGCGCGCTCCCAGCGAAGTGGTCGAGTACTTCAAGGAGTTCTTCAAGGCCGTTCCCGATCTGCGGGGTGAGGTTATTTCCGTCACCGCCGATGACCAAGGAGCCGTTGTGCTATGGCGGATGCGCGGGACGTTCAACGGCAGGGGCACACTGATCGGTCTGGCTCCCAACGGCCGCCCGTTCGACATCCTCGGCGTCGACGTACTCGAAATCCGAAACGGGAAGATCGTTTCGAACACCTCGATATCCAACGCCCTCGAATTCGCCCGGCAGCTGGCCATTATGCCGCCGCAGGGATCGCTAGCCGAACGAGTCATGTTTGGCCTCGCCAACTCCGTTGCGCCGCTGGCGAGGGTGATTCGCGCCCGGAAAACCAAGTAAAGGACGGTAATTCGATGGCAAGTCACACTCTGACCGGACGTAAGGTCGCAATCACCGGTGGCGCCCGCGGCATCGGCAGGGCCACTGCCGAGGCGTTCATAGCTGCCGGCGCGCGGGTCACGATCGGCGATATCGACGCGGTGCTGGCCAAACAAACCGCGGACGAAATCGGTGCCTTGGGCTTTGGTCTCGATGTCACCGACTCGGCGAGCTTCTCGGCCTTCCTCGACGCAGCAGCCGGCGAGCTCGGTGGGCTGGACGTAGTGGTCAACAATGCAGGAATCATGCCGACCGGCGCGTTCGTCGACGAACCCGAGGCCGTTTCGGACCGTCAGATCGACATCAACCTGCGTGGCGTGGTCATCGGATCCAAGCTTGCTGCAACACGTTTCATTGCGCAGGGCAGCGGTCACATCGTCAACATCGCGTCCCTGGCCGGCATCGTCGCCGCCCCTGGGGTCGCAGTGTATTGCGCTACAAAGGCGGCGGTCGTAGCACTCGGTGATGCGCTCAACCAAGAATTGCCGCCCTTCGGCGTTCAGGTCAGCACGGTTGCCCCGTCCCTGACCCGCACCGAGTTGGTCAGCGGTATCTCGACCA
Source organism: Mycobacterium sp. NGS66 (assembly GCF_059812225.1). Classification (NCBI taxonomy): domain Bacteria; kingdom Bacillati; phylum Actinomycetota; class Actinomycetes; order Mycobacteriales; family Mycobacteriaceae; genus Mycobacterium; species Mycobacterium sp. NGS66. Next base: position 62,669 of record NZ_JCALCG010000009.1, on the reverse strand, counting down.
ACAAGTTGACCGACAAACTCGCCACGATCGATCCTGAGGATGTGGCGGCCACGATCGTGCGCAAGGTGGCGTCGGGCCGTGGCGGCCTCGCCCCCGTGCCCGGCGCGATGGGCAGCGTCATGAAGACGACGACCGCGCTGCCGGAACGCGTCCGCAATCCGCTCTACAAGGCGCTCGGCCTGCACGCGAGCCTGCACAGCGATGAGGCAGCGCGCAAAGCGTACGTCGAACGCATCACCACAGCGAAGCGGCAAGACTAAAAGGTAATCCGTTGCCGTCGGCGCAAAGCGTTGCACCCCACATCCGCCGGTTGTGGGCCGACCGAGCAACCTATTCCGTCCGGGGCGGGTCATCTGCGCCTCGGATTCAACACAACGGGGGTTGAACCTCATGGCGCAAGAAAAGGGGACACGCACATGCACAACGGCAAGGCAACCCACCAGGACCGGAGCGCTCAGCGAGCGCACGACGCGCAGTTGCTCAAGGAGTCCGGCGTACACAAGCTCGCAATTACCGATCGTGACGGCAATTGCTTGGCATACCTATTGGCGTGGGACAGTTTTGGATACGACGCGGACACCGATACCTATGTCTGCCTGGCCGATCCCGACGGCGGCGAGGTCATGACGATCTACACCCAAGGTGAGGTCAAGCCGGACGGCGCCACTGATCGGTGGGTGGTGACCGCGCCGGGTAGCTCTCATGTGGCCCGCAAACCAGCTGCGCATCGGAGCCGGCCCACGTGGTCGCCCGGCGCCGGGTTCGCCCCGGCGTTGACCGAACCCGGTGTCACGTCAAACGGATTCCCGGGCTGATCGAATTCACCATTCGGGCTTGGCAATTGACGATCCTGGATGGCCGTGAGTCCTGGTCGCCAGGGGCCTGTGTGACAGCCGATCAACGCCGGTGGTTGTCAGATCCGTAGCGCCCTAGGCGCTTTCCCGCGCATCCGCGTCGGCCGACACGATCTTTGCCACCAATTTGCCACCACGGGTGACTTCGATGGTCTCTCCGGCGGCAACCCGGTCGAAGTAGCCTCCAGCGCGCTTTCGCAGGTCATCGAGCTCGCAAACACCCGCATCGACGGATCGCAGCATCGGCGCTTGGGTACCGTCGTCAGCCGCAACGATCCGGGCCACCAAGAGACCGCGCCAGACGACCTCGATCGGCTCGCCGCCTGCGACACGATCAAATAATCGCCCTGCGCGCGTTCGCAGGTCGTGAAGCCCGCACATTCCCGCGTCGACCGATCGCAGGATCGGCGGCTCCTTGGGACCACCGTCGATGGGGACGATACGAGCCGACAGCCGGCCGCGACGGATCACCTCGATGGCCTCTCCTGCCACCACGCGATCGAAATACGCACAAGCGTGGTTGCGCAGTTGACTCAGGCCAATCACGTCCGGCATTCCACCACTATGACTGTACGTACGGTCAGTATCAATACGCGAAAGCCCCACCTCTCGACCAGCAGCTTCTGCCGCGATGTGGAGCTGCCGTCGCTGCACCCGATGGCTAACTCTTCCTTGTCCAGCAAGCTAATACAACTCTGTGAGCACACCGGCAAACTCACGTGACAGCCGCAAATCCAGCAGAATTATTCGGGCCGCAACCGGCGTCCGGGTAGTAGCATATCCAGGGTGATAACTGTACGTGCGGTCAGTCTCATGCGTGGCGGTCTCGTGGGACCAGCGGACGAGCCCGGCCTTGACGCCCAGCCCGGTGCGTGCCGGTCGTCATGGCGGTCAGCCACCTTCAAACCGAGCGATGCAGGCGGTTAGGCGGTGAAGGGATGGGGGCTGAGGGTCTGCGGATCGACGTTCGTGCGCGGATTGCCGAAATCATGACGGTTATTGCTGACGAAGCTGCGAAAGCGACGCGAGCGGTTCGCAGCATTCAGTCCATTGCTTCCTTCGATCCCGCCGGCCTGGTCGATATGGCAGAGCAGGCGGTGGACACGTATCTCAAGGCAGCAACTTGGACCGAACGGCAGATCTTCGGGCTGATCCGGTCGCGGATCGGCGCCACCTCCCCTGCTGCGGCGCCGCCACCGCCACCGTCGGCGCCTGCGGTCGAGGACCCCGAGAGCCTCGACGCCAAGATGCACCACCTGCTCGAGCGCGCCGTCGGACAGAACACCGCCTCGAGCCGCCAGGAGCTTTTCCACAAAATCCTCGACCAAATCGTGCCCGACGAGGCACGCATCATCAGCGCGCTCTCCGACGGTTCGGCATCCCCACTGCTGAACGTCTACGCCCGTACCCGCGCCGGGCTGGTGGGTGAGGTGGTGCTGGAGAACATGTCGTTGATCGGCAAGACCGCCAACCTCGCGTTACCCCACTTGACCCCCACCTATGTCAGCCATCTGCTGTCACTCGGACTGGTGGAGACCGGACCGGAGGACGCTGGGCTGAAGGACGACTACGAGATCCTCGCCGCCGACACTGCCGTGTTGCGGGCCATCAAAAGCGCCGGCCGCGGTCCGATTCCGGCCCCGGTCGAGAAGTACACCTTGCGGTTGTCCGGGCTTGGCCTCGAACTGTGGGCCGCGGCGAGCGCACCACGGGAGCGGTAGTGATTTCCGTTGTCGCGTGGGCGCATTCGTGGGGCCAGCTCGCAGCCGACGTCAAACTGAACTGGTTCATTTACCTGTCCATGCCGCTGGTGGCCGCCTTCGTCGGGTACACCACCAAGCTCGTCGCGCTGCAAATGCTCTACCGCCCAATCGAATTCGTCGGGATCGGGCCCATCGGGTGGCAGGGCGTGGTTCCGCGCCGCGCCGGAAAGACTGCGGCGCTGACCATCCAGATGCTCACCGACAAGCTGCTCAAGCCCGAGGAGATCCTGGACAAGATCGACGCCAAGCAGGCGGTGGAGGATCTTCGCGAGCCGCTCACCCGCACCGTCGACGCCATGGCGCGCGACATCGCCGAGCAGGTGCGCCCCGGTCTGTGGGACTCGATACCGGCCGCCGGCCGCAACGCCGTGCTGTCGCGCGTGCATGCCGCGGCCCCCGGCGTGGTCGACAATCTTCTCGCCGAAATGAGGTCGGATCTGCCGCGGTTCGTCGACCTGCAGTACCTCGCGATCACCACCTTGGTCAAGAACAAGGCACAGCTCAATGAGTTGATGAAGGGTATGGGCGGGGCGGCGATGAAGTTCATTCGTCGCAGCGGGATCTATTTCGGCTTGGTGATCGGCGCCGTGCAGATGGTGGCCTGGGGCGTGCTGCACAACCCGTGGATCATGCCGGGGTTTGGTTTCGTCACCGGTTTCGCCAGCGACTGGCTGGCGTTGAACCTGATCTTCATTCCGCGCGAGCCGAAGAAGCTGTTGGGTTTCATACCGGTGCACGGTGTGCTGCACGCCGAGCGCGAAAACGTGACTCGCGACTATGCGCGGCTGCTGGCCAACGACTTGTTCTCGGCCGATGTGCTGCTCGAAGCGATCCTGCACGGCCCGACCTCCGAACGGCTCTTCGCGGCTATCGAGAAAGAAGTCTCGGCGGCACTCGACGAGCAGGCCGGGGTGGCGCGGCCGCTGATCACGCTGGCGATCGGCACCAAGCGTTATCGGCAGGCGAAGGACACTGTTGTGCGGATGCTGCTTGATCGCCTACCGGAAACGATGGCCGAAGCCAAGGACTACACCGCCAAAACCCTGGACATCGAAAACCTGATCGTCGAGAAGATGAACGGGCTCACGCCAGATGAGTACGAGTCCATCCTGCGGCCGGTCTTCAAGGATGACGAGATGCTGATGGTCATGGTCGGCGCCATCCTCGGCCTCCTGGTAGGTGAGCTGCAGGTGGTGCTCGTCGAACACCTCTCCCGCTAGTTCGGATCACCCGTCAACCGGCCCGGCTTGGCGCACCAGGGGTCAGCGGACTGGCGCCAGCATGGCCTTCCATCCGTCGTCTCCGGTGTGCCCTGAGTTCTCCACGGTGTACCGGACGCCGTCTGGCGTCACCACCTCGCCGCTTTGTGGCAGATAGATTGCCGGCGGACCGGCGTTGGGCGTGTATACGCACGGGTTGGGCTGTTGCCCGTTGCACTGCACCGTGCCCGATCCCGGCCGCTGCAGCGGATCGCTCACCGGTGGCGGTGTCCCGGCTACCTGGTCGGCCGGCGCCGGGTTCAGGCCGTTGTTCACCGGCGGCGCCGGTATGACCAGTCCCGGCTTCACCGGCTGATCGCACCGCGCACCGGGAGCCGGACAGGTGAGCAGCTGGTTCGGTTCGCCGTACCAGGGGTTGGTGCCCAACGGAACGTATGGGTCTTTGCTGCGGCACTCCCCCGGTGTGGCGGCGCGCTTGCCGGGAAAGTCCATACAGGGGAAGTTGCGTGCCCCGCGCACGTATCCGGGGGTTTCTTTCGGAATCTTGCAGTACAGCGTGTTGGGGGGCACCGGGCCGGGTCGTGTGTCGGCCGGGGAGCGCCATTGGGAGGGCGGCAAGAAGCCGGTAAAGCAGGGCGGCGGCTGATTGACCGTCAGGTTGAAGTCCAGCGCGACCCGGCCGGGAAACCCGACAAGAACGGTCTTTTCGGCTGAGGCGGCCTCCGGCAGGAGCGTCAAGCCCTGCTCGAGGGCCTTGTGGTAGCGCTTGGCCAGGTCGAGCACGATCTCGAGGTTCGCCAAGGTCTGGGGCAGCGACTGGCGGACGTCGCTGAACACCTCGGTGACCTGGTCGGCGGTGGGGGCCAGCTGGGACAGGATGCTTCTCAGCGTCCGGTCCCGCTCAGCGGTTTGGGCAGCCAAGAGATTCAGGTTATGGGCCCACCGCTCGATGGCGTCACCGGAGTTCACCTGGCTGTCGAGGATCGGCGCCGAATGCTGGATGATGTCGTTGACGTCCCCCAGGTTGGTCCTGAAGTCACCCACCAAAGCCTGGGTCGAGTTGACCAGCCTTTGTAGCGCGGGCCCCAGGCCGCCGACCGCTTGGGCTGTCTCGTCGAGCAGCGTGGCGATCTTGTCCCTGGGCAATGCCGCCAGGCCGCGGTTGGCGGCATCAAGCGCCGGCCCGATGTCGCTGGGTACGGTGCCCTTGGTGATGGTCTGTCCCGGTGAGAAAAACGCCCCGGGATTTCCGGCTGACACCAGGTCCAGATACTGCTCGCCAACCGCCGACACCGAGTGGACGTTGGCTGTCGCGTCGATCGGAATCTTGTATTTGCTGTCGATACTCAGGGTTGCCCGCGCACCGGTCTCGGTCGGCTGGATGTTGGTCACCTTGCCGATGGTGATACCGCGGTAGGTGACGTTGGAGGTCCGGTACAGCCCACCGGAGGCGGGCAGATCAGCGTTCAACGTGTACTGGCCGACGCCCATCAAGGTAGGGATGCGCAGGTAATACCAGCCCAGCACGACCACCGCGATCACGGTCAAGACGGAAAACAGTATCAGCTGCCTGCGGATGAACGCGGTGATCATCGCTCATTCACCCCGTTCCACCGGGGCATCGGCCGGATTCGGGTTGTAGCGCACGTCCGGAATCATCGTGCCTGGGTCGCGACCCCAGGATTGTTCCAGCGCACGCAACGCCCCGGAGAAACCGGTCCCGGTCAGAAACCCGTTGTCGATTGCGCTCAACGTCAGGTCGAACGTCGCGGAGCCGTTGGCGAAATCGCCACGCACCAGCTTGCCTGCACTGTCGACGGTGAAGGGCTGGGTGAATATCCATTTCAGCCCGGGAACCAAATACGGCGCGGCAAGGCCGATCTGTTTGAGCGGACGCAACAACAGCCGCAGGTTCTGGTCCAAATTGGCGCGTGCGGCCGACACCGTCGTGTCGGTGGCGGCGCTGATCCTTCCCGCTGCCTCGACCGCCTGGACGAACAACTCGCGCGTATCCGCGAAATGCTTTATCAGCGGCGGGAATTCGGTCAGCACCCGGTCCAGGGTGTCGTTCCTGCGCGCAACGTAGGTCAGCAGACGATTCGTCGAATCAATCGCGCGGGTGACGTCGTCGCGTTGCTGGTTCAACTGGTCGGTGAAGGTGTCCAACTTGGACAAAAAATGCCGAATCTGGTCGGCGCGGCCGGTGAGGATGTTGTAGGCCTCGTTTTGAATGACCTCCAGGTTGGGGATGCCGCCGCCGGTCAGCACTAACGAGAGGCTGGCCAGGGTGCGTTCCACGGTGGGATACGCCGACGAATTCTTCAGCGGGATGGTGTCGCCGTTCTTCAACGGCTCCGGGGACGGGTCGGGCGGAGGGGCCAGCTCAATATGCTGAGTCCCCAGCAGGCTGGTCAGACCGATCTTGGCGGTGGCGTTCTTCGGTAACCGAACGTCCTTGTCCAGATTGAGCGTCAGGGTGGCGGTCCAATTCTTCATGTTGATCGCGCGCACCCGGCCGACGAAAACATCGGCCACCAGCACTCGGCTGTTGCCGTTGAGCGCCAGCGTGTCCGGCATCTGGACATAGACCGTGTAGGCGCCGGGTCCGGTACCCGGACCACCGGGAACTGGCACGTTGGCGATTCCGCGCCATTCGCACGAGGTCAGGATCAATGCCGCAAACAGGAGAACCAGTCCCCGCCAAGCCCAGCAACGGGCACCACCCACCGCCAGCCCCGAAACCTGTTGGCTCGGCTCACTTCTCGCGCGCAACGCGCTCGTCGCACGCCTCGGAACCTGTTGGCTCGGCTCACTTCTCGCGCGCAACGCGCTCGTCGCACGCCTCGGAACCTGTTGGCTCGGCTCACTTCTCGCGCGCAACGCGCTCGTCGCACGCCTCACCGGCCCGGCCCCGTCGGTGCGGGCGCTTCAGCGGCGAGCGGCGCCTCAGCCGGCGGACCTGGGGGGCCCGGCGCCGGTGAGGGCAGGGGTTGCGGATACCACGGCGGCGGCAACGGATTGTTCTGGTCGTAGGCATTGGGCGGTCCGGCCAGGTTCGGCGCCGGCGGCGGCGGCGCAGCATCGGGTCCGCCCATGAGTTCGGCCAGCGAATCCGGCGTCAACAAGTTCTGCGTGAACGGCTGGACTTGCGCGCCCTGCATGCCGGGTCCGACGATCCAGCCCGCTTCGTGGTTGCCGTGCGAGAGCATCGTGTCGGGGGCGAAGATGCCGGGCACCGTGGTGTCCTTGTATCCCGGTGGCGGTCGCAGCCGCTCCTCGGAGTAGGCGACGTACTTGGGCAAAGTGCTGGCCGTTGAGAACAAGTTCAGGCCGAACGGCGGGTAGTTGAACTTGATCGCGTCGAGCACCGGCGCGAGGTACTGGGCACACAGCTCGGCGGATTCTTGATAACCGAGCCGGCTCGAGGCCTGAATGCTGCTGCAGAGGAACTGCATTGGGTTCGCGAAGTTGATGACCGCGGGAGCGCCGGTTAGCGCGCCGTGCGTCGGTTCGTAGATACCGAGGACGTTGCTGGCCGTATTCGGCAACACATGCAGGAGGGTCTCCAATGAATCGAACGGGGCCGGTTGCACGAGGGTGTTGGTCACGTCGGCCAGGTTGTTGACGTCGTGGGCCAGGACCTCGCGGTTCTCGGCGAAGAACTTGCGGGCCGTGCGGAGTAGTTCGTCGGTCTGCTGCAGCGCGTCGGCCAGCCCATGGGTGGAGTGGGTGAAACTGTTGGTGAGCTGGGCCAGGTTCTTGTTCAGCGCGACGAACTGCTGGTCGTCTTGATGCAGCGCGTTGACGAACAGCGCCAAGCTGCGCAACACGGCGAAGAAGTCGCCGCGGCCTTCGTTGAGGGCGGTCAATGCCTGCGACAGATTGTTCAGCGTGGTGTTGATCTGCTTACCCTTGCCGGCCAGTCCGTCGGCGAACGACTCGACAACGTCGCCGAAGGGGCCCTTGGGCTGATCGGGTGTCGGGCCGAGTTTGTCGATGATGTTGGTGATGCTGTTGCGCACCGAGTCCCACTCCGTCGGCACCTGCGTGCGATTGATCGGGATCGTCGCGTGATCGGCCAACACCGGGCCGCCTTTGTAGGGCGGTGTCAGCACGATGCTGCGGGAGGCCACCAGGGTGGGGTTGACGATCACCGCTGACGCGTCGGCGGGCACTTTGTACTTATTGCTGTAGTGGAAGGTCACTTTCATCTTGTCGCCGGACGGCTCGATGTTGTCGATCGCACCGACCTTCACGCCCATGATCTCGACCTTGTCCCCGGCATACAGCGCGTTTGCCTCCGCGAAGTAGGCGACCACAGTGTTGGTCGTCAGCTTGGTGAAGAGCTCCCGGCCGATGAACAGGGCGACCAGACCCAGCACCACCACGAGCGATCCGACGACTATCGACGCCCGCGACATGTTCGGCAGCCGCAGGCTGCGGATATCGAAGATGGTGCTCATTGGCTGCTACCTCCCGTTCCACCTGGCGTGATGAACGGAGCCGGCAGCTGCGGTCCGGGTCCCGGCGGCGCCGGTGGTGCCGGCGGAAGCCCGGGCGCGATGGTTGACGGCGGCGCAGTGGGACCGGGCGGTGCCAGATTTTCACTACGTGCGCCGGGTGGCGCGTTGGGCGGCAGCGGCACTGGGGTGCCCGGCAGGTTTGGCGGCGCAGCGCCCGGCCGCCCGGCGATCGGGATCCCCGGTGTCGGGGGCAGCCCATCGGGGTTCGGCGGCGACGTCATGACATCGGTCGGCGGCACATAGCCGGGTGCTCCGAAGGGGTTGTCGCCGAACGGGCCGATGCTCAGCCCGGCGCACGGCAGTGGGTTCCAGGGCCGCGGGAGGCCGTCGGCCGCCGGGGTGTACGAGCATGGCGATCCTGGCGGCACCGCCGGGCCGGGATGATCCGGGGTCCCCTCCAGTACCGGCGGCGCGGGCGGCGGCGCGCCGTTGGGGAACCGGGTGCCATTGGGGTCGGGGAACCGGAACGCCGGCAGTCCCGCACCGCGCCAGAAGTTTTCCGGATCGATGCCGCGCTTCTTGAACGCCGCATCCACCCACGGCTGCAGAATCTGATACGGCAGCAGGTTGACAATCATCGCCTTGAGATACGGGCCCGACGCGCTGGCCTCGGCCAGCCCGGTGACGTAGTTTTTGCCGGCGGCCAAAAAGGTGACCAGGTCGTTGCGGTGTTTGTCCAGCAGGTCGCTGACCGTGCGCAGTTGCTCGAGCACCTGATGCAGGTTCGGGTTGTCGTTGATTAGCCCTTGCACCTGCGCCGAGAACTTGGACACATTGTCGAGCAGCGCGTCGATCGCGCGGCTGCGTTCGTTGACGGCGGCCAGCAGAGTGTTGGCGTTGACGAACAGGGTGTTGACCTGCTGGCTGCGTTCGCCAAGGACACTGGCCACCTGATTGGCTTGGGCGAGCAGGTGTTTGATCTGTTCGTCGCGTTTGCCGATGGTGTCGGAGAACTTGGCCACGCCGTCCAGGGCGGCACTCAGGTGCGGGTAGGTTTGGTTGATGGTCTGCGACAACACATTCAGCGATCGCTTCACCGAGTCGATGTCCCAGCCCGAGGCCGCCGTGGTGACGTCGAAGAATGCGTCGTAGATCTGGTACGGGGTGGTGCTTTGGCCTAGCGGCAGTACACCGTTGGGGCGTAGCGTTCGGTTGCCTCGCGGCTCGATCTCGAGCACCTTCTTGCCCAGGATGGTGTCGGTCTTGATCGCGAGTCGGCTTTCGGTGCCAATTGTGTTGGTGCCCATGGAGAACTTCATGACCACGTGATCACCGTCGATCGCGATAGCCTCGACCTTCCCGACATCCATGCCGGCGATGCGTACTTTGTCGCCCTTGTTCAGTTGACCGGTGTCGGCGAATTGGGCGTAATAGGTGGGCTGGGCGAACAACATCGGCACGCTAGTGAACGTTTGGCCCACAGCGACGACGAGCGCCACCACCACAATGGCCATCAGTCCGACCCGGACCCGGTTAGGAGGCTCCAGCGTTCTCATTGGGGCGTGCACCTACCCGTGGGCTGCTGCGTGAGCCTGACTGTGCGGACCGGGCCGCCGGGCTGCAGACCGTTCAGCTTCAGCGTGATGTCGCATAGATACAAGTTGGCGAAATCACCGTAGGTACCCACGACGCGGGCGATGGATTGTTCAACTATTGGAAGCTTCGTCAACAGATTGTCAAGATCGCTGCGCTGGTCGACCAGCGGCTGGAGCACGCCTTGCAGGCGAGCGATGTCGTCCTTGAGGACCGGCCGGTCGTCGGCCAGCAGGTCGCCCACGCTTCCACCGGCGTTGCTGATCCGCGCGGTGGCCTCAGCCAGCGGGTCGGCGTGGTTACGCAGTCCGGTGATGAGAATCTCGAAATTGTTGACGGTTTGGTCGAAGTCGTTGCGGTGCCGAACCGTCGTGTCCAGCACGGTGTCCAGGTTGTTGATCACCTCGCCGATTGCTTGATCGCGTTCGGCGATGTGGGCGGTCAGTTGCGCGGTTTGGTCAAGGATGTCGTTGATGGTGCCGCCTTGACCCTGGAAGACGGTGACGATCGATGACGCAATGGCGTTGACCTTGTGTGGATCCAGCGCCCGAAACAACGGTTTGAAACCACCGATCAAGGCGTCGAGATCCAATGCGGGTTGGGTACGGGAGAGCGGGATGAATCCACCCGGCGGCAGGATTCGGTCAGCGCCCTCGCCCTCGCCGCGCTTGAGTTCCACGTAGCGGTTACCGATCAGGTCGGCGTAGCGGATGTATGCGGTCGTCGACTGATACAGCGGCAGTGAGCGCTCGACATCGAAGTCCACCGCGACCCGTTTGCCGCCGTCGACGAGGCGTATCTTCTTGACCTTGCCGACCTCGACCCCCGAGGCCCGCACGAACTGACCGTTGCGCAGCCCGCTGGCCGTGCTGAACTCCGCGGAGTAGGTGTAGGAGCGATCGAAGCGGATCTGACCGAACACGACGATGATCGTCGCGGTGATCAGCAGCAGCACCAAGGAGAAGATGCCGAGTTTGATGGCTGTGCCGGTGATTTTCATGGGTTGATCGTGTTCTCCCCCATTTGCCGACCCCAGACGTATTCGATGGCCCAGGGTGAGCCGATTTCGAAGTGGTTGTACGGAGCGATGCTGTTGCCGGTGTCGGCCACCAGATACGGCGCCGGCCACAGGTCACGCGTGATCGGTTGCCAGCACCCTGGGCGGCCGCCCGGGCCGCCCTTGGCGTTCATCCGCGGCAGGTTGTCCGGGTAGACGTACGGGTTCTCCGCGCCCAGGATCTCGACCGTGGCAAGCAACGAATATCCGTTGGCGCCCCCGACGGGACCGTTCGCGCTCTGCCCGACGTCGGCGAAATTGCGTATGGTGCAGAGCAATTCGGGACTGTAGTAGTCGAGGAGCCGGGCGGTCGGTACCAAGTCTGCGGCCCCGCGCACCAGATAGGGCCCGCCGCGCTCGATGACGTCCCCGCCGGTATTGCCGAACCCGACCGCCGCCAACAACGCGGCATCCAAGTCGTTCTGCTGACCGGTCAGGGTGCGCGCCGTGGTCACGGCATTGTTGAGAAAGTCCCACAGGTCGGGCGATGCGTTGGCGTAGATATCGCCCAGATTCGCCAATTGCCGTATGTCATAGCGAATCTTGGGCATCTGCGGATTGATGTCGTCGAGTATCGTGTTCCCGTTCACCAGCGAAGCGCCGAACTTGTCGCCCAATCCGGTCAACGCTTGGGCGGTGGCACTCAACGTCAGGTTCACCTTGACCGGATCCAGCTTCTCGGCAATCCCGCTGATCGTCTGCAACAAGGCATTGACCTCCGTCGTCACCGACCTCGCATCAATCACGTGCTGCGGCGTGATCCGTTGCGCAGTGGGATGTTTCGGAGTGGTGAATGACACGTACTTGCCGCCAAACACCGTGGTGGCCTTGATATTTGCGTCGACATTGGCCGGGATCAGCTTGAGATAGCGGGGGTAGACATCCAACAGGAACTTCGCCGCCGGCTGGCCGTCCTTCTTGACCTCGGAAATGCCTGCCACCCGGCCGATCTCCACCCCGTTGTAGGTGACCTTCGAACCGGCATCCATCACCAGGCCCGACCGCGGCGCCAGCATCGTCAACGTGGTCGTCGGGATAAATTCGCCTCGAAACTGCTTGTACACCAAGGCAAATACCAGCGCCCCCACCAACAGCAAGATGGCGCCCTCGACCTTGTAGTGCGGTGTGCGGGGCTTGTTCTCCTTGCCCGGTCGCTGCGTCGTCATGGCGGTTACACCGTGAGGTTGAAGTTCGGATTGACGCCGTAGAGCGCCAAAGCGGCCATCAGCGCGACGATCTGTACCGAAACCAGCGAGAAACGCATCGATCGGCCGACCGCCTCACCGACCCCAACCGGACCGCCGCTGGCGGTGTAGCCGTAATAGCAGTGGCTGATCATCACGACTACGGAGATGACGATGACCTCCGCGAACGACCAGCCCACGTCTTCGGGGCGAAGGAATGTCCGAAAGTAGTGCTCGTAGGTGCCGCTTGACTGTCCGTACAGCACGGTCGTGACCACCCGCGGGGACAAGAACGCCATGATCAGACCCATCGCATACAGTGGGGTGATCGCCGCCAGGCCGGCGATGATCCGGGTGGACGTCAGGTACGAAATCGATTTGATGCCCATGACTTCCAGCGCGTCGATCTCCTCGCTGATCCGCATGGCACCCAGCTCAGCGGTGGCGCCGGCACCCACCGTGGCCGCCAGCGCGATGCCGCTCACCACAGGTCCCCCGATGCGGACGTTCACGAGGGCGGCAAAGAAACCGGTGAACGACTCGACACCGATATTGCCGAGCGACGCGAAGCCCTGGATCGCGATCAACGACCCGGTGGACAGTGTGACGAAACTGATAATCGCGATAGTGCCGCCGATCACCGCCATCGCACCGGTGCCCATGCCAATCTGGGCGATCAGCCGCAGCGTCTCCGTGCGGTAGTTGCGCAACGCGTGCCAGATCTGTCCGATGCTGATCCGCGTGAACGACGCCAGCTGCCCAGCCTCGGCGAGTCCGCGGCCGGCGGCACCGCCGTAGCGCTGAAGGTTGGCGGCGGTCCGGGGATAGCGGGCACGTAGGACGGTGGCGGTCATGTCAGTGTCCTGTTCCGAACCGCACACCGATGGTGGTCAGCACCACGTTCACCGCGAACAGCGCAAGCACGCACAACACCACCGTTTCGTTGACCGCCACACCCAGTCCCTTAGACCCACCGCGAACGGTCAGCCCGCGATAGCAGCCGACCAAGCCGGCGATCAGCCCGAACACCGCGGACTTGACTATCGCGATGACCACCTCCGGAAGGCCGGTGATGGTAGTCAGCGTTGCAAGGTAGGCCCCGCCGGACACATGCTGCAGATAAACACCGAAGAGGAAGCCGCCGACTAGGCCGACGGCGATCACCAAGGCGTTCAGCAACGTGGCGACCATGGTTGCGGCGAGCACGCGAGGCACCACCAGCCGGTGAATGGGGTCGATGCCGAGGACCTCCATGGCGTCGATCTCCTCGCGGATGGTGCGTGCGCCCAGGTCGGCGCAGATGGCAGTCGAGCCCGCACCGGCCACCACCAGCACCGTGGTCAGCGGACCGAGCTGGGTCACCGCGCCGAGCGCGGCACCCGCTCCCGAGAGGTCGGCGGCGCCGAACTGAGCCAGCAGGATGTTGAGCGTGAAGATGATGAGGATGGTCAGCGGTATGGACACCGCAACCGTCGGCATGATGGCGACCCGCACGATGAACCAGCCCTGCAAGATGAACTCGCGCCACTGAAATGGGCTGCGGAACAACGCCTTAGCCGCCAGTACACACATCCGGGCGAAGCCACCGACCGCCGTCAGGGCCGGCGTCGCCTGAGCCCTCAGGCGGCTGGTCAGCGCTGCCGATGTGCTCACCCCCGCACCGCCGCTGCGAACCTGGAAGCACGCTCATCACGTCGCAGCCGACCAGTGTCATCTCTGCGAAGCCGCGGCTTGGCGGTCGTCATGTCGAGGCTGGTCCTTTCTCCGTGCGCGAAACGCAGCTTACAACGAGACTGACCGGTCGTACAGTCAAATAGGGCGCTCGTTTGTAACATTTGAGTGAGCCAGCGTGGGGATGCTGGCCGACGCAGGCCCCGTGAGAGAGGGGGTGTGGCCAGCGGATTCGGGGTGCAATTCGAGATATCTGCGTCGGCATGCCGGACGGGGCTGGTCTCGCGTGAGGCGGTTTTTACTAACCGTACGTACAGTTAGCACACGAATGGTTTACGCCCGTGCCTATTTGGCGCGAGGACAAAGTTCGCATTGCTCGCATTCGGAATCGTGAAGCTACGCGCAGAGTCGAAGCCTCGCTACCGCGTCAACGATCGGTGGTATCCACCACGGCCGCAAGGCATTCCCGTACCGCAGTTACCACCTCGCCGCGCGGGTCGGTCCATCGGTTGAGACCGAGCCTATCGAGCAGGAGGCCGCCAAGGACCACGTCGACGAAGGCGGCGCCCACCTCTTCCGGTTTGCGAGGACCATCCGGGTCGAACCACACCCACATCCATTGCACGGCTCCCCAGAGCTGTAGCGCGGCCAGTTCGACATCGACGCTGCGAAACACGCCGGCGTCGATAGCGCTGCGCAATTCGGCAGTGATGAGCCCATGTAGTTCACCGCGAAGCTTGTGGACTTCACGCATATGCGGATCATCGGTCAATTGAACAACTTCGCGCTGGCTGGCCACCGCCGCGTCACGCCGGATCACTTGCATGAATATCAAGGCGTAGATGATTGCGGCGATGCGTTCTTGCGGGGCACTGAATCGTTCCCACAGTTTGCGGGTCACTTCGAGTTGGTGGCGCAGGTGGTTCTCCTCGAATTCGCGAAGCATCTGCGCTTTGCTGCCGAAGTGGTGAACGATGGTGCCCTTCGACATACCCAGCTCGTTGGCGATATCGCCCATGTTGGCTCTGTCGTAGCCTCGCTCGGCGACGTGGCGGATGAACGCATCGAGGATCTCCGCCCGCCGGCCTACAGATCTTGGCATGTAACCTCCGCACTCCATAACCGTACGAGCGGTCAATCTAGTCCACATGTGTGCGATGAGGACATAGCCGCCGTCGCAGCGGCGCCATCGTGAGCAGATTCCCGCCATATCGTCGGCGCTCTGAATTGCACTGATGCTGTCTGAGCCACCAGAGCGCCGATCCCGGCCCCTTTTCTTCGCCACTCCCATCTCCCGACGGTGGATCGGATCATCAAGCGGTCGCGGCGCTTGGATGTCGCCGGGGCGGCCCAGGCCGGACGTCGAAACGTCATCATGACCGTTCGAGTGCCGCGGCAGCTCGGCGACGCAATTCGTCCGGTTGCCACCCAGTTGCCGATGTTGTATTTAGCAATTGACATTCACTGCTGCCCGGGTTGTGATGTGGCCAGACTGCTTGCTGGACCGCCGCATGCTTCAGGCGAGGACAACCCCGAATGGCGGGAAGCAGCGGAATTCGTAACCGGCCACTCGGGACAACTCCTATGCTGACCGAATGACAGATTTGGCGCACACTTTCACGGGCGTATTCCAGCGGCCTAGCACGGTCGAGTGGACCTGGCCGGTGGCAGGGGCGGATCACTTATTAGGGGTTTTCCTTCCCCGTCAGCCCGACGAGCCGCATTGCGATGTCTTGAGCCACTTCACAAGCAGCGACAACAACGTTCAGCACGTCGTCCATGCGGCGCGCGCCTCAATACGCTGTGGCTGCAGTCGATGATTGGCCGCCACGGAAAGCAACCGAGCTGGCCGAAGCTCGCCGAGGTCACCGAGGAAGGCCCCAGGAGGTTAGATGCCAACCCGATACGGATATTCAGCTCAGAAGGACAACTACGCCAAGCGGCTGCGCCGCATCGAAGGTCAGGTCCGCGGCATCGCCAAGATGATCGAGGAAGACAAGTACTGCATCGATGTACTCACCCAGATCAGCGCCGTCAACAGTGCCATGCGCGCGGTGGCACTGAACCTGCTCGATGAGCACTTGGATCATTGCATATCGCGCGCGGTCGCCGAGGGCGGCGACGAGGCTCAGACCAAGCTGGCTGAAGCTTCCGCCGCCATCGCGCGCCTCGTACGCTCATGATCGCGACGGCCTAATTGGGGTAACAGCTGGGCCGGACTTGACCGCGCCCCGCAAGCCAGTTCCCAGCGCGAAGCAAACGGATTGATACCCCATAGGGGTACTTGCGAATGCGATGCATGCACGCTATCGTCATGCGGGGGTGTGGATACCCCTATAGGGTATGGGTGAAGGGAGAACTGGTGGCTGCGGGGACATCTGAGTGGTATTTGCGTGGCGATTGGTTCGATGTGTGCAGTTGCAAACTGCCGTGCCCGTGCAGCTTTGCGCAAGAACCGACCCACGGAGATTGCCTCTTTACCTTGGTGTGGCACATCCGTGAAGGACACTTCGGTGATGTCGACCTGACTGGACTGAGCGTGATCTCGCTCGGCGAATTCGCCGGCAACATGTGGGTCAGCGATCCCAACGCGAAGATGAGACTGATGTTTTACATCGACTCCAACGCCGACGCTGATCAGCGGGCTGCGCTCGAACAGATCTTTACCGGCAAGGAGGGCGGCTGGCCCGGTGAATTCGCCAGCTTGATCCAGGAATTGCGCGGCATCGAATACGCCCCGGTCACATTTGACGCTGCCGAAGACCTCGCCTACTGGCGCGCCGAGATTCCCGGCAAAGTCGATTTGCGCGTCGAGGCGTTGACCGGGCCTACCGCAGATCCAAACCGACGGGTGACGACCGTCAACGCGCCGGGAGCAGAGGTGGGGCCCGGTCAGATCGCCACCTGGGGAGTGGTCAAACGCGACCATGCAGTCGGATTCGACTGGTCTCATGAGCATCGGGGCCAGTCCAGTAAACACTTCTCGTTTGACTGGCGACAGCACACGGCCAGCACCGGCACCAGTCAGATGATGTCCGGCATCCGAAGCGAGGGAACACAATGCCGGTACTACCACGTGAAGCGCTCTCCACCGGTGGCGTGACCACTTCGAGACCTCGGTGCGCTGATGCGCCGCACCGCGTCGCTGCCTCAACCGACTGGTCGATGCGGCGTACGAGCGACGCGCGATGGCGGTCAGCTCAGCTGTACCCGTAGGGCTACGATGAAAGCATGAGCAAATCCTGGCTACCGCCACAGTTCCGGTGAGCTGCAGCGCCGGTCCGGCCAGCCTCAAGCGAGAGCCACCGTGAACAACTCACTGCCACACGGTGGCGCCGAAGGCGGGCCGCCCGCCCAAGCGCCCCCCATGATTCAGTGTCCGTCCCGTGCGTTGATTAGTGTCTATGACGCCCCGACGCACAAGCCGCTAATTCGCAAGAAGAATTGCAAGTCCCAGTGCAATTCACCTCGGGCGTGGCTTAGCGTCATCGTGCTCTGTTGCAGTAGTACGGCTCCACTATGGTGGTCGGCGCGCAGCGTGACTCGACGAGGTGATGGAACCCATGACCCACGCCCCTGTTGTGAGGCTGACGGATCCCGATTTGCCCGGTTCCACGCTAGCCTGTCCGGCCAGGACTGGGTATCGCTGGCCGGGATGGCCGGGTTTATCCTGCTGCTCAACGTTCTCGGCTGGGGTGTGTTGGCGTTGTTCATCACGCCGCGGCATTATGACCTGGGCCCCTCGGGGGTGTTCGGTGGGGGTCTGGGTGTCACCGCGTTCCTGCTGGGGTCGCGCCACGCCTTCGACGCCGATCACATCGCCGCCATCGACAACACCACCCGCAAGCTGGTCGGGGAGAACCGACGCGCATTGTCGGTGGGGTTCTTTTTTTCCCTGGGCCACTCCACGGTCGTGTTTACCGTTTCGCTGCTGCTGGCCCTGGGAATCCGCGCACTCGCCGGGCAAATCGGGGCCGAGAAAAACAGGTCGGTGTTGCAGGAGAACCTGAGCCTGGTGGGCACTATCGTCTCCGGGACGTTCCTGGTGCTCATCGGGCTGATCAACCTGGTGGCCCTCGCTGGCATCGTCAAAGTGTTCCGCCAGATGCGCGGCGGCGCGCTCGACGAGGCTGAGATGGAACGCCAGCTCAACTCTCGCGGCTTCATGGCCCGCGTCCTCGGGCCGATCATGCGTTCGGTCACCAAGCCCTGGCAGATGTACCCGGTGGGGTTGTTGTTCGGGCTGGGATTCGACACCGCCAGCCAGGTCGCGTTGCTGGTGCTGGCCGCGGGCTCGGCCGCGTTCGCGCTGCCCTGGTACGCGGTGCTGGTCCTGCCGATCCTCTTTGCGGCCGGGATGTGCTTCTTCGACACCCTCGACGGGGTGTTCATGTCCCGCGCCTACGGCTGGGCGTTCCTTAAACCCGTCCGCAAGGTGTTCTACAACCTGACCATCACTGCGCTGTCGGTGGCGATCGCCTTGATCATCGGACTTATCGAGCTCTTCGGACTGCTCGCCGAGAAGCTCGGCATCGACTCCGGTTTCCTGGGCTGGGTCGCATCCCTTGAACTCGGCGCCATCGGCTATACCGTCGTCGGCCTCTTCCTCGTCACCTGGCTGATCGCGCTGACGGTCTGGCGCTTCGGGCGCATCGAAGAACGCTGGCGTGCCCCACGAACAACAACAGCGGACTAAACACGCCGGGCCCGTGCACTTCCCTAAATCGTTGGGCGTTAAGGGATGTGGGAGCGGACGGTCATCATTCCGCGCATGTCCGGCATGTTCGCCCAACTCTGCACCGACCTGCCGTGGACGCAAAAGCTGTCGAGGTATGGCGGGTGTGTGGACTCCGAAGAATGCTCAGCGTCTCTGGCGCTGCGGGACGGCGGCCCGGCACCAGCGCGCCGCGCCGTCGAGTGGTACCGCGGCCACCAGCGATTGCACACTGGGGATCCGGTGGCCATGGCCGCCGACGCTCTGGCCGCCCACCGCGCCGATGTCTCGGCGGGCAAGGATGTGCTACTGGCGTGCGAATCCACCGAGATGGCCGATCTGGCAGCTCGTCGGCTGTCACAGCAAAGACCTGGCCGCGGAGGTGCATGACCGAGCACGGTCGCACGGTACTGAGCAGACAGCATCACCTGAAGCTGCGGCCAAACGCCGTCAGGCCGATGCTTTGCGCGCGCGTTGATGCAGGCGTTGCCAGCGCAGTTTGCGGCTCAAGCCCAACGGGCTGGGCGTGCACGTGTTCGTCGCGGATTTCGCGCGCTCGAAATCTCGCCGTCGCCCCGGCCGACGGACGGCTTCGCGCCGTCCAGGGCGTCGCTCGGTCGGTGACACCATGACCGACTCAACGGGGAGGGAGTGTCAGCGCCAGTGCGAGGGCGCTGGACCCGCTGAAGGGCGCGGGTGCGGTACCAGGGTGTTACCCGATACTACGAAGTCGGTGTTGCCGACGGTAACGTTGTCACCGTCGCGCAACAATGCACGAGTGATCGGTACGCCGTTGACGAATGTGCCGTTGCGGCTATTTACGTCACGGATCTCCAGACCCGCGGGGTTCGGCACCAGCAGCGCGTGCATGCGTGATACCCACGCATCCTCGACGACGAGGTGATTGGTCATGGCGCGACCGATCGTCCCCCCGACGAATGGCGGTGGGGGCGAGAGACGCATCGTGTCGCCGACACGTTCGAAGTCCGGTTCGCCCCGACGCGGCTCGATCAAGGCGAATCGGGTCGTGCTGGGCGTCTCAAGGCGCGGCGTGCGTGTCGAGGTGGGTGTGAACTCCAGGCTGGGCGGGTTGCCGGGGGTGGACGGTTCGGTAAAGGTGCCGACCCGGAACATCAACCGCGGCCCGTGCGGACCACCGAGCGTGATGTTTTGCCGGTCACGGATGACCAATGCGCCGACGCGAGTACCGCCGACGAAAACGCCGTTTCGGCTGGTGTCGACTACCTGCCAGTGCGTGCCGTCGAAGCGCAAGATCGCATGCCTGCGCGATATCAGTTCGCGGGCCGGGCCGCCGGACACACAGATGTCGCAATCGCGGTCGCGGCCCACGGTGACATCACCGGCGTGGAAGGTGTACATCGCCGCACCGAGCCAGACAGTCAGCCGGGAGGGGCTGCCCTCGCTCACGTTTCTTAGGCCATGGGGCGTGCTGCGGTAACCGGCCATTGTCATTCGACGCATACCCCCGAGGGCGGTCGAACAATCGGTGCGGCCAGTGTGATGCCTGCCAGGGCGGTCTGGCTGTGCCCGCACCTCAGCTGGCGCGGGCCATGATGATTTTGCCGGTTTAGCTCCGGCGTCGAGACACGACCTGGGCAGCCTGATCGGCATAGGGCGAGCGCAGTTGCGCCGTCCAGCGGGGTGCGCGTCGTGGGTTGGTCTGCTGGCCGGCGGCGCAGCCGGGTACGGTTGTAGCCGAGCAGCAGCGGTAGGACCGAGACGATGGCGACCGTGATGAACATCGCCCCGATGTGGGCTGCGACGAAGCCGATCGGACCGAACAGGTATCCCGCTGTCGGCACTCCCGCTCCCCAGGCCAGCGCGCCGACCACGCTGTAGGCAACAAAGGTGCGGTAGGGCATTCGGGATGCGCCCGCGATAGCCGATGTCAGGGTGGGAACAAATCGGGCCCACACCACGGCTAATGCGCGGTCGGTGGTGAAGAACGCCTGGGCGCGGGCTAGCTGGTCGGGTCCTAAGCGTTTGACCCTGGGCCGGTCAAATACCGTATGTCCCGCCTTGGTGCCGACGAGGAAACCGCACTGATCACCGGCGACGGCGGCGACCGGGACGGTGATTAGCAGCATCCACAGCGGAACGACGAGGTCGGTCTGCGCGGCCAGGACACCAGTGGTGAACAGCAGCGAATCGCCGGGCAGGAACAATCCGACCAACCCTAACGCGGTTGCGGCGGCGATATAACGGCCGGCCGATAGGAGTACCTGGGCAGGGAAAATGGCTGGGGCGGCGATGAACGCGGCCGGCGATGCGGCGGTAGCTGTGGTGCCGGCAATTGCTTCCTGCTCTAGTGCCGCTCGAACATCGGTCATGGAAACAGCGTTGGCGCTGGCGGCTGTGAGGACGCTGAGACCCGTCGGGGCTTCTGCTCTGCCGGAGATCAACAACAGACAAAAGGGGACAGCTCGACATGCACTGCAGGCTTAAGAATCGGCTCGAAGCGGGCCACCACATCGTCGCAGTCTGGCAGTCCGGCAGCGGAAGCGAGGGCCATGAGACCGGGTTTCGGGGGGTGGCCCGGGCAAGTTTTGGCCTTAGCCGCCGGCGGCCAGCACCTACGGTCGGTCAATAGCGAGGCGGTGTGGTGAAACCGAGTCAGCGACATCCGATGTTGGGGCGCCCGGCGCGGTTCGGTAGCGATGGCAGCGTGATTATTGACGGTAGCGATGGCGGCGTGATCTCCGATGGCTGCGTGGACAGGTGAGACCCGCGCAACGTGCTGGCAGTGGTGGTGATCGGCGCCGTTGTTGCGGTGGTCGCCCGGCGTGTTATGGACGGGTGCCGCCCTGATTGTCGGTGAAGATCATCGGTAGCAAGCTGATCGAGAAAATTCGTCACCTTCCTCGCAACCCGGTTCTGCCATTGTGAGTCCGCCGCATTGTGCGGTCGGGCTGAGGCCGGTACCACCACCGGGCGGCCGTACATACCCCCACATATTTGGTTGCCGGGACATCAGCGCGACACCGGAGACGGTGAGTAGTAGCGCCAGCACTGGGCCAAAGCGATGGCGGACCAGGGCCAGTTCAGGGCGCTGGGCTAGGCGGCTGCGGCGGCACCGCTCGGCTTACCGAAGACGGCACGCGTGACGGTGGCCGGTGAAAGTGCCGCCGTAGCCTTGCGTGCGAAGTCGTTGGGCAGCGACAGTCGGAACACCTTCCTCCACGCCGAGGCAACCTGTTTCGACAATGGACCGCTGGTATAGGTGAGTCCGTAGCGCTCGAAGAGATCCTGCACCTTCGGCGCGATCTCCTGGTAGCGGTTGCTGGGCAGATCTGGGAAGAGGTGGTGTTCGATCTGGAACGACAGGTTACCGGTCATGAAGTGCATCAGCGGGCTACCGCTGATGTTGGCCGAGCCGAGCATCTGCCGCAGGTACCACTGGCCGCGCGTCTCACCGTCGATGGAGGATTTCTCATAGGTCTGGACGCCCTCGGGGAAGTGCCCGCACATGATGACCGCATGCGTCCACAGGTTGCGCACCAGGTCGGCCGTCAGGTTGGCGGTAAAGGTGGTGACGGCCGATGGACCCGACAGCAACGGGTGCAGCACATAGTCTTTGCGCACTTGGCGCCCGATCTTGGTCAGCACCTCCTTGCCCTGGCGCCGGAACACGTCCTTGTCGGCCTTGCCCTTCAGATAGGCGCTGATCTCCAGGTCGTAGATGGCGATTCCGTACTGGAAGATGCACGCGTTGGCGACGTTGGTCAGCGGCTGAATCAAATAGAACGGATTCCAGGGCTGATCCTCGTCGACCCGCATGATGCGAAAGCCGAGGTCGTGGTCCTTGCCCAGCACGTTGGTCCAGGTGTGGTGCAGCTCGTTGTGCGAGTGTTTCCACATCTCCGACGGACAGGCGTTGTCCCACTCCCAGGTGGTCGAGTGAATCTTGGGATCGCGCATCCAGTCCCACTGACCGTGCATGACGTTGTGGCCGAGCTCCATGTTCTCGACGATCTTGGAGACCGACAACCCGGCGGTCCCAAGAATCCAGGCGGGCGGGAACAGCGAAAAAAGCAGCAACACGCGGCTGCTCAATTCGAGCTTGCGCTGGCCGTCGATGACCTTGCGGATGTAAGCGGCGTCGCGCTCACCCCGACTGGCGATCACCGCGGCCCGGATGGCATCGAGTTCAACGCCGATGTCTTCGATGTCCTGGGCGCTCAGATGCGCGGTCGGATCGTCGTGTTTGCGTTGGATAGCAGTCATTTGAGATGTCTCCCTAGGGATTTAAAGTTCGATGTCGCAGTCGCTGGCGGCCGCGGAGATGCAGGTCAGGATCTGGACGCCGTCGGGCGCGAGCCGGGAAGAAACTCGACGACGCCGAACGCGGCAGGCGATGCCGCCGCCGCGGTGGTGCCGGCGATTGCTTCCTGCTCTTATGGTGCCGCTCGCAGATTGGTCATGAAAACAGCCTTGCCGCTGGCGGCTGTGAGGACGCTGAGACCCGTCGGCGCTTCTGCTCTACTGGACATCAGCAACAGACCGGAGGTGAGGTGTCGTGCGCGTGCTGTTGGTCGAGGACGAACCCCGGTTCGCCGAGACGGTGCGTCGTGGGCTGGTCGCTGAAGGATTCGTTGTCGACGTCGAGCCCGACGGCTTGCAGGGGTTGGCTGCCGCCACGACCGGAGAATTCGACGTGGTGGTGCTCGACATCATGCTGCCCGGGCTCAGTGGCTATCAGATAGTGCGGGAGATGCGGACGCGTCAGGTGTGGACACCGGTGTTGATGTTGTCTGCCAAGGACGGCGAATACGATTTGGCCGACGCGTTCGACATCGGGGCCGATGACTACCTGACCAAACCGTTCTCTTTCGTGGTCCTGGTGGCCCGTCTGCGGGCTCTGGTGCGGCGTGGGGCCCCCGAACGCCCGACCGTGTTGACCGCGGGCACCTTGGCATTGGATCCGGCTCGGCGACGGGTGACCCGTGGCCAGGCGGTGCTGGAGTTGACTCCCCGTGAATTCGGGTTGCTGGAATTCTTGTTGCGCCATAAGGGAGATGTGGTCAGCAAGTCAGCGATCCTGCGCTCGGTGTGGGATTCGCAC
Source organism: Mycobacterium sp. NGS66 (assembly GCF_059812225.1). Taxonomy (NCBI): domain Bacteria; kingdom Bacillati; phylum Actinomycetota; class Actinomycetes; order Mycobacteriales; family Mycobacteriaceae; genus Mycobacterium; species Mycobacterium sp. NGS66. The sequence continues at coordinate 39,067 of NZ_JCALCG010000009.1, read as the reverse complement.
TATGAGGGCGATGACAACGTCGTGGAAATCTACATCGGCTATCTGCGGCGCAAAATCGACACCCCGTTCGGGCTGGCCACCATCGAAACGGTGCGCGGCGTCGGGTACCGGCTGCTCACCGATCCGTGCTAGTTGCGTCCGAATCACGCTGAGGCAGCGGCAATGTCAGAGTGAACATCGCACCACCTTGAGGCGCGTCGGCGATTGTGATGTCCCCGTGATGGGCGCGCACGACCTCTGCCACGATGGACAGGCCCAGACCGGATCCACCGGAGGACCGGGTGCGGGTGGGATCGAGGCGGACGAACCGTTCGAAGATGCGTGCCCGCTCCTGAGTCGGGATGCCGGGCCCGTCATCGGCGATCGTGACTACGGCGTGCGCGGCGTCGGAGTGGCAGCCCACATCGACCCTACTCGCGGCGTGCCGCGCGGCGTTGTCGACCAGATTGCGGATCACCTGGGCCAAGGCGGCGCGGTCGCCGACGGTGCGGCACGCCTCGATGTGGGTGACGATGTGCACCGACCCGAGGGCGCGTAGCCGGTTCCCTTCGGCCACCAGCAGATCGTCGAGGTCGACGTCGTCGTGACGCAGGTCCAGCGCATCTTCATCCGAGCGGGCCAGCAATAGCAGATTCTCGATCAGCTGGTGCATGCGGCGGGCTTCGGGCAGCAGCGATTCGTCGATCAGCTGGTTGTCCATGAGTTCGGGCCGGCTGACCGCCATCTCGAGGGCGGCCGTGATGGTGGCCAGGGGGCTGCGCAGTTCATGGGAGGCGTCACTGACGAATCGGTGCTGGGCGGCTCGGCCGCGCTCCAGCCGGGCGAGCATGGCGTTCATCGTGGTGGCGAGCTGGGCGATTTCGTCACGGGTATGCGGTACCGGTACCCGTTTGGAAAGGTCGGTGCTGGAGATCGACGCCACCCGGGCACGCATCGCTTCCACCGGCCGTAACGCCGCGCTCACCAGCCGGTAGGTGCCTATCACGACCAATGCCACAATGACCGGAGAGCCGATCGCCAGGAGGGCCGCAACCTTCCTCACCACCGATTCCACCCGTTCTTGGTCAGCGCCGACCAGGATGGTGACGGTGCCGCTGGACGTTTTGGCCGCGCGCGCGAACAGCCAATAGTCATAGTCTTCGCGGGGGCCTTTCACCCGGCCCACGTTGCGGGCCTGCCCTGGGGTCAACGACACGGTGGCCAGCGGCGATCGTGGGGCTCCGGCTGACGCGGCCAGCAGCGTTCCGGTGTTGTCGAGGATTTGAACCGCACCGATCTGGCTGTCGGTGGCCAACAGCGCCGATTCCAGCTCCCCGGGGGTATGGGTGCGCAATTGTGCGCTGATCTGCTCTGCGCGTACAGCCGCCGCGTGCCGGGCGCTGGACGCCAACGATCGGTACAAGATTAGTGACAGAGCTCCGCTGGCGATGGCCAAACACACCGTCATCACCACTGCGGCCGCTAGCGCCGAGCGGGTCCGCACGCTCGCGCGCGTCGGATTAAGCCGGCCTCCGATCACGACCCAGCGGGCTGCGCGCAACGCTGACGCCTTCACCCACTCCCTCCCTCGCCGGGCGCCGTGGGCGTCTCGTGGTTTACGCCCGTCATGGTGACAGACCGGCCGCCGCTGACACACCGCCGTTGGCCCGAACGGTGGTCAGCGTCCCAAAGGACACCCTGCCACATGTAGCCCATGCCCGGCGCGATGCGTTACGGGGCTGCAATTTGTCACCTTCTCCCCCGCGGCTGGCGGGGCGCGGCCTACGACGAGTGCGAGTACGAACACTCTCGACCGCGCCGCACCGGCGCCTGGTAGCAGCGTTGCATCCAGTGCCGCGGAGGACTTCACCAGCACTGTTCCGCCAGGTTCAGCAAGATATTCGGCCCTTCCCCCTTTACAGCCAATCATCGTTATATTGCGATAATGCTGAATATGATCGATCAACAGGGGGTGCCTACGCTATGGCGATGACAAGTGATGTGACGACCGCGGCGGAGCTAGGGGCTTTGGATGCGGCGACGGCGTTGTGTCATGGCCTTTCCGACGCGACGCGGTTGGCGATTCTGCGCCGGCTGGCCGTCGGTGAGGCACGTGTGGTGAATCTGACCGGCGAACTGGGGTTGGCCCAATCGACGGGGTCGGCCCATCTGGCCTGCCTGCGCGAATGTGGGCTGATTGACTACCGCCCGCAGGGCCGCGCGTCGGTGTATCGGCTCTCACGTGCCGGGGAGGCCGCGGGATGAGCGATGCCTGCGGCTGTGGCTCGGATGCGCGCCGCCGCGCTCGCAGGTGACGCGATGAATTACGTCATCGACTGGCTCGTCAAGCTACCACCGATGTGGGTTCTCGGCGCCGTTTTTCTGCTTCCGCTGCTGGAGTCCTCGGCGTTCGTCGGCATTGTCGTTCCCGGGGAGACCGCGGTGCTCGTTGCCGGGGTCGTTGCCAGCCAAGGCGCTTTGCCGCTTTGGCTCGTAATTCTCGTGGCGTCAGCTGGCGCGATTATCGGCGACAGTATCGGCTACGAGGTCGGGAGGCGCTACGGCCAGCGCCTGCTCGATCGGCTGCCGAAACGGCTCGTCAAGCCGCAACACGTCGAACGCACGAGTGCGTTGTTGCGGCGGCGTCCAGGGTGGGCCGTCGTTGTCGGGCGGTTCACCACAGCACTTCGGGTCCTGGTACCCGGGATGGCTGGTGTGAGCCGGCTACCGTACGCGACATTTCTGATATTCAACGTCGTCGGCGGCATCGCCTGGGCCGGGGCAGCGGCCAGTGTGGGATACATCGCCGCAAAGAGCTACCACGCCGCTGAACAACGCGTGAGCATCATCGGCCTCGGTGTGCTCGCGCTGATTATCGGCGGCTACCTCGTGGGCCACCTGCGGCGGCACCCGCGGGTGGCGCCGCTCGTCGATGCGCGACTGTCAACCGAGACGTGGACGGGGCGTCCTCTGACCTTGGCAATCGCGGCCGCTGCAGGGGCCGGCTGGTTGTTCGGCGGCGTCCTAGAAGATCTAGGCGACCACGAAGGGCTAGCACGCGCAGATCCGCGCTGGCACGCATTCCTTGTTGATCATCGCTCGGCGGCCCTCTCGGACCTTTCACGCTTCCTTACCTACCTGGGCAGTACTCCTGTCGCCTATGTGGTGCTCGTCATCGCGGTGGTGTTGGTCGTCTGGCGCACGCGTTACTGGGAAGCTGTCTTCGCACTACCGGCCCTGATGGTCGGGCAATTGATCTGCACCGGTGTGTCGTTGCTGGTGCACCGGCAGCGCCCGCCCCAGGTTGACTGGCTGACCAGCGCTGAGGGCTACGCCTTCCCCTCGGCCCATGCGGGCATGTCGGTCCTGGTTTGGGGGCTGGTGATCGCCCTAGCCTGGCCTTGGTTGTGCGGCCGTGGCCACCGAGTGACCGCAGTTATTGCCGGCGTCGCAATCTCCGTTGTCGCCGGTGCGACGCGGGCCTACCTCGGCGTTGACTGGCCATCGGACGTAGTCGGTGGCTGGGCGCTCGGCGGCTTGCTGCTCACCCTGGCCCTCAGCGGGCTGTCATTGTTGCCGCCCCATTTCGGGGCGGCGCGGCAGCACCGCAGGCCAAGTCGAGAGGCCGAGGCGGTTGGCAACCTGGACTGATGCACCTGTGGTGACAACGGTTCCGCGGCAGGGACTCAAGGATCCCACGCCGCCGCCGAGGTGGTTCTCGGAGACACGTCAACCGGGAGCACACTGCAGTACCGGGTGATGCGTATGCTCAAGAAGGCCAAACCAACGCGCGCGAGGGGTGTTGGTTCGCGGTGGCAGCAGGCCCGCAACGACCGTGTCGCCGAGCTTTTGGCCACCGACCCCGAGGCCTGGAATCCCAATCAGCACACCAGGCCCCGACAACGTCGACGCCTTCCAGCCGCTGGGACCTGGATCCCGCCGCGATCGGCACCCGGATGGTTGCGAGACCGCAGGTGGTCGAACTGCACGACCTGCACGTTTGGCAGATCATTTCCGGCCAGTTGTCGCGGTCGGCACACGCGCTTATTGGCGGCGGCGTTGCTTGTCGCGCGGCGCGTTCATACATCGAATCGGTGCTACACGATGAGTTCGCGCTCGAGCACACCGCCTTGCAGGTGGACGCCGTCACCAGCGATCGTCACACCCGCGACCAGCACCGTGTAGAACTACACGGGCCAGTGCACCGCTCTTGACTGGGAAGCGAGACGCCCGCTGCACTCGTCGTCGCGCCGCCTCGTCTGGGCCGCATCGACGTCCATCCTCGGTATCTACCTAAATTTCCGCGTCGACGCCTTCGATCGGGCCAGATCCCCCGGATGCGGTGATGCGTTGCCCATTTGGCGCGAGGCGGTAGTGGATCAGCCGGGAGCTGTTGGTGGCCACGGCCACCGAGGACGCGTTGTGCAAGATCGCGGCGAGCACCGGGGACAGTGCGCCGCCGGCGCCGATCAGCAGTCCGGCGGCGTTGACCGTGATCGACATGCCGTAGTTCTGCCGGATTACTCGGTTGGCGCGGGCGCCTAGGTCGGGCACGTCGAGCACCCGTTGCAGATTGTCGTCGGCCAGTGCGACGTCGGCGGTCTCGACGGCCACATCGGCGCCGGCCAGCCCCATGGCGATCCCGATGTCGGCGGCCGACAGGGCCGGCCCGTCATTGACCCCGTCACCGACCATCCCGACCACGTACCCCTCGGCCTGCAACGCGCGGACCGCCTCGAGTTTGTCGTCGGGCAACACTTCGGCGCGCCATTCGTCGATGCCGAGTTCGGCGGCGACCGCCTCGGCGGTCTCGGGATGATCGCCGGTGAGCATGACGATTCGCCGTATCCCGTTGGCTCGCAGCTTCGTCAGGACCACGGCCGCCTCGGGGCGGACCTCGTCGCGCAGACTGATCAACCCCACCAGATCGCCATCCACCGCGAGCAGAAGTGGGGTTTCGGCCTGCTTACCCAATTCGTCAATCCACTTTGAGGCCTTCTTCGAGACTCTGACCTTCTCGCCGCGCAGCAGCGACGGGCTACCCAGCAGCAGGATCCGCCCGTCAGCCCAGGTGCGCATGCCCAGCCCGACCAGCACCTCGCATTGCTCATGCGGCGGGATGCTGATGCCGCGTTCCTCGGTCGAGCGGATCACCGCTTCGGCCAGCGGATGACGCGAATGGATCTCGGAGCTGGCCGCATAGGCCAGAACCTCTTCCGGCTGCCAATCCTTATGCAGCGCAACGATATTCGTCACCACTGGGCGCCCCACCGTGAGCGTGCCGGTCTTGTCGAATATCATCGCATCCACCCGGCCCGCCTGTTCGAGATGCGAGCCGCCCTTGATCAGGATGCCGCGGCGCGCCCCGTTGCCGATCGCCGCACTGATCGCCGTCGGCGCGGACTGCCCCACCGCGCACGGGCACGCGATCAACAGCATAGTCATCGCCCGCCCGACATCCCCGGTGAGCGCGAGGGTGAACGCCGACAGGATGAACGAGGCCGGCACGAAGCGCCGGGTGAAGTCCTCCCCGACGGTCTGGATGGGTGCCCGATCGTGCTGGGCGTCCTCGACCCGGGAAATGATGCGGCCCATAACAGTGTCCTTACCAACGGCGCTGGCGCGCACCACCAGCCGTCCGCGCACCACCACCGAACCGGCATGCACCGCTGAGCCCACGATGATGCTGACTGGCAGGTTTTCCCCGGTGATCGCGGATTGGTCGACACTCGCCTCCCCGTCGATCACCTCGCCGTCGACCGGAATCGCGACGTGATCGCGCACCACCACCGCGTCGCCGATCTCCACCGTGTCAATGGGCACCTGCACCTCGGTGCCATCGGCAAGGCGAATCCATGCGCTGTCCTGGGTGCCGCGCAGCAGATCCGAAATGGCCCGCCGTGTGCGCCGCACGGTCAGATCCTGTAGATATTCGCCAATATTCAGCAGCCACAGCACGGTGAGTGCGACCACGCTCTCGCGCAGCACCAGGCTGGCCACCATGGCCGCTGTCACCAAGGCATCGGTGCCAGTGCGACCGGACCGCAACGAGCGCAGCGCGCCGCGCAGGAACGGATGCCCGGTGAAGATGGTCACCCCGGTAGCCACCAGCTGTCCGGTCGAGCTCAGCAGCGGCGGCCGCCCGAACCCATATCGGCGGATCCCGAGCAACGCCAGCGCCGCGCCGCCGATCACCATGCGCAGCACGTCGGTGTTGCGGACATCGGACGACCGCGGGGTGCGCGCGGGGATCAGCTCGGCGGCGACATGCTTGGCTGCCGAGATCGCCTCCAGCACTGCGGCGCGGTCGCAGCGCTTCGGCGAATACCACACCACGACAGATCCGGTGTGCGGATAGGCGTGCACCGCCCGCACCCCGCGCTGGCGACCCACCGACTCCTCGACCGCCACGGCGCGGCGCGAATCCGAGCACACCCACGCAACCTTGACCCGCATCCGCCCAGCGGCATCCGAAACAATCCCCCACGCAGAGTCATCGACAACAGTCATGTCAACAGGTCAGTGCTCGTGGTCGTGCACTTCGGCGGCGGCTGGCGCAGGGACCTCTTCGCCGATCCATTCCCGGGCCTCGACCACCACATCGGAGACCTTCAGCCGCACCGACTCCGCGGCCACCTCGGCGCGCCGGATTCCGCGCCAACTTCACTCCGTCGTTGCGACCGTGGCCCGGCGACACGGAAGCCTTGCCCACCGCCTTCTTCACTACCTCGTAGGCGCTCACCCCAACCAGCCCGGTGAACACCGCCGACCCTGCCTTACCCAATAACCCATGCAACATCGCTACCAGCACCCGTTCAAATTCCGCCCTGTCCGGCGCGGCTCAGCCGAGCCCTGTCGCCGGTTGGAGAGCCCGCGAACGGCAAGGCCGCCGCCTCTTGGTCCGTAGGTGACCCGCCGATACGCGATCTCGACGTCGGCCAATCCTGCCGCTGCCGCACCACACGGGCATCGGCTTCCCGGCCCTTCGGGCACCGTCGAAACAGACAATCTTCACTCTCATGTGCCGATTGTGCAGCGCGTAAAGAATTCGGTAAGGGCTTCACCTCCGCACGACCCTGACTGTTGTCTGACCGGAGAATTACCCAAGGTGTGTGGGCAGGCGACACCAACTTCCCCGACGGGCCTGGCGGGCCGAAGCTGCATTGGGGGCTGTCAATGCTAGGCGGCGGGTTCGATGGTGACCCGATAGCCGATCGCGGTGAGTTTGTTAGACACCGCTTCGTTCTATCGCGAGCTGCGCCATCGCCGCTACCGAGCAGACTCAAAATTGCCTTTTTTCGTGACGCGGTCGGGTGTCTTGGGTTGGCGCCGTCAGTGGTTTGACGCGTCCGGCGCGCACGCCGTTGGCGATGACAATGACCTCGGTGAGCTCGTGCACGAGCACGACCGCGGCCAGGCCGAGGGTTCCGAACAACGCCAGGGGCATCAGCACGGTGATGATGCCCAGCGACAGTCCCACGTTTTGCAGCATGATCTGCCGGGAGCGGCGGGCGTGCTCAAGCGCTTGGGGCAGGTGCCGCAGGTCTTGGCCCATCAGCGCGAGGTCGGCGGCTTCGATGGCGACGTCGGTTCCCATGGCGCCCATCGCAATGCCCAGGTCGGCGGCGGCCAGGGCCGGAGCATCGTTGACGCCGTCGCCCACCATCGCGGTGGGTCGCTGAGCACGCAGCTCTCCGACCAGGTGGGCTTTGTCCTCGGGCCGCAGCTCGGCATACACGTGTTCGATTCCGGCTTGGGCGGCCAGGGCGGCGGCGGTGGCGTGGTTGTCGCCGGTCAACATCGCCACCAGGTAGCCGTCGGCGCTGAGCGAGGCGACGACTTCGGCGGCTTCGGGGCGTAGTTCGTCGCGCACGGCGATGGCACCGAGCAGCTGGTTGTCGCGTTCGACGAGAACCGCTGTCGCCCCGGCGTGTTGCATGCGTGCCACCTGATCGGCGAGGCCGGCGGGGTCGAGCCAGCCAGGCCGCCCTAGTCGGAGGGCATGCCCGTCGAGGTGACCGGTCAGCCCGGCCCCGGGGACGGCTTGCACGTCGCTGGCGGCGGCGATCGGGGCTTGGGTCGCGGCGAGGATGGCCGCGGCCAGGGGGTGTTCGCTTCGGGCCTCCAGCGCGGCCGCCACCGCCAGCACCTCCTCGCGGCTGGCGCCGTTGGTGGTAGCGACGTCGATGACCGCGGGCCGGTTTGCCGTCAACGTTCCGGTCTTGTCCAGGGCGATCCCGCCGATGGTGCCCAAGGCTTCCAGCGCGGCCCCGCCTTTGATGAGTACGCCGAATTTGGAGGCAGCACCGATGGCCGCCACCACAGACACCGGCACGGCAATGGCCAGCGCGCACGGGGAGGCCGCGACCAACACCACCAGAGCGCGTTCAATCCAGACCACCGGGCTACCCAAAACGCCGCCCGTGACGGCGATCAGCGCCCCGGCCATCATGATGCCCGGCACCAATGGCCGCGCGATACGGTCGGCCAGCCGCTGGCTAGCACCCTTGCGGGCCTGCTCGGCTTCCACGATGTGCACGATGCGCGCCAGCGAATTGTCCTCCGCGGTCGCGGTGACCTCCACCTGCAGCACCCCGGAGCCGTTAATCGACCCGGCGAACACCTCGTCACCAGGCCCGGCCTCCACCGGCACCGATTCGCCGGTGATCGCTGAGACGTCCAGCGCGCTGCGCCCGGCACGAATGATGCCATCGGTGGCCAGGCGTTCCCCCGGCTTGACGAGCATCTGATCCCCCACGCGCAGATCGGCTGTGGCCACCACGGTTTCGCTATCCTCGCGCAGCACCGTGGCCTGATCCGGCACCAGCGCCAGCAGGGCGCGCAAGCCGCGGCGGGTACGCGCCACCGCGTACTCTTCCAAGCCCTCGCTGATCGAAAACAAAAATGCCAGCACGGCGGCCTCGCCGACCTGACCGAGCGCGACAGCCCCGGCCGCGGCAATGGTCATCAGGGTGCCGACACCGATGCGGCCCTGGGTCAGCCGCTTGAGACTGGAGGGCACGAACGTCGAAGCGCCCACAGCGAGCGCAAGAACCTTCAAGCCCAGCGCGACCGGGCCGAGTGGACTAATCCATGCGGTAACCGCCGAGGCGGTCAGCAGCACCCCCGACAACGCGGCGCGCCGCAGCCTGACCACTTGCCAGAGCCGTTGCGGCCCGCGATCATCGTCAACGTCGTGGTCGCAGCCGCAGGTATCGCTTTCCGCCCGCGACCGGCCTAGCACCTCATTGCGCTGACCTGACAGCGTCCGCGTGGCCCAGTCGAAGACCTTGTGCACGACACCGGGCCTGCGGCTATCAACCGAGTGCGGGGTACGTGCGGGCACCGACGCCGCAGGGATCCGCTCGGCATCACCTATCGCCGAGAGGATAACAGCGGCGTCGCAACGCGCGGGCGAATACCAGATCACCACCGAGGCCGTGCGCGGATAGGCCTGCACGGCCCGCACACCGCGCACCTTGGCCACCGTGTCCTCGATGGCGACAGCCCGCACCGCGTCGAATCGAAACCCACTGGCGCGCACACGCATCCGCCCCGCCCCGGCGGATACCACGGTTAGCTTGCCCCCGGCATCAGGGGCAGTATCAGTGGTCTGCATCATCCGCGACTGGCGGTCGGGGCCGACGCCACTCCGTCCCGATGCGCCCTATCGGCCCGGCGAGCGCGTCGGCGACTGGCAGTCGAGCCTGCTCTGCGCTTTTCTCGGCCTTGCGGGCAACGCGCAGACTCCAGGCGACAGGCGGCGACAGCGCGCATGTCAGCAGCAGTCGTCATCGTCGGCTTTGGTGGGAGCCGGCGGGGAGGCTTCGTCACCGATCCGCTCGCGGGCCTCGGCGACCACGTCGGCGACCTTCAGCCGGGCCGACTCGGCGGCCGCCTCCGCACGCCGGGTGCCCCGCAGACCCCACTCCGTGGCGGTCACCGCTGCTCGGTGAACAGGAGCAGCGCCCACCGCCTTGCGCAGCGCCTCATAGGCGCTCACCCCGACCAGCCCGGTGAACACTGTCCCGGCCGCCTTAACCAATAGCTCTTCCACTGCTAACCCTCCTCCTGTTCTGCCGTATCAGTACCAATCACATGGCTCTTCGGTGCCCCCGGACCGTGCCTGCTCATGGGCTAATGGCCATCTCAACCGCCCCCGGGAAGGTGGCTTGCTCGGTGGCGCAGGGCTGGTCGGTATCCACTGCGAGAACGACCTGGACCAACTCGCCCAGGGCACGGGCGAGGTGACTGTCGGCCAACGCGTAGCGAACCTGGCGGCCCTCATAGGTCGCGATGACCAGTCCGCAGGCCCGCAAACACGACAGATGATTGGACACATTCGATCGCGTCAACCCGAGGTGTGAAGCCAGCTGACCGGGATAACAAACTCCATCAAGCAGCGCCACAAGAATCCGGCACCGCGTCGGATCAGCCAGCGCCCGCCCCAGCCGCGCCAGCGCCGATTCCCGCTTCTCACATGTCAGCATGCAGAAAACAGTACAGTCCGCCTGATATAACAGCAAGGGCTGAATCGTCCGCTCGGCAATGGCACCGCCAGCCATTACGAGCATCCGTGTGTTCGTCTCGCTACTAGAAACGAGACAGCCAAGCGCCACTTTCCGACCAAAACACCGGGCCGAAGCACCAAGTGCGAATACGAGGAGCGTTGAGGCGTCATCTGGGATTCGCCGGGACCGTCTGGCGGATCGGGGCCGGCATCAGGCCCGACGGTGCGCCGAGCGAGGAGGATGCTGGCGGAAGTGCTGGCTGCGGTACGGGAAGAGCATTCGCCACGCAGGGCGGACTGAACGCTGGATGAACCACTTCAGGTTTGACCCCAACGGGCGGGCAGCGGCGGTGATCAACCGGTACGGCACCCCGGTGATCGCGGCCAACCGCGCGACGTTGATGTCACGGATCGCACGGATCGCGACGAACGTCTCGGGTAAGAACGCGCCGGCCATCATCGGCGGGCTCGGTTGGGCGCGGTGGACTCGGCCGGTTTGCCTGGACTGAGCGTCGGCGGGACCGGTGCGGCGGTGACGGCGAGCATGGGCCGGGCGGCCTCAATCGGCGCCGTGACGATGCCGCAGAGCTGGGCCACCGCCGCCCCAGCGATCAGCCCTGTCGCAACCGTGTTGCCGTGCACCGGCTTGGGCGCTGTTCCGGAAGGCACCGCGGGCGGGCCAGCGGGACTGCTGGGCGGGCTACCACTGGAAGGGCCCGGGCGCGGCGCGACCGGTATCGCGTGCCCGACGCCCGGTTCCTAGAACCCCCATGGTGCCCCTTGATCAACCGTCGGATAGCCGTAGGGAACCAACTGTCAACGCCAGCTCGGTCCGGCCGCTACGGGCGGTTTGTCAGCCCCTTTAGCCGACCGTCAGCAACCATCACGACGATGTTTCGTGTTTTGTATGCAACCGAGAGCAGTCGGCGAACGCATTTCATGGCGCACAGATGGGCCCGCGGCCTTGCTAAAATCTTGGTCAGGCTGATTGCGGCCCGATCGAATCCGGGGTTGCTGCAGACGGTTTCAGGCGATCGTTGGAGCTGGACCGGAATCCGAGTGGGGTTATCGTCGCCGTCCTCGCCAGCGCGTGCCCAGCGTTGGCGGCGGCGGCGGGTCGAATGCATGCGGGGTGCCTGATGCTTGGTTATGTCCGGTACTGGCGGTCGGGCTGCAGTCGGCCCAGACCGGGTAAGAAGCGGCCGACGCGGGCGGCGTAGTCCGCGTAGGCGACGCCGTGGATACGGCGCAGGTAGGGCTCTTCGACGAGGCGCACCTGCACCCCGATTCCAATCACCGTGACCCCCAACCCTGCGACGGCAACCGGGTTGGGCGCCATCAACGCCAGGCCCAGGAACGCGACGATCACGGCGGTGAAGATCGGGTTGCGCACGACCCGGAATGCACCGGCGGTGATCAGGGAAGTGCGTTCTGCCTCGTCGATCCCGATCCGCCAGGAATCACCAAGCGAAAGCTGCGCGCCGAAGGCCAAGACGATACCGAGTACCGCGATGGCGACACCGACACCGCGCGCCATCGGGTGATCCAGCACCGCGAGGGGCGGCAGACCGGCCAGATGCGAGACGGGGCCGCCAACACCCACCATTAGGTACCCGACGTCGGCCACGGCGAGTGCCCACCATTCCAGCGAGCCATCTGGGCGCAAGGTGCGCCGGTTGCCGGTGTCGCCGGTGCGATGCAGCTCAATCTGCCTACGGACCGCACCGAGCACCAGCATCGTCGCAGCGAAGAGGACCAGCGCAGCGACGGCCATCACGCGGCACCCCCGGTTGGGATCGGCTTGGCGGCCACGCCAAGCAGGTAGTCGGCCTGGATGCGGGTGATCGAGCCGAGGACCACCAGGCCGCGCTGGGCGAGTTCATCCAGGAACTCGCCTGCGGTGAACCGGTCATTGCTGGGGTGATCAAACAGCAACTGGTAGGTGGGACGGGCCAGGGCGTGGGCGGTGACTTCTTCGAAGTAGAACCGCCCACCGGGGGTCAGCACTCGGGCGACCTCGTCGAGGGCGTTGCGCCAGTCCGGGATGTGGTGGACGATGCCGAAGTCGAACACAGCGTTGTAGCTGACGTCTTGGGCGTCCAGCGCCGCACGCAGCTCGGTGGCGCTGCCTTGGGCGAGCCGCACCCGGTCGCCGTAGCGCGCCAGCCGCCGGCTGGCCCGCCGGATCATGGCCGGCTCCAGGTCCACGGCGTTGACGCAAGCGGCACCGAAGCGCTCCAGTATGAGCTGTGAACCGTATCCGGAGCCACATCCGATCTCCAGGGCCCGTGACCCTGGCATGAGCCGGCCGCCCAGTCTTAGTAGCACCGGCACTTCGTAGCTGCGTTGCAGCCATCGCCGCGGCGGGGAGTTCACAAGCGCGGTTTCCACCCGATTCATCAACATCTATTGGTGGCTCGCTTCTTAACCATCGCTATCTTTCGATAATGTCGCCTTTCGACGATCAATTATCCGATACGTTATCATCGCTGCATGGCGATGACAAGTGATGTGACGACCGCGGTGCACCCAGGGGCTTTGGATGCGGCGACGGCGTTGTTTCACGGCCTTTCCGACGCGACGCGGTTGGCGATTCTGCGCCGGCTGGCCGTCGGTGAGGCACGTGTGGTGGATCTGACCGGCGAACTGGGGTTGGCACAATCGACGGTGTCGGCGCATCTGGCCTGCCTGCGCGAATGTGGGCTGATCGACTACCGCCCGCAGGGCCGCGCGTCGGTGTATCGGCTCACCCGGGTGGAGCTGCTGGAGCTGTTCCGGGCCGCCGAGGCGCTGCTGGACGCGGCCGGCAGCGCGGTCGCGTTGTGCCCGAATTATGGCCACTCACGTGCTGGGGAGGCCGCCGGATGACCGACATGCACGGTGGAGGTCATGACGAGCAGCGGGATCGACCAGGAAACCCGAACGGCCATGGGAAGCCGCCTGCCGCTCGGTCAGTCATCAGGTAAAGCCATCAGTCAAGTTCTGTGGGTACCTTCGTGGGCAATGCCGCTGAACCCGATATAGGCGACGTGCTGTCCGGGCGCACGGCGGCCACGCGAGTGGTGGTGGCGTTGCTGGTGGCCGCGCCCGCGGTTGTGCTGCGGCTGAGCGGAATCGCGTTACCTGCACCGATCGCAGTCGCGGTATTCGGTGCGGGCGTGCTGGCATCGGTAGCGCTGCTGATGTGGGCGGCCGAAGCGGCTCGTGCAGACATTTCCGGCAGTCTGGCGCTGGCCCTGCTTGCGCTGGTCGCGATCCTGCCCGAGTACGCGGTGGACATCTTCTTCGCCTACAGCGCTGGGCACCGCCCGGAGTACGCCGCGTTTGCCACCGCGAACATGACCGGCGCCAACCGCTTGCTCATCGGTGTGGCCTGGCCGCTGCTGGCGTTCACCGCGATCTGGGCGCTGCGCCGACGCCATGCCGGCATCGACACTAGCGGCGAGCCCACCGGCTGGCTGAGCGGAGCGGCGAGCGTGACCGCGCACCGTCGCGTGGAATTACTGTTTTTGGGCACGGCCACCGTTTATGCGCTGATCATTCCGTTGACCGGACGCCTGGCTTGGTACGACGCCGTAGTCCTCGGAAGCATATTCGGTGCATATCTGTGGCGCATTCGTGGTAGCGCCGAATCGCAGGAGGAGTTGTCCGGGGTGGCGGCTAAAGTGGCCGCGCAGCCGCGAGTACGCCGCCGATTGCTGGTCACGCTGCTGTTCGCCGCCGCCGCCGTGGTGATACTTTCAGCGGCAGAGCCGTTCGGAAACGCATTAGTCGACGCCGGCAGCCAGTTGGGCATCGACCGGTTCCTGCTCGTGCAGTGGCTGGCGCCGATCGCTTCGGAATCCCCCGAGGTTCTGGTGGCGATCACCTTCGCCCTGCGTGGTCGTGCCGATGACGGCATGGGTGCCTTGCTCGCCGCGAAGTTCAACCAGTGGACGCTGTTAATCGCCTGCCTGCCGATCGCCTACTACCTGGGTGGCGGCGTAACAGCGGGGCTGCCTCTGGACGCGCGCCAGGTCGAAGAGTTCGTTTTGACCACCGCCCAGACGGTGCTGGGCATCGCGGTGCTGCTCAACCTGCGTCTGACCGGAGCCAAGGCCCTGCTGCTGTTCGGTTTGTTCGCCGCCCAGTTCATTCTTCCTAGCGAGCAGGCCCGTTACGTCATCTCCGTCGTCTATGTTCTCGTCGCCGCAGTGTTCTTCGTCGCCCACCGTCGTAACCTTCGGTCGCTGGCTACTGCTGCGGTACGAAAACCACAGCCCAACGCCCTGTCACAGGAGCGATCGGCCTGATTTAGGGCGCTTGTGATCGACCCGCGCCCGTGATGATGGTAGGCCGGTGCGACTTGATGGCGTCGCCGGCTGCCTGCGCCGCTGACGGACGTCCCATCACCGACTGCTCGACGTCAGGACAACCCGACTCGGGGAACGAATCGCCCGACTGTGGCGGTGTACTCGCCATATTGCTGATCGTGCACGGTGCGAAGGTAGGGCTCTTCGACACCACGGACCTGCAGCTCGATTGCCGCGGTCAAGAGCACAAAACCGGCGAGCGCAAGCGGATTGGGCGTCATGAGCGCAATGCCAGCGGCGAAAACCAGCATCGCGGAGAAGATCGGGTTGCGGACTACTGCAAACACGCCGTGACGCACCAAGGTCGTGGTCTCGCTAGGATCGACCCCGATCCGCCAGGACTCGCCCATGTCGTTCTGCGCGTAGACGGTGGCGCCGATCCCGACTACAGCGACGACGATGCCGGTTGTCTGTATCCAGGTCGCGTGCAGCACATCGAGCGGGGAAAGCGCGCCGGCCAGTTGCAGCAGCGGTGCTGTGAGACCGATGATGATGGCCGCGACGAACCCTGCGCCGGCGGTCCACTCGAGCGATCCGAACCGGCCACCGACACCGCGGAAGCCGGTCGATCCGGTCATGCGCCACTGCCGCCAGCTGCGCCAGCCAAACCCGAGCGCACCAAACAGGACATACAGCAGAACTGCGATCAAAGCCATCAACGATTCCTCACGGTGGGATCATCATATTAATACATAGCAATTAACGCATGCAAGGCTTGGCCTCGACGTGCGCTGGTCACTTGTGCACGACCACGCGCTGATCCTGCCCGTGGCCGCCTGCCGGGTCGTCGCGGCCGCCAGCCTGATACCCGGCGGCCCACCAGCGCGGCGGCTCGCGGTATTCGCGCCCGCGCGCATACTCCCCACCGCTGACCGAGCCGAGCCAAGCCAGCTCCTAAGTTGTTTTAATGCATACATGCGCATGCGGTTATCTTTTGTTAGCCTGGCGGCAGGCCAGGTACCTACCAAGGAGGGCATATGGAGCAAAAGCGCGAATCAACCGAAACCAGGGAGTCGACGCTGCTGTGTCCGCGGTGTGTTTCACAGATGCTGCCCGTACAGCGGTTTGGGGTCACGATCGATCAGTGCACCGGCTGCGGCGGCATTTTCCTTGACCGCGGAGAGCTGGAGCAGCTCTCTGAGGCCGAAGGAAAGTTTTACGCCGCCCAATCGCAACCCCCGCAGCCGCCTCCGGGAACTTATCCGCCTCAGCAGCAGTACCCGGCGCAGCCGGCATATGTCGAGGCTCCCCGCCCCAGGGGCTTTCTCGGCGGGCTGTTCGGTGAGGGCTACTACGGCGGCCACCACGGAGGCTATCGTGGCGGACACCACTGATCGCAAGCGCGACGCGGAGCCGGCAACACCCGAGCGGACCAACGCACATGGCCACGGCGGTGACCACCGGCATGGGATGTCGGCGGATGCGGATGGCAAATGGTTAGCGATCGCGCTGGGGCTGATCGTCGTGTTCATGGCCATCGAGGTGGTTATCGGCCTGGTGGCGAACTCGCTGGCATTGATCTCCGATGCCGGTCACATGCTTACCGACGCGGCGTCGATCGTTCTGGCCCTGATCGCGATCCGGCTGGCGCGGCGACCGGCGCGGGGCCGCTACACCTACGGGTTCAAGCGGGTGGAGATCCTTTCCGCGCAGGCCAACGGGATCACCTTGCTGCTGCTGACGGTGTGGTTCCTCTACGAGGGAGTGCGTCGGCTGATCACCCCGCCGCAGGTGGCGGGACCGCTGGTGCTGTTCACCGCACTGGCCGGCATTGTCATCAACATCGTCGCCACGTGGTCGATCAGTCGCGCGAACCGCTCCAGCTTGAATGTGGAGGGCGCTTTTCAGCACATCCTCAACGACCTGTATGCGTTCATCGGCACCGCGATCGCCGGTGCGGTGGTGTGGGCGACTGGCTTCGCCCGCGCCGACGCCATCGCGGCCCTAGTAGTCGCAGGGCTAATGGCCAAGGCCGGGTGGGCCCTGGTGCGCGAGTCGGGTCGAATCTTTTTAGAGGCCGCCCCGGCACACCTAGATCCGGCGGAGATCGGCGCCAAGATTGTCGCGGTACCACACGTGGCTGAGGTGCATGACCTCCACATTTGGCAGATCACCTCCGGTCAGCCGTCGCTGTCAGCACACGTGCTCGTCGCTGACGACGCCGACGCTCGCACCGTCCGCTCCCGCATCGAAACGGTGCTGCACGACGAGTTCGGGGTCGAGCACACCACCTTGCAAGTCGACCACGCCGTCGCCGATGACGGACAGACCGGCGACGAGCACTGCGCCGAACCACACGGGCCGGTGCACCGCCCCTGATCCGAGGATCAACCACGCCAGGCGACCGCACAGCGCGACCGCCTCGCTGGCCTCAGCGTGGCCCATTGTCACAATCACGACGGCTCGCGTTGATGCCGCCGCTCACACCCAATGCTCGTGGCGGCGTTGGCAAATCGACGGCCTGTTACACCTTCGCTTAACATGCTCGCCGCGAGCGTGCACCATCTTGCCCACGCCGCGGGCCCTGGTCGCCGAATAGTTCGGCCAGGTGTGGTGTGAGGTGCTGGGCCCCCATGCGAACCCAGCGTTGCTGGGCTGTGAGCATGTCAGGTGAGCTGGGCGATGAAGGTATAGGTGACGATAACGGTGAGCAGCACCGCAATGATCCGCAGTGCCCACAGCGCGACCTGCGTGCCGGTGCTCAGGTGCGCACGAGGCACCGGTCGGGATCGGGCGGTGGTCAGCTGCCCGGATTCGAGAAAGGCCACCAGTTCGTCCGCGTTGATTTCGGGCGGGGGCATGTGAAAGTTCCTCCTGGGCTACGGGGTGTGAAGCAAGTGGGTGGTTTGCAGGAACGAGGCGATGCCATAGGCGGCCCCGCAAGCGGCGACCATGGCGATCACCGCGCAACCGAGCACAGTGGTTCAACCTGGTGTTGACCCACGGCCCCATCAACGCGCGGTCGCGGGCCAGCATCATCACGAAAATCAGCGTGACCGGCACCAGCTCGGTCGCGAGAACGTTGGCGTTGAGCGCGATCGCTAGCAGCGGGGCGCCGGGGATGAGAATGACGCCCGCGGCGAGCAGGGCGCAGGCCACGTTCACCCCATAGAACAGCCTGGCACGCCGCGGTGGGGCGTTGAAGCTGTGCGATACGCCGACGCATTCGCCGATGGCGTAGGCGGTGCTGGCGGAGATGGTCAGAACTGCCACAGCCCCGGCCTCGATCAACCCGAGCGCGAAAACCGTCCCCACCGCACCCCCGATGCGTGTGCTCAGCGCGGCGGGAAAACCGGCGCCGGCCAGACCCTGGATCGCCGAGCCGCCACCGCCGGCCAGCGCCGACCCCGCCACGAGCGCGCCACAGCCGAAGACCGCCGCCACCACCGCGCCAAGCGCGGTGTCGAACCGCCCGTGCGCAAGATCGTGAGCGGTCATGCCCTTGTCCGCGGACGCGCTCTGTTGGAAGAACACCATCCACGGCGTCACGGTCGCCCCGATCGTCGAGGCCACCAGCAACAGAATGGTGGTGAGATTTCCGGTAGGCATCGGCCCGAATGTCGCGAACGCGTGGGCAATCGCGCCCATGTCTGGGCGCACCAAAATAGCGGCTACCAGGAACAACCCATTGAACACCGCCAGGCCGAGCACTGCCCGCTCCCACCGCCAGTAGCGGCCCCCGCTGAGTGTCAGCATGACCAGCGCCACCCCGAGCAGCGCCGCGACCGGCGCTGCCAACCCGAAGTAGGCCAGCCCCACCCGGATCACGACGAACTCGGCGATCAGGGTCGCCAGGTTGGTGGCAGCCAAATCAGCAGCCCCGAACCAGCCCCACACCGGGCCGAAACGCTGCAGTACAAGCTGGCCGTATCCCCGGTGGGTGACGGCGCCGACCCGCATGCACATCTCCTGGCACACGTATGCCATGGCGAACAGCACGACGATGAATGGCAGGAAGAACCCCAGCCCGTAGCTCGCCCCGTCGGCCGCGTAGGAGATCATGCTCGGACCATCGTTCTCCCCCAGCATGGCCAGGATTCCGGGGCCCACGAGGAGCCACGCCAGGTGCCGGCGTTTGCCACTCGCCCGAGCCCGATGCACCCGTGCACGATCGTTTGAGCGGGCGGTGTCCTCGCCCGCCCACGCCGTGAAGGCCACGTCCTGCGTGGTCATCGCACGCCAGCGACGCGGTGGCGCGACCCCAGCTGCGGCACCGGATGCGGTGATCCGCCCGAGCCCCCGACACCATCACCCTTCGGCACGGGCCTAAAGTATGGATGGACGAACTATAAGGGTTGAAGCCCCAAACTTTCGGGTGTGACGCAGCCCACAGGCACCTGACTTCCTAGTTCACCCCATTAGACCCATCCACCGTAACATATTGCATGCATACATTGCTATGTATTAATGTTTGCTTGCCCTCGCGTCGGCATCGTCGGTAACTATCAGCGCGTTCTGCGCTTCTGCCGTTCCGTGCGTTCGGATTCGCAGCAGCGCAGCTAGTCAAGGGAGAAACTCATGGGCAACTCATCCACCACCGGTCCCGCCGGTCCCGGTGTCGGAGTCCCGTCGATCCATTTGTCTGAGTTATTGCGGGCCCCCGTGGAGACGCGTTCCGGCGAGGTGGTGGGTCGGGCCGAGGACGTCATCGTCCGGCTGCGCGGTGCAGACACCTACCCGCTGGTGACGGGCATCGTGGCCGGGGTCGGGGGCCGGCGGGTGTTTGTCGGCAGCGGATCCGTCCAGCGCTACGACTCAGACCGGATCGTACTGACGAAAAACGAGATTGACCTGCGGCGGTTCGAGCGCCGTGAGGGTGAGGTGCTGTTGCGCGGCGACGTGCTGGGGCATCGATTGATCGACGTTGCCGCAGGTGAATTGGTGCGCGCCTACGATGTTGAACTCGAACGCAGAGCAGACGGGTGGGTGCTGGCACACCTGGACACCCGCCGCCCGCCCCGGTTTTTCGGATTGCTCAAGACGCCCGGCGGCCATCCGGCCCGCGACTGGAAAGCGTTCGAACCCTTGATCGGCGATGTCCGCTCACTGGCGGTGCGCCTGGTTTCTGGGCGGGTAGGAACGCTCAAGCCCGCGCAAATCGCCGACCTGCTCGAAGACGCCGACAAGGCAGAGGGCGGCGAAATACTCGACCGGGTACGCAGCGACCCAGAACTGGAAGCCGACGTGTTCGAGGAACTCGACCCCGACAAGGCCAGTCGGCTGCTCGACGACATGTCCGACCGCGACGTCGCCGCGCTGCTCGGTCGGATGCGCGCTGACGACGCCGCCGACGCGATCGTCGATCTGCGTCAGTCCCGGCGCCGGCGAGTTCTGGACCTGATACCGGCACCGCAGCGCACCAAGGTGATTACCTTGATGGGGTTTAATCCCGACAGCGCGGGCGGGCTGATGAACCTCGATGTCGCCTCGTGTCGA
Organism: Mycobacterium sp. NGS66; assembly: GCF_059812225.1. Taxonomy (NCBI): domain Bacteria; kingdom Bacillati; phylum Actinomycetota; class Actinomycetes; order Mycobacteriales; family Mycobacteriaceae; genus Mycobacterium; species Mycobacterium sp. NGS66. The sequence goes on along the minus strand of NZ_JCALCG010000009.1, from coordinate 18,790 downwards.
GCAGAGGCGACAGCGGGCGAGGCGCTGGCAGTCATCGGCCGCGCACAGGCCATGCAGCCCGAGGCGCTGCTGCAGATGCACATCCTCAGCGAGCGCGGACAGCTGGCCGGCGCGGTGTCGGTGATCACTCTCGTGCAGGCTGATGCGGCGGACACCGTTGCGACACTGATGGATCCGGATCCGGTCAGGGTGGGCGCAGATGCCGATCTGACCGACGTCGCATTGCTGATGGCCGACTATAACCTCTACACCATTCCGGTCGTCGATGACGACGATCGGGTGCTTGGCGTCGTCACCGTCGACGATGTGCTGGCGGCCACCATTCCCGAAGACTGGCGTCGACGAGAACCCGCCCCGCACCCGGTGCGCGAAACCAACGGCATCGCCGCCGCCGACGACCCGGCAGGGATCAGCGGTGACAGCGGTGATCGGCCATGAGCAGCAACGACAGCACCACCGTCGGCAGGACGGCGCAGGCCACGGTGCCGCACCGCAGCGCGGTGCTCGACAGTGCGCACCTGGGTGATATCGAAGGCGCCCTGGGTCGGATCAGGCTCACCGACACGGAGCATCCGCGCACCGTGAAGTCCCGCCTGGCGACCCTGCTGGCGATCATCGGGCCCGGTTTGATCGTGATGGTCGGCGACAACGACGCGGGAGGTGTGGCGACCTATGTGCAGGCAGGGCAAAACCACGGTTACAGCCTGCTATGGGTGCTGGTGTTGTTGATTCCGGTGCTGATCGTCAACCAGGAGATGGTGGTTCGGCTGGGCGCGGTCACCGGCGTAGGTCACGCCCGGCTGATCAACGAACGCTTCGGACGCGGTTGGGGATGGTTCTCCGTAGGGGACCTGTTCTTGCTGAACTTCCTCACACTGGTCGCCGAATTCATCGGAATCACCTTGGCGGCCAACTATTTCGGCATCTCCAAGTATGTAGTCGTGCCGACCGCTGCGGTCGCGCTGATCGCGATCATGGCCACCGGCAGCTTCCGGCGTTGGGAACGCGCCATGTTCGTGTTCGTCGCGATTACCCTGCTGCAGGTACCGATGCTGTTGATGTCACACCCGGACTGGGGACGGGCGGCCAAGTCGTTCGTTATCCCCAGCGTGTCGGGTGGAGTCACCTCGGACGGGGTGCTGCTGATCATCGCGATCGTCGGCACCACGGTCGCCCCCTGGCAGCTGTTCTTTCAGCAGTCCAACGTCGTGGACAAGCGCATCACCCCCCGCTTCATCGGTTACGAACGCGCCGACACCACGGTGGGTGCCGTTGTCGTCGTGAGCGGGGCGGCGGCGCTGATCATCACCGGCGACTGGGCCGCGCGCGCTACCAACAGCCGCGGCGGATTCGTCGACGCCGGTACTGTCGCGCGGCTACTCGGCGAATACCACAACACTTTGGGCTCGTTGTTCGCGGTCGTGTTGCTCGACGCATCGATCCTCGGCGCGGCCGCGGTAACGCTGGCCACTAGCTATGCTTTCGGCGACACGTTCGGTCTCAAGCATTCGCTGCACCGCGGTTTCGGCGACGCCAAACAGTTCTACTTCTCCTACACCGCGATGGTGGTGCTCGCCGCGGTGATCGTGCTCATTCCCGGCGCACCGCTGGGTTTGATCACCACCGCCGTGCAAGCCCTGGCCGGGCTGTTGCTGCCCAGCGCGACCGTCTTTCTGCTGCTATTGTGCAATGACCGGGAAGTCTTGGGGCCGTGGGTGAATCGCCCTTGGCTCAACGCGGTGGCCAGCCTCGTCGTCGGCGTCCTGCTGCTGTTGTCTGGGTTACTGATGGCAAGCACCCTGTTTCCCCGCCTTGACATCGTTGATTTCACCGGTCACCTTGCTAACGGCCTCGTTCTGCTCGCTATAGCCGCGATCTCCATCCTGCGCTTGGTGGCCCGCCGCCAGCCGCAACCAACCACGCCCCAATCGGTCTCACCCGCGATAACGGGTGAAGACCGGAAAACATGGCGAATGCCACGGCTGACCCTGCTCGAGCCGGTCACGTGGTCGGCCGGCACAAAGCTGGGCATGCTCGCCCTGCGCGGGTATCTGGTCGTCGGCGTGATCCTGCTCCTCGTTAAAGCCATCGAACTCGGTCGCGCGTGAGCGTTAGTTTCGGTGTTGGCCCAACCGTCGATGGGACGGTCAACCCGGGCCTCCCTATTGACTGTCGCTGATACAGCCGCCGGGTGGGGTGATGCGGGGTCTGGGCACGCCACAGGGGCCGGCCTCGGCCTAGGGAGCGGGCGTCCTTTCTGCTTCCTCTCACCGGCCACCGCGGCGACATGGGTGGAAGTTTCCTGATGGTCGCTGAGCACCTGGGTCGGGCTGGCGTATTTGGCTACAGCCTTGACAGCAGCTGGGTACGGGCCCGACCGAGGAGCCGATTCCCGGCGCCAGCCGCATTAGCATCCGCAGTCCTGTCCGCGCCAAGACCGGATGCCTTGCCAGAACGCGATCGCGGCGATGAGCAGTCCGATCGTGGGATCCAGCCACCGTCCGCTCGGCCAGTTGGCGGTGACGGCCAGACCGATCAAAACCGCGGCCGCTTCAGCAGCGCACAAGTAATTTTGGATACCTTTGCCGACGGTGGCTGCTGAGCCCAATCGGTTGCCGAGTGCGTGTTGAGCGCGACCCAGGATCGGCATCTGCACCAATGCGACGGCGGTCAGCACTATCCCGACTAGGGCGGCGTGCGTTTCATGTTCGCTGAGTAGGTGGTGAATCGAGTCGGCGGCAATGTAGGGGGCAGTGAGCCAGAATGACACCGCGACGCCGCGTTGAGCGCGCCGCTCGGCGGTCTCGGATAGCGTGCGCCAGCCGCTGAACCGCCATATCAGGATCAAACTCCCCAAAGCCTCTGGGGCGCTTCCCAACGCCCACCCGGTCAGCGCAATAGAATCGGCCATCACCCCCTGCCATACGCCGATCGCGCCCTGGACGATGACAAAGAGCAGGCTGGCGAAGGCCAGCCCCCGTGCCCACCGCGCGGCGCGATGCCATCCGGCGTTTCGCTGGGGATGCGGTTCAGCTGCCGAACACGTGGTGGCACGACAGGAGTCCTCGACGACTGTAGCGGGATCGCCCGGCGAGCTGGCCGGGGTCATGCGGTCAGCTCCGGTCTTAGGGGGCCCTCAACGCAGGCAGGACATAAGGGCACGGTGCAGCCGTCGACCGCCTCCGATACGGTAGGCCGGTAGAGCACGGTCACTGTGGCCTCTCGCGCGGCGCCGAGCGGCGCCGGCTGGTGTGGTTTGCACGGGTTTTCGGGATATGGCGGCTGACACTGGCGTTGTGGTGCCGGCAAGCCGCTGCCGGCGGGCATGGTCCAGACTTGGCGCGCGGGCCTGTTCCGCATGGTTAGACCTCCGGCCCATTTCTGCCTGATGTCGAGGTGTCGCGCGCGGGTCTCGGCCACGCCGCAACAGGGGCAGGGTGTACCCCGGTCGTTGCCACCCAGGTTTGCGGCACCGACAGTCGGCCGATCGTGGTGGCCGAGACAATGTCCTGGTGTGCCGCCGTTTCAGCGGTCCATCCAAGGCGCCCGCCCTGTCGGGTTTTCCAGGCAGCACGGTTGCCGCCGAACCAGGCCCGCATCGATATCGCCTGTCCGCGTTGTCGAACGTCGTTGCTGTCGGGGCTGCGCCTTTTGCGTACAGGCCGCAGAGGCGGAATCAGCGATTGCATCGCCGACATCGCGGAATCAATATCCGAGGTGTCGGTGGCGGCGTCGGAAGGCATCGGATCATCCGTGGCACCCAGCATCTCGGCAGGAGCGGCGGGCGGCGATGAGGGTGAGAGGAGCCGCAGCAGGGCCGAAGGCACCGCCGACAGCCCCGGTGAGTCGGTGGCGCTCACCGGGGCTGTGGTCGTCACCGCGGTTGCGCCCGCGGATCGCTGGGCTAATGCGGCCAGAGCTAACAACTCCGCGGGCGGCGGGGTGAACATCGTTAGCTTGCAGGCGGCCGCTGAGCGGCTTGCATAGCTGTACATCGCAGCGGCGTCTTGGGCCCACATCTCGCTGTAGTCGGCCTCGACCGCCGCGATCGCCGGCGTGTTTTGACTCAAGAAGTTCGTGGCCACCAGCGATGTCAACATGCTGCGGTTGGCCAAGACGACCGCGGGGGGCACCGTCATCGCGTGAGCGGCTTCGTAGGCAGCTACCGCATCCCTGGCGTGCGCGGCGGCCTGTTCCGCACGCTCTTCGGTGACCGCCAGCCATGTCAAGTACGACGTGACCGCATCCGCCATCAACGAGGCTGCGGGACCCTTCCATTGTTCGCTGGTCAGACCATCCATTACCGACCGGATCGATGTCGCTGTGGAATAAAGCTTGTCAGCCAGAGAGTCCCAGGCGGCGGCGGCCACCAACATCGGCCCCGAGCCTGGACCCAAATACATCCTGAGGGAGTTGATCTCCGGAGGTAACGCCCCGAAATCCATATGTGACTCCGGTGTGCTCAGCGCGCCGACGACGCGGTCGCCACCTGGGTGCCGACATGCGCGTTGCACCCGCCCTGCACGGCGACCGCCCACCCGCCCAGGGCGACTGCTGGGGTGCGGGCGCCGATCCCCCGATCCTGGTGGGCGGGTGCGGCTGGCGGCGCGGTAGTCGGCGGCACAATCGTGCACCCGGCGGTGGTCATGAACCCGATCGTTAGCTTGTCGATCACCACTGCGTGTCGCCGCGGCTCGATGATGTGGAATGACATGGATGGCTTTCTGTACGACATGCACGTCCTCGGATCGCGGGAACCAACTCCGGTGCTTGGCTGATCTCAGGGCGTGCCGGTGGCGTTGACAGCCGCGGAGGGTGTGCCGCAGACGCGTCGACTCGCTCGGGGTGGATGCTGAGTCGTCGCGTCACGTGCAGCATTACAGCTACAGGCGGCTATCAACTTGGGCCAGCGGTCACCGGCCGCGCTGCAACGCACGACGGCCTGACGCTGTCCGATCAGCGACGGGACAGGCAGAACCGCGTCAAAAGGTCTTGACCGCAACGGGCAGTGGTGAATTCAAAAGGAGGGCCGCGCCCAGGAGGCAGCACCCGGTCAGCGAATGAGGCGGCGATGTTGGCCACTGCGGCGAGCAGCCCAAGGGCGACCAGTGTGATCGCCCACCTTGGGACAGCCACCGTCACAAACACTTTGGGGGACGCCGATAGCGAATCGTGGTCAACCCGCGTGTGGTCGGCGTTGACAGCCACCACTTTGCCAAGTGAAGCAGCGGCGGTGTGCACTGCGTCCGAGCCGGGGGCCACCGACCGCTGTGGCTCACCGACGCCGCCGAGCAGCAGCCATAATATGGCCGCGATGGCAATGACCGATCGCGGCCATGGCTGCCTACTCATGTTGCAAAGCACAGTGCCTCAAATGTAGCAGCCGACGCAGCCTAGACAAGGACGCTCTGGCTCGGATGCCGTCTGTGTCGAACTGAAAATGGCATTCCACACCCCGGCCCGCGCTGGACACGTGAGTGCACCTGAAGCATTATGGGTATTCAGTACTAAGGGCCGGCCTAATCGCCTCATGATAGTCGTGGGGCGTTGCGGGAATATTCACCGCTCATTGATCGATCGTCGCGGCATCGACTGCGGCGCAGCACATTACAGTTTGTCTTTCAAACGGTGCGGCGGAGTTCGAATTGTATTCGACATTAGTCCCCCACGGTCTTGTTGAATACGACAATTGTCGCCAAGCCATTTGTTACCGAGTACTGCGTGCGCGACACAACCCCGTTGTGCTGGGCGAGGCTATCCAGTGGCAAAGATCGCTTAGCCCTACCACATATCTGATCGTCATTGCCGGTGAAATACGCCGGGGGCGCCGACTACAGCTGTCGAGGTCTAAAAGCGCTACGGCGCGCCGGAGCAGCACCGAGCGTCGAGGCTGTCGCGGTCGCCGTGCGCCGGACCGCTGATTGGCGGTGGCCAGCTGCAGGGTCGAGGTGCGTGACAGCTGGTCGGTGCGGGAAAGGTGATTGCGTTTAATTACCGACGATGAAAGTGCAGACGCTGCACCATGTGTCGACATGCCGCGATTGACGACACAGCGACACAGCCGGCGCTCGGCGATACCGCCGCCGGTCGCGTGCCAAAAGGACGGTCGGCGGTCGTCGATGAGATTCAGATGATCTCGGTGCGCCGGTGGACCGGGCCGTGTGGATGCTCGCAGTGCCGGGCGTCGGTGCTAGGTGCACCGAACTCCACGCGTTGAGAATGAGCGTGGTCGACCTGCAAGGTGGCATGCTCGATGTGGTATCGCTCGGCGAGTATCTGGGCCAATTCGGTGCGAACTGCGTGGCAGTCGCGGCCAGGTTCGACCAACACGTGCGCCGAAAGCGCCGGCGAGCCGGAGGTGATCTCCCAGATGTGAAGGTCGTGCACCTCGACGACCGCGTCGCACGCTGCCATCGCCTGCCCGACCGCGGCGGGATCCAAATCTTTCGGCGCGGCTTCCAAAAAGATTCGGCTGGCTTGGCCCACCAGGCCAAAACCGGCCTTGATCATTAACGCCACGACGACCAGGGTCGCGACCGCATCAGCGCGCCAGATACCGGTGGTCAGGATGATCACCCCGGCGACGGCGGTAGCGATGAAGGCGAACAAGTCGTTGAGGATGTGCTGAAAGGCGCCCTCGACATTGAGGCTGCTTCGGTCGGCTCTGCTGATCATCCAGGTCGCGGCGATATTCACAACCACGCCGACCAGCGCGGTGATCAGCACCAGCGCGCCGGTGACCTGCGGCGGGTGGATCAGGCGTCGAATCGCTTCATACGCCAGCCAGATCGCCAACAGCAGCAGCGTGAGCCCGTTAGCCTGTGCGGACAGAATCTCCACACGTTTCCACCCGTAGGTCATCCGGCCCATCGCGGGGCGAGCCGCCAGCCGAATCGCCCACAGCGCCAACGCGATGGAGGCGGCGTCGGTGAGCATGTGCGCAGCATCGGAAATCAACGCCAACGAGCGGGCGACAACTCCAACAACGACCTCGCCCAGCATGAACGCCACGATTACCGCCAGCGCGCCGGCCAGCCAGCGACGATCGCTGTCGGCCGTGGCGTGCGCATGGGTGTGGCCGCCGCTCACAATCGCATTCTCACGTCCGTCATGCGTGCAATCTATGGTCGTATCACGATATTTCTCAATATCCGGGTCCACGAAACTCTCATCGGACAGCAGAATTCACGAGGCATTCACATTCACCTCAGGCCTCCTTTGCCAGGACGCGGATCGCGCGGGCGTGCACGTGGCGACCGGCCCATACCGGGAAAACCTCCGTGTGAACACTGAGGGCGAAACGCCTCGCCGGGACAGTCGCAGCTGGCGATGCGCAAGCGGTTTTGGGCAACATGTGAGCCGAGTACCGGCAGCATCACGTCAGGCGGTAGCGGATGAGGCGCGAGCTGTTAGTGACGACGGCCACCGAGGACGCGTTATGCAGGATCGCGGCGATCACCGGGGACAGCGCGCCGCCGGCACCGATCAGCAGTCCTGCGGCGTTGACCGCAATCGACATGCCGTAGTTCTGGCGGATCACTTCAACAGCCCTGGCACCGAGATCACTCACATCGAGCAGGCGGTGCAGATTATCGTTGGCCAACGCGACGTCGGCGGTCTCGACGGCGACATCGGTTCCAGCCAGGCCCATCGCGATACCGATATCGGCGGTTGCCAGCGCGGGGGCGTCGTTGACGCCGTCGCCGACCATGCCCACCACGTAGCCCTCGCTTTGCAGGGCGCGCACTACCTCAAGTTTGTCGTCGGGCAGTACCTCGGCGCGCCACTCATCGATACCGAGTTCATTGGCGACCGCCTCAGCAGTCTCGGGATGGTCGCCGGTGAGCATGACGATGCGGCGTATCCCCTTGGACCGCAGCTTGGTTAGGACCTCAGCCGCCTCGGGCCGCACTTCATCACGCAGGCTGATCAACCCGACCAGCTTGCCATCGACGGCTAGCAATAGCGGGGTTTCGGCCTGTTTGCGCAGCTTGTCGACCCATTCGGTTGCCTTCTTGGACACCCGGACACGTTCGCCGCGCAGCAGCGAGGGGCTACCCAGCAGCAGAATCCGCCCGTCAGCCCAGGTGCGCATGCCAAGTCCGACCAGCACCTCGCATTCTTCATGTGGCGGAATGGTGATGCGGCGTTCCTCGGTGGAACGGATCACCGCCTCGGCCAGCGGATGACGGGAATGGATCTCCGAACTGGCCGCATAGGCCAGAACCTCTTCTGGCTGCCAATCCTTGTGCAAGGCAACGATGTTCGTGACGACCGGCCGCCCGATCGTGAGTGTGCCCGTCTTGTCGAACACGATCGCGTCCACCCGGCCGGCCTGCTCGAGGTGCGAGCCGCCCTTGATCAAAATGCCTCGGCGCGCACCATTGCCGATGGCGGCGCTGATTGCTGTCGGAGTGGACAGACCTACCGCGCACGGGCAGGCGATCAGCAGCATGGTCATGGCGCGCCGGACGTCTCCGGTGAGCACCAAGGTGATCGCCGACAAGATGAACGATGCGGGGACAAAGCGGCGGGAGAAGTTTTCACCGACCGTCTGAATGGGCGCCCGATCATGCTGAGCCTCTTCGACTCTGGTGATGATGCGTCCGATCACGGTTTGGCTGCCCACGGCGCTGGCACGCACGACCAGTCGCCCCCGCACCACCACCGAACCGGCGTGCACCTGGGCACCGACCACGATGCTGACCGGCAGATTCTCCCCGGTGATCGCGGACTGGTCGACGATCGCCTCCCCGTCGACTACCTCACCATCGACCGGGATCGCTACATGATCGTGCACCACCACGGCGTCGCCGATCTCCACCGTATCGATGGGTACTTGCACCTCAGTGTCGTCGTCCAGCCGAATCCAGGCCGTGTCCTGTGTCCCACGCAGCAGCTCCGAGATGGCCCGCCGCGTGCGCCGCACCGTCAGATCCTGCAGATACTCGCCGATATTGAGCAACCACAGCACCGTGAGTGCGACCACATTTTCGCGCAGCACCAAACTGGCGATGGTGGCCGCCGACACCAACGCATCGGTGCCGGCGCGACCCGAACGCAGCGAGCGCAGCGCGCCGCGCAGGAATGGATACCCGGTAAAGATCGTCACACCCGTTGCCACGAGCTGACCACTCGCACCCAGCAGCGGTGGGCGCCCGAAGCCGTAGCGCCGAATCCCGAGTACGGCCAGCGCGGCCCCGCCAATCACCATCCGCAGCACGTCGGTGTTGCGGACATCCGAAGAGCGGGGACTGCGCGCCGGAATCAAATTATCGGCGATGTCGGCACCCGCAGATATCGCCGCCAACAGCGACGATCGGTCGCAGCGCCTCGGTGAATACCACACCACCACAGATCCGGTCCGCGGATAGGCGTGGACCGCCCGCACACCGTGCTGTCGGCCTACCGACTCTTCCACAGCCACGGCACGCCGCGAGTTCGAACGGACCCACGGAACCAACGCCCGCATCCGCCCAGCAGCATCGGAGACAACGACCACCTCAGGGTCGAGCGCAACAGTCATACCAGCGATCAATGGTCGTGATTGTGGACATCGGCGGCGGCCGGGGGCGGCGTTTCTTCCCCGATGCGCTCACGCGCCTCGGCGACCACATCCGAGACCTTCAACCGCGCCGACTCCGCTACCACCTCAGCACGCCGAGTCCCACGCAAACCCAACTCCGTCACCGCGACCGCGCTGCGGCGAACCGGCGCCTTCCCCACCGCCTTCTTCAGCACCTCGTAGGCACTTACCCCCACGAGTCCGGTGAACACCGCAGCGCCCGCCTTCGCCACAAGTCCATGCAGCATGGTCTAACCAACCTCCCGTACCAGTTCGGTGCGTATGTCTCTGCGTATACAAACCCACGCTAACATCGTCATATTAGTATGTCAACATATGTCGCGCCGCTTTGCGATTGCAGCCATGGATCCGGATTATCACTTCTACTTGTGCCGCGTTCTGCTCGGGTAAGAACGCAGTTCGAAACTGCACGGTGCCCGGTTTCCGCCGCCGTCGCCGTATCACCACCGCATGCGGTGATTGTTCGACGGCAGCTGGGATCGACTACGACCGCCCGCCGAACGACTCCGACGGCGATCCCTCGTTCGAGCGGGTGAGCGTGACTGCACCGCTATGGTTCATTGAATCCTGAATACAGGAGTGGGTGTAACGTGCGTGGGGTGGAAACTCTGACTCGGGTGTCAGTCCTGGCCCGGTTCGGCCAGGCCCTCGCGGATGAGACCCGGACCCAGATTCTGCTGGCGCTCAAAGACGGCCCCCGCTACCCGGCCGAACTGGCCGACTACGCTGGGGTGTCACGGCAGAACATGTCCAATCACCTCGCCTGCCTGCGGGGCTGCGGCCTAGTCGTGGCGGTGCCCGAAGGCAGGCGCACCCGCTATGAACTTGCCGACCCCAACTTGACGCGCGCCCTCGATGATCTGGTGCAGGTGGTGTTGGCCGCCGATTCTGATCGCTGCTCAACTTTCAGTTCTGATGGAAGCTGCTGATGTCCTTCAACCTGGGCACGCCCTCGCCGCCCCCGCGGGCACTGTCGTCGCAGCGGCGGGCTGCGTTATCGCAGCGAATCCGATTGGTCGTTGCCGCCACGATCACCTACAACATCATCGAGGCCGGTATTGCGCTCTTGTTGGGCACCAGAGCCGCCTCGACTGCGCTGATTGGCTTTGGACTTGACTCGGTTATAGAGGTGTCCTCAGCGGTCGCGGTGGCGTGGCAGTTCGCCGGCCGTGACCCGCAAGCGCGCGAAAAGATTACGCTGCGGATCATCGCGTGGTCGTTTTTCGCGCTGGCCGCTTACGTGGCGGCCGAGTCGATCCGCAGCCTGTTCGGATTTAGCCAAGCTCGGCCTTCGCCGACCGGGATCGCTTTGGCCGCGGCCAGTCTGGTGATCATGCCGATACTGTCGTGGGCCCAACGCCGCGCCGGACGCGAACTCGGCTCCTTGTCCGCGGTCGCCGACTCCAAACAAACCCTGCTGTGCACCTACTTGTCAGCAATCCTTTTGGCCGGGTTGTTGCTCAACAGCTTGTTCGGGTGGTCCTGGGCCGACCCGATCGCAGCCCTAGCAATCGCCGTGATCGCGGTCAGGGAAGGCCTCAACGCCTGGAAGGGCCGGCCCTGCTGCCCGGCACCGGTCGTCACCGGCAGCACTGCGGGTGAGCACGACTGCAACTGCTGCAACGACTAGCGGACAAGGAAATTTTTCGGTGACCCAGATGATTGATGCGGACCGCGACCTATATCGGCACGAAATGGCAGCAGCGCGCAACTCGGAAACTGCCGATGCCCGCTGTGCCACCTCGCTACCCCGGAAGGCAACACGAGCGCACGGCAGCCGGGCTGATGACACCCATGCCCTCGCGACCGACCTTGCCGCGGCTCTACGGCGAGCCGCGTGAGCCCGCCGGTCGGCTAACCGATCCAGATCGACGCACCACGCAGAAACAACCAAGTGGAAACGGAATGGATGACAGCGGCGGCGCTAATCGCCGTATTGACGCCGCTCTTCGGGCATTTCGAAGCCAGGTCGCCAGTGTGGACCCGCATTGCGCGATGGCTGAGTTATTTGGCCATTCTGCTAGCTATCGAACTAACCGTAGGCCGGCCCTGGACCTGGCTGTGGGTGTTCGCGCTGCCGTTGATCGGCGCCACATTCCACTTCATGTGGTGCCACCGCCATCAGATCCACCCGCTCACCGCCGAACCGCGAGACCGCTACTACCAACTTCGCGGCTGGCAATGACCGCCTCTTGGACTGCGGCAGGGGGCGTCTCGAGAAGAGTGGCGGCGGGGGTGTGAGCCAGCGCGGGAGCCGCTGTCACACCACGCCGGCCCCGCCAAGTGCCGATTCGACGTCTCTCAATATCGACGTATGTCGAAGTCGTGGGAGTTATGGACTGATCCGATTTATTGGCCTCCCGAGGCGCTGCTCCGCGAGCCACTGTCGGCTGCGGCGGCAGCGGTTGCGGCGGTCAAACTCAAGGCGTGCGGGAGCGCCACGGCCGACACCACGGCGATGACTCGGCATGATCCGCCTCGAGCGGCACAGGCCGATCCGGTGCGGCTGCAGTTGTGTTCGGCCATCGCCCGCCGCGCCGGCGGGCGAGGCCTGTGTCTGCGACATCTTGGCCGTGGTGAAAGTCTCCCGCCGACAGTCGCAGCCCGTACTCGGCTGACAACCCCGCCTCAGGAGAACGCCACGCGACCCACAACATCCCCGGCGGTACCTGTTGGTGCGCCTCAGCAACGCCGGCAGCGCGAGAGACTTGGCTCCGATCAGCCCGATCCAATCGGCTCGGCGGCCGCCCCCGTTGATCGCCCGCCTCTGGTTAAGCGATTCGCGATAGGTCAAAGTCACGGCCGCGTGCGAGATATCATCGAGAGCGAGTACCTCCGCTACCACGGCGGCCCCGGGGCCGACGCCGCTTCCGGCATCTCGAGGCCAGCCGATGACGAGGCCGTCCGTATGTCAGCTGCACATGCCCGGGGGAAGCGCCCGCTCGAGAGCGGCCAGCGTGGGATCGAGAACCGGGAGATCGGGCAGGTGGCTCAGGGACGAGCCGGGATCCTTCAACCCGGTCGACGTCGACAGCAGCACGACGCTCTCATCCGGATCGATCCACTTGCGCACGGCGAGTTGTTGAGCGGCGAGCACCGTCAACACAGACGCACTTTCTGCGTAAAGGCCTTCTGTGGAGGCCATTTCGAGTTGCATACGGGTGATCGCGTCATTGCTTGGCTCGGCGACTGCCGTCCCGTTTGTGGCTCGCACGGCGTCCAACCCCTGATAAGTTGCCACGCGCGCCGCAACCGAGAACGCGAGTGACGGCTGTGTGGCAACGGTTGGCTGCTTTCCCTCTGGGGACTGCAATCCGCGGGCATAGGCGCCGAACGGGTCGACCGCGACCAGCCTGGGCATGCCGCTGGTAAGACCCAAACCAACGAGGTCGGAAAATCCGCGGCGGATACCGGCCAGCCCATCACCATAGGCGGTCGGCACTACCACAACCGCTGGGGTCTGGCCGAGTTGGCGCCACAGTTCGTAGGCGATCGTCTTGTATCCCTCTATGCCAAACGGGTTGGAACCGATCGGGGGTCTTCCAAGCCCGGATATCGGAGTCCAGCCGAACGCCTCGACCGCTGCGCGAAGCACCGTCCACCGGTCCGGGCCATTCTCGTACGCGACCACGCATGCGCCGTATGCCTGCATGAGTACGCGCATCTCGCGCGGCACGGACGATACGGTGAGCACCACACAGCCAAGTCCCGCCGCGGCGGCGTAGGCGGCGACCGCTGCGCCGTGGTTCCCAGTTGAGGACACAATGACGGTCGAAGCTCCCGACGCCGCCGCTTTGGTAACGGCGACCGCCGCGAGCCTGTCCTTGTATGACCACGTCGGATTGCGCGCTTCGTCTTTGAGCATGAGTCTGTGCAATCCCAGTCGAGGTCCCAGCCGTTTCAACGGAACCAAGGGCGTCGCGCCTTCGCCCAGGCTCACCGGGACGTCGTCGGGCGCCAACGGCAACAATCCGCGGAAGCCGAAGATGCCGCACTGGGAGGTCTCCCACGGCAAGGACCCGGCCGTCAATGTGTATGCGGGGGTGAGGTTGACGCCGATGCCGCGGCAGGCGCAGTCGGGACATCCGAACGATGCTTGCTCTTCGGATGCTTCTCGTCCGCATCGGGGACAACGGAGAAACCCGAGATAACGCGCGTTCATAGCTGCGCCACCGCGAATTTCCTGTCGAGCGCCGTGAACAGCTCGCACACGTTGTCGGTCACCGCCCCGGCGTCCGCGACCATCATTTCTTCCACCTCAACCGGGTGGATCTTGACGTGCGGATCTTTCAACATGTTTAGGTCTCCGGGCCGTCATTTGTACCTGTTGTCGAGGTGTCGCGCACCGCGGCCTTCGGCCACGCCGCAACAGCGGCAGCTTGTGCCCCGGTCGTTGCCGCCCAGGTTTGCGGCACCGACAATTCGCCGATCCTGGTGGCCGGGCCCAAGTCTTGGTGTGCCGCCTCTTTAGCGGTCCATCGAGGGTGCCTGCGCTCTCGGCTTTGCCGGGCGGCAGGGTCGCCTCCGAACCAAGCGCGCATCGATACGGATTGTCCGCCTGGCCGAAGGTGGTTGCTGTCGACGCTGCGTTTTCTGTCCGTAGGCACCGCGGGCGCAGTAAGCGATTGCGTGGTCGACATCGCCGTCGACATCGCCGAATCGGAGTCCGATGGGTCGGTGTTGGCGTCCGGCTGCACCGGATCGTCCGTGGGAATCAGCGTCTCTGAAGCCGAGGAAGGGAAGGCGGGTGGCGATGGGGGCGAGAGGGGCCGCATCAGGGCGGACGCCACCGCGGGCGGCCCCTGGGAGTCGGTGTTGCTCACCGATTCTGTGGTCGTCACGTCCAAAGGGCATGCGCCGTGTCGGGCCAGGGTTTCAGCGAGCAACTCCGCTGGTGGCGGGACGAACTGTGTCACCTGGCAAGCGGCCGCTGAGCGGGCTGCATAGCTGTACATCGCGGCGGCGTCTTGGGCCCACATTTCGCTGTAGTCGGCCTCGACCACCGCGATTGCCGGTGTGTTTTGACTCAAGAAGTTCGTGGCCACCAGCGATTTCAACATGTTGCGGTTGGCTAAGACGGTTGCGGGGGGCACGGTCAGCGCGTGTGCGGCTTCGTAGGCAGCGACTGCGGCCCGGGCGTGCACGGCTGCCTGTTCAGCACGCTCAGCGGTGACCGCGAGCCATGTCAAGTACGGCGTGGCCACATCCGCCATCAACGACGCTGCGCGACCTTGCCCTTGTTCGCTTGTCAGACCGGCCACTGCAGATCGAATGGAAGTCGCTGCGGCGTAAAGCTTGCCCGCGAGAAAATCCCAGCCCGCAGCCGCGAACAACATCGGCCCCGAGCCGGCACCCAAATACATCCGTACGGAGTTGATCTCCGGCGGTAACGCCCCAAAGTCCATTCCTGTGCCTTCTGTGGCCTCAGCGGACCGTCGATGCGGCCGCTGCGTCGGATCTCGCATACGCGTTGGGGTCGTCCTGGCCGGGGACCGCCAAGGTCTGGCGGACAATTCCTGCGGTGCGGGCGAGCGGACCGCCTGACCCCTTATGGGTGTGCGGTCGGCGGGGGGCAATTGGTGCCTCAACCGCGTTTGCGGCGGTCGGTACGGTCCGGAGTGTTAGCCAACGATGCATGTAACTGCGGCTCCATGGTGTCAAATGACATGGATTACTTCCTTTCACGACGTGTACTCTCCGCAATCCAGGCACGTCAAACCGGCGCTGCGCTGCAAACGCCGACGAGCATCGAGCTCATCGGGGTAATCCGCACGTCCCCGCGAGGCGCGGTCGTGGACCACGGTCCTTAAGCTCCCCTTTGATCGCGCTTGTGGGCTTGGCCTCGTATATTGACCAGTCAGCGACGAGCTAGGCAGAACCGCGTCAAGAGATCTTGACCGGTGAGGGCGACAGCCGCTGCACCCGGCGGGCCCCGCCCCGCTGGCACGACAAGCTACGCCAGCCAACCCATTCCGAGCAGTCGGGCTAAAACGGCGCCAAGCAACCGATGCGGCCCAGCCGCAGATTCGGCAAGCGCAGCTATCGCCAGCAATTGGGACGCTTTGCATGTGGGCAGCCCTTGCACAAGTTGCGGCTGGGCCGCATTGATGGCGGGGGCACCTACACCCGCCAGCACGGCGACAGCCAACCGCCGCGATCTGCAAGCAAAATAAGGACATCCGACTGCCATCGAATGTGGCCGATACCCCTAGAGGGTAGGCTACCATCTGCCCCGTCCCCAACGGAATCAACGCTTGTGTTTCGGCGCCGTAGTGCCACGACTCCGCTTCGGTGACCCAACGAGCCTCAGGCGGGGGGCGTGGATTGGAGGAGAGGTGTTGCTTTGTTGTGGCCTGCGTTTACCGGGGCGGCCGCGTTTGTGATGCCATGAAACTGGGATCCCTTGAGTGACGTGGTCCGCAGGCAGCGCAGGCAATCGTCAAGCGTCACAATTAATTACGCACAGTCATTCTCCTCGACATCACCTTCCTGATCTGGCCGAAAGATGGTCCAACTCTTGCGCTCCGACAGCATCGCTATGCTGCGGATCATGGGCGGATTCCCCCGACGCGACCAGAAACACCACCACAAAAGTCACCGCGCGCACGACCCCAGCGATAGTCGCAGTCATAGTGAGGGCTACCACGGTGGCTGGAGCGTTCTGGACGGGAATAGATAGGTGACACCTACTCTGGGCAGCAGTCATTTTGTCCGCCTTTCCGACGGCCGCAACCTGCACTACATGACGGCAGGCACCGGTAGCCCCACCGTGGTGTTCGAATCCGGTTTAGGCGCTTCCCGATCGGAATGGGGACTCGTGCAACCGCTTGTGGCACAACGATTCCGGACCGTGGTGTATGACCGGGCCAATCTGGGGCGCAGTGACGATGACCCAGAACCACGCACGCTGGAACGCATCACCGACGACCTCGACCAGCTGCTGTCGACGCTGGATGCTGGCCCGTACATCCTGGCCGGGCACAGTTACGGCGGAACGATCGCCCTGGCTGCTGCCGTCGCGAATCCGTGCCGGATCGCAGGGCTAGTGCTCATCGACCACGCTGATGAACATCTCGACGTGTGCTGCGGGTCGTCGCTAAAACACCTGCGGATGATCGTGCTGGCCGGCCGCTCGGCGCTCGCCGTCCTGAGGCGCCTGCGTCTGCTACCGCTGGCCGTCCGGCGAGCCATGCCGGGAATGCCCGCGGACGTGGTGCACGATCTGGTTACCGAAGACCTCACCGTGCGTGCCGTCCGGGCGGCCGACGAGGAGGAACGGTTCTTCATCGAGGGTCTGCGAAGTCTGCGGCGTAGTCGGCCCGCGCTCGGCGACATTCCGATCGCTGTCATCTCAGGGATGAGGTCGACGATTTTCGACAGGTCCATCCGTAAGGCGTTCGTGGCGGCGCACCGTCGGGCGGCAGCCCGACTGGATGCGCGTCACGTGAAGGCGCTGCGGTCGAATCATCAAGTGGTCGTTACCGAACCACAACTGGTCGCTGACGAGATCACCCGGATCGCCGGCCACCGCCGCAAGGTGGCAGTCCACGACTAGCCCGTCGACAACAAAACGATCAGTACTAGCTGACCATGTCACCAGGTGGTGTAGTTGCCGGCGTTGTGGTGGTGGGTGTTGTGGCAGTGCACCCGACGTGATCGGTCCGTGCTGCCGGGCGTCTGCGATGATGCGGTGCGCCTCCTTGGGTCGGTGAGGTGACCGGAGGCCATTGTCGGCAGCCTGGCATCGACCGTGGAATTGTTCGTCGACCGGGTCCGTCGCAGCGCGTCCCGATTTGGGCTTAACCGAACAGAATTCGGGTGGGTCGCTGAGATCTGCCGGCGCCTGGAAGGCATGCCGCGGGCGATCGAGGTGGCGGCCGCGCGGATCCGCACAGCGTCTCTGTCATAGATCGTCGACAGCCTTCACAACACTTTCGGTGCGCTGACTGGAGGGCCACGCACGTTAGACTCGCCTCTTGTACCGGCGAGGACCGAAGGAGATGATGCTGCCACAGACGCGTAGATTCGGACGTTGGTTGCCACCACAGGCACTTTTGCTCGGCTACAGCGGGCTGCTCGCCTCGGTTGCCGGTTTCGTCAACGCGGTGGGCGTTCTGGTGTTGGCGTTTCCGGTGGGTAACGTGACCGGCGTTACCACCCAATTAGGCATGGACGCGGCCAACCCGTTGCTTTATGAGGGCCATGTGCTGGCCGCAATTTTATTGGGATTTTTAGCCGGCACCACCGCGGCTGGCGCAATCCTCGCGGTTAGTCAAACCCAGACCGGCTCACGGCATGCGGCTGTCCTGATCGCAGAGGCCGGGTTGCTGCTTTTTGTCGCCGGCGGATTGGAGGACACCGCGGTAAAGGCGCAGATCGCCGCGGTCGGGATTCATCCAGGCGTCGTTCAGGCGCTGTTCGCGGCCGCGGCCCTTGGCCTGCAAAATGGGTTGACCTCGAGCATGCGTGGTATGGCGATCCGCACCACCCACTTCACTGGCACCGTCACTGACCTCGGGCTGATGCTCGGCCGTAGCCGTCGGCATGGCATCGACAAATGGAAGGCCGCCGTCTTGACAGCGACGTTGGTGCTGTTTCTTATCGGCGGTGTAGCTGGGCTGCTGATCGGCAATCGGCTCGGTGGATATGCACTGGTCGTCCCGGCGGCGGGCTGCCTGGCCGTCGCAGTGGCCAGCACGTTGCATAGTCGCAGGCGGCGAACATTGCTCGATCTTGCGAAGCCCGAACTGATGCAGGCTAATTCCGGGTGACGGTTGGGGGGCAGATTCGATTCTGAGCATCCCTTGTTATTTGTGGCCGGTTCCAGCCCGCCGAATTGCATGTGGCACTGGACCGGCCGGTCCGCGATGGCACCCGGTTCCGGTGGGCGCTATCGGTCGGTGATCGCCCTGCTGAACCGTTCGAGGGTAAATTGTGTTGCGCCACAACGGTGCCCGACGAGCCCGGGTTGCTGACCGTCACTGTGCTCGTCGAAGACGAGAGCGGCGGTTCGGCTGGACGACCATGCCCGCGCTGTCCCGGCAGCAGGCCGCACAGCTTGATGTGCTGTGCGGACTCAGGGACCTCGTGATCACCGCCGTAGTCCCGACCGTAGAGATGGGGATACGAAAGCGACGGGTTCGCTGACACTGCTGGCTGTTTGATACCGTACCCGCGGGGTAACGATACCCGGAGGGGGTACAG
>NZ_JCALCG010000008.1:0-245086 GCF_059812225.1 Mycobacterium sp. NGS66 | reverse complement strand
CGCCCCTTCTCGCGTTGCGCCGTGCGATCGGAGCCCACACTCCTGTCAGGGTCTCCACCAGTGACTTTCCCTCAGGTGGGACGAACGCCGCCGCGAACACCATCTCGCGGACCTTCGACGATCCGAGCTTGGCGGCCACACCGGGAATCGCCAGCCCGGCCATCGAATGACCGACAAGGACCACGTCATCCAATCCGGCGTCCTCGATGTCGTCGACTACCGACTGGACGAAGTCGGCAATGGTGACGGTCAGCAGATCGCCAGGCTTTCCACGTCTGCCAGGCAGGTCGACCGCGAGCACGGTCAGCTTCGGTGCGAGCTGCCGGATCGCGTCGATGGTGAGCTCCCACGAATCGGCGGCGAGTCCGCCTCCATGCACAAGCACCAACGCGGGCAGCGTCTTCAAGTCGGTCGCTGCCATGCAGGGACCCTAACCGCTATCGCATCTTGACGCGCGACGCCTAAGGCCGGCCCGCTTCGTGGCGCGGACGACGTTCCCACGGCCGCGCCGAGTTCGTTCCATAGTCGGCCGGGAGTTCCTCGTTGCAGTGACGCCGCGCCGCAATGCGTCGGGCGCCCTGCACACACATCGCGAGCAGCATGACTATCACCAGGATCGACATCATTGGATTTCTCCATCGGGGATTGCGGGTCAGCGGTGGCCTTACGAGAGAGGTTCGGCCACGGCCCTTTCGGGCTTCTCAATGAATGCTTGGGACCGATCATCGCCGTGATCGACGCGCAGGGGCCACTGCTGCACGGCCTGCTTGACTCTTTATCGAACTATTGTTCGAATAGGAGCTATGCGCTGGTCTGGTCAGACAGTCGCGGTCAACGGGACACCCGTCGACGACGGTTCGCTCCCAGGCCTGCAGCGCATCGGCTTCGTAAGAAGCGTCCGGGTCCCGGAGTTCGACGGCATCACCTTCCACGAAGTGCTGTGCAAGTCGGCGCTCAATAAGGTCCCGAATGCGGCGGCATTGCCCTTCCGGTATACCGTCAACGGCTACCGCGGCTGCTCCCACGGCTGTCGGTATTGCTTCGCCCGTCCGACCCACGAGTACCTGGACTTCAACTGCGGCAACGACTTTGACACTCAAGTGGTGGTCAAGACCAACGTCGCCGAAGTGCTGCGCCGCGAGCTGCACCGCCCGTCCTGGCGGCACGAGACCGTCGCGCTGGGCACCAACACCGATCCCTATCAGCGTGCCGAAGGCCGCTACGCGCTAATGCCTGGCATCATCGCTGCGCTCGCCGAGTCCGGCACGCCCCTGTCGATCCTGACCAAGGGCACCCTGCTGCGACGCGACCTGCCGTTGATCGCCGAAGCGGCCCGACAAGTGCCGGTATCGGTGGCGGTGTCGCTGGCGGTCGGCGATCCGGAGCTGCACCGCGACGTCGAGCCCGGTACCCCGACGCCGCAGGCGCGACTGCGGCTCATCTCCGCGATCCGCGATGCCGGGCTGGGCTGTCACGTGATGGTCGCCCCGGTGCTGCCGTATCTCACCGACTCCACCGAGCACCTCGACTGGCTGCTCGGCCGGATTGCGGCGGCCGGCGCCACCGGCGCCACGGTTTTCGGCCTGCATCTGCGTGGCTCGACGCGCGGCTGGTTCATGTCGTGGCTAGCCACGGCGCATCCCGAGTTGGCCGAGAAGTACCGCGAGCTATACCGCCGCGGCGCCTATCTGCCACCCAGCTATCGCGACCTACTCCGCCGACGGGCCGCACCGCTGCTCGCCAAGCACCGCCTCGGCGGCGAACACCGCCAGCCGGCACCGGCAGTCGAAGCCGCGGTAGCGCCAAAACCCATGCAGCAGACGCTGTTCTGACGCCGCGAGGGTGCGCAAATGTACGCCGAAACCGGCAAAACCTGGCATTTTGTGCACCCCCGCGCCACCCAAAACCCCGGGTAACACATCCGGTAGCGTTTTCGATATGACCAAAGTGCAGAAAGTGACAGGCGGGGTTGCGGCGGCAACCTTCGCCGCCGCTCTTGGAGTCGCCGGAGTCGCGTTCATGCCCGGCACAGCGCATGCGGACAGCCATCAGGTGACCTACACGATCACCAGCACCGGCAATCTGACCGGCAACGTCCGGTACATGAACAGCGATCCGCCGAACCAGGCGGCCTTCAACGCCAATTCGGCACAGTTCATGAACACCGTCCAGACGGCATTTACGCCCGATCAGCCGCTCGTCTACACCGCGACGCTGGCAAACCCGAGCCAATGGGCCTACGTCGCCGCCAGCGGCGGATGTCACTGGCCCGACTGCGGCTCAGGCGCCACCCCCGAATTGCATTGCGAGATCGCCGTGGACGGCCAGGTCGTTGTGACTCAGAGCGCCACCACCGGCGTTACGTGCTCGACCCGACCCTGGTAGTGCGCTAGCGGCAGGCCACCACCACGACTTCGGCGCGTTGCCGGCCGATCGCGCGGATCTTGTGCGGCAGCGATGCGTCGAAGTAGGCGCTGTCACCGGTCCCTAACGTGATCGTCTGGTCGCTGTAGTCAAGCTCCACGGTCCCGGCGTGCACGAAGACGAACTCCTGACCGGGGTGCTCGGGATGCGGGTCGTCCGCCGGGTCACCGGTCGGGCGAACGACGAACGGCGACATGGACTTTCCCAGCATCGTCGATGCCAACGCCCGATATCGGCCGCCACCCGAGCCGGCGCGTTCGACGGCGATCTTGTCCTCGGCGGCCTCGTCGGAGAACAGCCGGCCGACGTCGACGTCGAGTGCCCGCGCGACCTTGAGTGCCACGGCGATCGACGGTGTGTTCTGGCCGCGCTCGATCTTGGACAGGTAGCTCTTGGTCAGCCCGGTCTGCGCGGCGAGCCCGTCCAAGGTGAGGCCGCGTTGCCTGCGGACGGCGCGCAGTAGTGCTGTCACCGGCGGGCCCCTTCCTTCCATGACACAAAGTTTCCTATAGTGCTACTATTGTGTCACATGGCGACCACATTCACCGATTCCAAGTCCGAGTTGATGCGCCGGGCGCAGGAACAGCTCAGCACGCAGACAACAGAATCCCAATTGGCCAAGCGCCAGAAGCTGGCGCTGACCTGCCGAGCGCTGTACGACGCCGGGCATGATTCCGGTCTGGCCGGCCAGATCACCGCCCGCGCGGAAGCCGACGGCACCTATTACACCCAGCGACTGGGCCTCGGGTTCGACGAGATCACCGACGAGAACCTGCTGCTGGTCGACGAGGACCTCAACGTGCTGGACGGAGACGGAATCCCCAACCCCGCCAACCGTTTTCACAGCTGGATCTATCGCGCCCGACCCGACGTGCAGTGCATCGTGCACACCCATCCCTTCCACGTGGCCGCGCTGTCGATGCTGGAAGTTCCGCTGGTCGTCTCGCACATGGACACCACGCCGCTCTACGACGACTGCGCGTTCCTGCCCAAGTGGCCGGGTGTGCCCGTCGGCAACGAGGAAGGGGAGATCATCAGCGCAGCGCTCGGCGACAAGAAGGCGGTCCTGCTGGCCCATCACGGCCAGGTGGTTGCCGGTGCCAGCATCGAGGAGGCCTGCTCACTGGCGATACTGATCGAGCGGGCCGCGAAACTGCAATTGGCCGCGATGGCCGCCGGGACTGTCAAAGAACTGCCAGACGAATTGGCCCGAGAGGCCCACGACTGGACGCTGACCCCCGCGCGCAGCGCAGCCAACTTCGCCTACTACGCCCGCCGCGCCCTTCGCCGCCACCCCGACGCCTTGACCAACTAGAGGAGCCTGTTCGTGACAGAGATCCACGGCATCATTGCGTACCCGGTGACGCCGTTCGCC
This sequence comes from Mycobacterium sp. NGS66, assembly GCF_059812225.1. NCBI lineage: Bacteria > Bacillati > Actinomycetota > Actinomycetes > Mycobacteriales > Mycobacteriaceae > Mycobacterium > Mycobacterium sp. NGS66. The sequence goes on along the minus strand of NZ_JCALCG010000008.1, from coordinate 241,287 downwards.
GCCGACGACACCATCGACACCAAGCGCCTGGCCGCTCTCGTCGAGAAGCTCGTCGACTCAGGAGTGCACGCCATCGCACCGCTCGGCAGCACGGGTGAACTGGCGTACCTGGACGAGGCGGAGTTCGACACCGTGGTCGACACCACCATCGCCACCGTCGACGGCCGGGTGCCGGTCGTCGTCGGCGTGTCAGATGTGACCACTGCCAAGACAATTCGGCGGGCCCGGTATGCCGAGCAGGCCGGTGCCGACGCGGTGATGGTGCTGCCCGTCTCGTATTGGAAACTCACCGAACGTGAGATCGTCCAGCATTACCGCAGCATCGGCGACGCCATCGGTGTTCCGATCATGGCGTACAACAACCCGGCCACCAGCGGCGTGGACATGCCGCCTGAACTGCTGGTCAGCATGTTCGACAGCATCGACAACGTCACCATGGTCAAGGAATCCACCGGCGACCTGTCCCGGATGCAGCGCATCGCCGAGCTCTCCGGCGGCAAGCTGCCGTTCTACAACGGCAGCAATCCACTGGTGCTCGACGCGCTGACGGCGGCCGCCTCCGGATGGTGCACGGCAGCACCCAACCTACGGCCCCAGCCATGCATCGACTTGTACGAGGCGGTGCGTGCGGGCGATCTGGAAAAGGCGCAGGCCCTTTACGACGAACTGAAGCCGTTGCTGGAGTTCATCGTCGCCGGGGGACTGGCCACCACGGTCAAGGCCGGTCTGGATTTGCTTGGTTTCCCGGTGGGAGATCCGCGTGCGCCACTGCTACCGCTCGATGATCAGGGGCGTGCCGAGTTGCAGAGTTTGCTGACGGCCTGATCCCTACCCGAGGTCGGGGGCGCTGAAGGTGTCGCAGGCGTCCGGCTGACCGGTCTGATAGCCGACGGTGAACCAGTGTTGTCGTTGCGCCGAAGACCCGTGCGTCCACGATTCGGGATTGGTTCTGCCGGTGGTCTCGCGCTGAATGCGGTCGTCGCCCACCGATGCCGCCGCCGACAGCGCGTCAGCGATGTCCTTGTCGCTCAACGGGTTCAGGTACGGAACACCGGTGCTCTCCTGTTTGGTGGTAGACGCATAGTGCGCCCAGATCCCGGCGTAGCAGTCGGCCTGCAACTCGGTGCGCACGCCGTTGCCGCCGGCGCCCTGCGCCCCTTGCTGGGCACGGCCCAGCACATGCAGCAGGTTCTGCACGTGGTGCCCGTATTCATGGGCCACCACATACTCCTGCGCGAACGGCCCACCGCTGGAACCGAATCGGTCCACCAGCTCCTGGAAGAAGTCGGTGTCGAAGTACGCCGTCTGGTCCACCGGACAGTAGAACGGGCCGACCGCCGTGGTGGCCGCGCCGCACCCGGTGTTCACCTGACCGGTGAACAGCCGCACACGCGGGCGGGTGTAGTTGCGCATCAATTGATGCCACACCGCGTCCACCGAATTGCCGGTGGCCACCACGCGGCATTGCACGTATTTATTGGCGTCGGCGCCGGTCTTGCACTGGCTCAAGTCGAATCCGGGAGCCGAGTAGTCGCTGGTGTTCATTCCCTGCTGGTGCACCACCCGTCCGGGATCGACGCCGAGGAACATCGCCAGCAGCACGATCACCAGCCCACCGAGGCCACCGCCGATCGCCATCATCCCGCCACCGCCTCCGCCGCCGGACGACGACGCCGTGCTGGTGTCGATCTGCATACCCTCGTTGAAGGTCATGGCACAGCCTAACTCCGCTCATCCGGGGCCGTCGCTGGCGGCGGCCAGCAGCAGCACGACGACGTCGCTGATCGGCGTGGCAAGCCCGTGGTTGCGCGCCTTGCGGATGATCACGCCGTTGCGGATGTCCCATTCCAGCCGGCGGCCGCTTTCCCGGTCGGCCAGCATCGAGGTGCCCATGTCCTCGGGAACCTGGCGGAACATCTCGACCAGTTCGTCGACCGACTCGTCGGGCAGCCGGGCGCCCTCGGCCTGAGCGACCGCAAGGCATTCGGCGACGTAGCGGCGCGACAGCTCGGCGACGTCGTCGCGGCGGAACATGCCCGACCGTCGTCCGGATAACGCCATGAACCCGGCCAGCGCGTTGACCAGCAACTTGCGCCATGCCGCTGTGATGAAGTCGGGGTCGCACTCGACGTGGCAGCCGGCGCCGCGTAACAGCTCCGCGAGTTCGGCCGCCATGGGTCCGCTGGGCAGCACCAGCCTGGCTTCGCCGCGCAGCCGCACCCACCCGTCGGGCTGGGTTTCGGCCCCGTACCACACGATCCCGGGCACCACCGGCGACGACGGACAGTGCGGCTGCACCTGCTCGACCTGCTCGACGCCGTTCTGCAAGACCGCGACGATGGTGTGCTCGCCGCAGAGCCGGTTCAGCCAGCCGGCGGCATCGTCGTTCTGGGTGGCCTTGACCGCCAGTATCAGCACGTCGACCGGCCCGTCTACCCGGCCCGGATCGGTCTGCACCGGGCCGGGCACCACGATCGGTTCACCGCCGTCGGGCCGCAGTTCGATGCTGTCACGCGGCGTATGACCGCAGATCAGCACCGGATGCCCGGCCTTGTACAACAGGGCGGCGACCGTCGTGCCGACGGCGCCCGGGCCGACGAGTGCGATGTTCGGGGAGATGGGACCGAACCTACCGTGCGCGACGGATGCCTACGGTGTGGCCCTTAAACTGAGCGTTCATTCAAACCCGCCCCAGAAGGAGCTTTTTGTGTTGCGCAGCCACGCCGCTGGTTCGCTACGAACCCACGACGTCGGGCAGCAGGTGACGTTGGCCGGCTGGGTGGCTCACCGGCGCGACCACGGCGGCGTCATCTTCATCGACCTGCGTGATGCCTCCGGCATTGCCCAGGTCGTGTTTCGCGCGCCAGACGTGCTGGCGCAGGCGCACCGGCTGCGCGCCGAATTCTGCATCGCGGTGACCGGCGTGGTCGAGACCCGTCCCGAGGGCAACGCCAACCCCGAGCTACCCACCGGCGAGATCGAGGTCAATGCGTCGGCGCTGACGGTGCTCGGGGAGAGCGCGCCACTGCCGTTTCAGCTGGACGAGCCGGCGGGGGAGGAGTTGCGGCTCAAGTACCGCTATCTCGACTTGCGTCGCGAGGGTCCGGCCGCGGCAATCCGGTTGCGCTCCAAGGTGAATGCCGCCGCGCGTGCCGTGCTGGCCCGACGGGAGTTCGTGGAGATCGAGACCCCGACGATTACCCGCTCGACGCCGGAGGGGGCGCGCGACTTCCTGGTCCCGGCCCGGCTGCGGCCGGGCACGTTCTACGCCCTGCCGCAGAGCCCGCAGCTGTTCAAGCAGTTGCTGATGGTGGCCGGAATGGAGCGCTACTACCAGATCGCCCGCTGCTACCGCGACGAGGATTTCCGCGCCGACCGGCAACCCGAATTCACCCAGCTCGACATGGAGATGAGTTTCGTCGACGCCGAGGACATCATCGCGATCTCCGAAGAGATCCTGACCGCGCTGTGGGCGCTGATCGGCTATGAGATTCCCACGCCGATACCGCGGATCAGCTATGCCGACGCGATGCGGCGGTTCGGCTCCGACAAGCCGGACATGCGGTTCGGGCTGGAACTCGTCGAGTGCACAGAGTTCTTCTCCGGCACCACATTTCGCGTTTTCCAGGCGCCGTATGTCGGTGCGGTCGTCATGCCCGGGGGGGCGTCGCAGCCGCGGCGCACGCTGGACGGCTGGCAGGACTGGGCCAAACAGCGTGGGCATCGCGGGCTGGCCTACGTGCTGGTCGGCGAGGACGGCACGCTGGGCGGCCCGGTGGCCAAGAACCTGAGCGACGCTGAGCGCGACGGCCTGGCCGCGCATGTCGGGGCCCAGCCCGGTGATTGCATCTTCTTCTCGGCGGGCCCGCCGAAGCCGTCGCGGGCGTTGCTGGGGGCAGCCCGCGGCGAGATCGCCAGCCGGCTGGGGCTGATCGACCCGAATGCGTGGGCGTTCGTCTGGGTGGTCGACCCGCCGCTGTTCGAGCCCGCCGATGAAGCGACCGCGGCCGGTGACGTGGCGGTGGGCTCGGGCGCATGGACGGCGGTGCACCACGCGTTTACCGCGCCCAAGCCCGAGTACGAGGACCTGGTGGACAGTGATCCCGGCAGTGTGCTGGCCGACGCGTACGACATTGTCTGCAACGGCCACGAGATCGGCGGCGGTTCGATCCGTATCCACCGCCGCGACGTGCAGGAGCGGGTGTTCGCGGTGATGGGTCTGGATAAGGCCGAGGCGGAGGAGAAGTTCGGGTTTCTGTTGGAGGCGTTCACCTTTGGCGCGCCGCCGCACGGCGGCATCGCGTTCGGCTGGGACCGCATCACGGCGCTGCTGGCCGGGATGGACTCGATTCGCGAGGTGATCGCATTCCCCAAGACCGGCGGCGGCGTCGACCCGCTCACCGACGCGCCGGCGCCTATTACCGCCCAGCAGCGCAAGGAATCCGGAATAGACGCCAAGCCCAAATAGGTTGAGCGAGAACGGCGCTTGCTGAATTGGCCTAAGTGGGTACTTTGGCGGCGATCTGAGTGGCGATGGTGACCCCTTGATCTGTCGTGTTGTGCAGGGTGCAAGCTCCTACGTCGATCACTACATTGTTGCGGGCCGTCAGCGCCCGTTGACAGACCCAAGCCTCCCTGTTGGCTTGCAGGGTTGTCGTTGCGGTGACCGTGCCGTTGGTGGTGGACACCGGCCCTACGTTCCACCGGTTCTGGGGACTCGCGGTGACGTTGGCGATGTAGCTGCGGTTGGCGCACGCCGGCCAGCTCTGCGATGATGCGCGAACAAACTCGGCCGCTGCCTGCGCCGAGGGAAACAACACCACAAACTGCTGAACGTAGTGGAGATGATGCCCCGGCTCCATGAGCAGTTGTCCGCGCACGGCGGTCCATCCGCTCTCGGCGTAGGCCCCTGCCTCTGCTTCGCCGCTGAGAGGCAGGCACTCCGGTGGCATCGTCGTATTGGGACCGATATCCGTCATTGTGTTCCACGTCTGCTTGACGATCATTCCGGCGGCGTCCATCGCGGCGTTCATCTGGTCGGGGCTGAGCAGAAGCCCATCCAGTGCCGCCTCCATGACCAGCGGCGGGGGTGGGAGAGTGGCCGTTGTCGCGCCCGTCGGGGCAGCGGGGGGGCGAGCGGTGGTGGAGGACGGCGAGGTGTTGGGCGACGGTCGTAGTGGGTAGCCCGTGGTGCCGGCGACGGCAAGCAGCGCGACGATCGCAGCGGCGATCAGACTCGGCCGGCGTTGGCGCCACCACGGGGTTGGCACCGCCTGAGGTGCCGGCTGGTCAGTGGGCAGGGGTTGCGAGGCAGCAGGCTCGCCTTGTTGGGCGGCGGCGAGGGTCGGCTCGGCGGTAATACGATCGCCGACCGGTTCGGTCGCTGCGAGGAACGCCGGACTCCGTGCCTGGCGCGCAATGGGGGCGGTGATCGCATCGCGGGCTGCATCGGCCAACTCGATGGTCGTGGCGTAGCGCTCGTCGGGGTCCTTTGCCATGCCGGTCGCGATGACTTCATCGACCCGAGTGGGCACCTCGGGCCGGCTGATAGAGGGCCGTGGCGGCGGCGCATTCAGGTGCGCGGCAACAAGTCGCGCCATCGTGTCACCGCCAAACGGTGGCTCGCCGGCAAGGCACTCGTACAGCACACACGCCAGCGAGTAGATGTCTACGCGGGCATCCTCCTCGCCGTGGCCGTCCAGGCGCTCGGGGGCGATATAGGCGAATGTGCCTATTGTGCTGCCGGTCTTTGTCATTCGCGTGTCGTCAGCGATGCGGGCGATCCCGAAATCAATCAGGTAGGCGAAGTCGCGTTCGTCGAGCAGGATGTTGGAGGGCTTGATGTCGCGGTGAATAAGTCCGATCTCATGGGCGGCGTGGAGGGCTTCGGCGACTTGGCCGATGATGCGCGCCGCACGTACGGGCTCCAGTGGGCCGTCGGCCAGCACACTGGCCAAGTCGCGGCCCTTGATCAGCCGCATGCAGACAAACAGTCGGCCGTCGATCTCGCCGTAGTCGTAAATCGGCACCACGTGCGGCGTTTCCAATCGTGCGGCAGCGTGGGCTTCGCGTCGGAACCGCTGCTGAAACTCCTGGTCCTTCGACAGCTTCGCAGTGAGGACTTTGATTGCCACGACTCGGTCGGTGACAGTGTCGTGGGCGCGCCACACCTCGCCCATGCCGCCCTCGCCGAGCAGCGACAGCAGCCGATAGCGTCCGAATTCCACCTCGTCCATAGGCAGGGCCTTCCGCCATCCCCAGGGGGAGAATGCTACCGACCCCCGCTGGGCGATTGTGTGAATTTGGGATGAGTCGCCTACCGTTCCGAGCGACTAGCGCCCACCGTCTCTCGTAGCGGGTCCGTCCATGCTGATTGGCCGCAGCGCAAAGGACTCCGGAATAGACGCCAAGCCCCGGTAGGTTTGAGCAGGCATGACCCAACAGACCCCTGATACCGAAACGCTGAACGCGTTCAACAACAACATCATCGACGAGTTCCGGGCCAACAACGGCAAAGTCGGCGGCCAGTTCGCCAATGCCGATCTGTTGCTGCTGACCACGACCGGTGCCAAATCCGGCCGGCAGCGGGTAGCGCCGCTAGCCTACTTCCGCATTGACGGCAAGCTGATCATCATCGGATCCTTCGCCGGCGCCGACGTCGATCCGGCCTGGGTGCACAACCTGCGGGCCAACCCGAACGCGCACGTCGAAGTGGGCTCGGACGCGTTCGACGTGACTGCCCGCGAACTGCCGTCCGCCGAGCGCGACGAGCTTTTCGAAAAGGTCGCCGCGGCCGCGCCGGGCTTCGCCGAATACCAGTCGAAGACCAGCCGGGTGATTCCGCTTTTCGAGCTGCAGCCGGCTTAGCGGGCGCCGATCTAGTCACATCTGTCACGCATGTCCCTGGCGGGCCGGGTAGGTGTTTTCTGCAATGTGACATCACCGGTGATATCGCTTTCCAGAGCGACCATATGGCCAGTTCTTGGTACAGGAGTGGCACGTGTGACAAGAGTGCCGGCTGAGCGGGTTAGTCCCCAGACGCTGCAGCCGGCTTAGCGGGCGCCACGCCGCGCGGTGGGGTACGCAAGCCTGATGAGTACCTCGCGGCTGACGCTGCTTTCCGGTGCGGCCGAAGGCGGCCTGGCGGGTCTGCAACGGGTCCGCAGCGTGTGGTGGACGATCCTGCAGACGGCGGTGGCCGCGGGTCTGGCCTGGTACCTCACCCACGATCTGCTTGGTCATCCGCAGCCGTTCTTTGCCCCGGTCGCCGCCGCGGTCTGTCTGTCGGCCAGCAATGTCCTGCGTGCCCAGCGCGCGGTCCAGATGATGGTCGGCGTCGCTCTGGGTATCGGCATCGGGACCGTCGTGCAGAAGGTCATTGGGACCGGCCCCGTCCCCATCGCGGTTACCGCGCTGCTGGCGTTGTGCTCGGCGGTGCTGATCGGGCACGGCTTTATCGGGCAGGGACTGATGTTCGTCAACCAGACCACGGTGTCGGCGGTTTTGGTGCTGGCCTTGTATCGCAGCGGGGTCAGTGGAGAGCGCCTCTACGACGCGCTGATCGGTGGCGGCCTGGCCGTGTTGTTTGCCCTGGTGCTCTTTCCTGCCAACCCGCTGGTCTTGGTCGGTAACGCCCGTGGCGAAGTGCTGAGCGCCCTGCACCAGGTCCTCTGCCGCACAGCGGATTTCGCCGCCGGTCGGAAGAAGGCACCGGCTGACTGGCCGTTGTCGGCGGTCGACCGGGTCCACGAGCAGCTCGGCAACCTCATCCAGGCCCGCACCACGGCCCGGCAGGCGGTGCGGGTGGCGCCGCGCCGGTGGGGGATGCGTCAAGTCGTGTACGCCGCCGATCACCAGGCCCTGTATGCGGCTCTACTGGCGGGTTCGGTAATGCAGCTCGCGCGCGCCGTCGCGCCCGCGCTACACACCCCCGATTGGCTCCCGCAACCGATACACCCGCTGCTCGTCGACCTCGCGCAGGCGACATCGCTCGCCGATTCGGACGCGGCGACGGCGAGCGCACACGTCGACGCCGCGCGCCGTCACGCTACGGCGTTGCAGTCCACAGCCCGGGAGAACACGGAGGTGCTGCTCGCGGGCGTCGTTGAGTCCTGCGTGGACGATTTGCAACGGTTGATCGATCTCAGACCAACATGAGCCAAAGGCCTATGACGACTCCGCGAGAAATTCCTGCACCAGCCGTTTGGGTGCCTGCGTCAGCCAGGCCTCGGTGATCAGCTCCTCTAGCTCGATGATCCCGATCTTCGACAGTTTCACCAGCACCGCCGGATAACCGTCGAAATGCGGAGTGGTGAAATACACGTCCGGCTGGTCGGCGATCAACGCGAACTTCACGCCCTCGTCGGACACCCGGACTCCGAGGATGTCGCCCTCGGGTGGCTGCGATCCGGCGGCGCGCAGGGCTTCCCGGTCGGACTTGCGCAGGGGCCGCTCCCAGGCGACCAGCTTCTTGCCCACCCGCCAGTCATGCGGTGACGGCTCCGCGGTCAGCGGCAGCCGGTCGACGATCCGCGCGACGTCGTTCCAGGTGGCCACGTAATCGATTGTGCTCCCGCCGCCACAGCTATGGCATCTTTCGGCGTAGATCCGGCGCCGAGGCCGGAATGCCCGCCGCCGCTAACGTCGTCGAATTAGCTCGCGGACTCCGGTAACGCCGGCTGCTCAGCCAGCCAGTCCAACAGCTTTTGGTAGATCGACGGATGGTTGAGCAGGTCGAAGTGGTGCAGACCGGTCAAGGTCAGGCCGTGCGCCGACTCGAACGGGATTTTGCGAGACCTGCCGCGCCCGGACGCGCTCGCCGGACGCACGAGGCTGTCGCCGAGGAGTAGGCCGACCGCCCGGGGGGCCGCCGAGGTGGCCACAAAGTGATAGACGGCGTGCGGCAGGAAGGGCACCTCGTGACAGCGGTCCTGCAGGAACTCGTCGGGATCACAGTCGCGCCAGTCCTCGTCGAGCAGCGCCCCGAAGCGCAGGTCCTTGACCCCTGAGCTGCGCCGGTTGAGGAAGTAGGCCAGAGCGCGGGTCTCGGGGAGCTTGGCCAGGGCCCAGGAGGCGACGTTGACGCCCTTTTCCAGATCGGCGCCCAGGTGCGGCGAGCCCAGGCAGATCACATGCCTGACCTTGTCGGTCCAGGGTTGCTCATGCTGCAGTCCGTAATGGCAGGCACTTCGCGCCACGAGGCCGCCCATCGAGTGCCCCACCAGCGCGATTTCCTCCACCGGGACCGGCCACACGGTTTGCAGCCGATGCAGCAGGTCGGCCAGGCTCTGGCCGTTCTGCGAGATGTGGAACCCGGTGTTGTACCGCAGATAAACCGGGGTGAAGCCCAGCTCGTCGCGCAGCCCGCTGCCGTACGGGCGATGCACTTCCCCGGTGCGCGGCCGGCGCCACCACGACCGTTCGGTCAGACACCAGCCGTGCACGAAAACCACGATCCGCCCGGTGGCGTCTGGAAATGCTGCCTTGAGCGACTCGGCGGTCAGGGCGACGGGCTGCCCGTGCCGGCGGATTTCCATCGAGAGCGCGAAGGTGTTTCCGCGGTTGGCCAGCTGATCACCATAGATTCCGTTGAGCGCTGCGACGGCTCCGGCAACCCGCGGGCTGGCCTGAACGGTTGGATCGTCGTCGCTGCTGCATGCCTCGGCGGCCAGCGCGCCCGCGCCGTGCAGCGATCCGCGGATCGCACCGTCCACCAGCCGGTAGGTCAGCGCTGCGGTGGTGTCGTGAATCAGCTGCACGGGCTTGGACACCGGTCCTACCGCGTTGAAAACGCGGCTCGAGATCCCACTGTGCATATCGCGGACCAGCGCGGTGACCACCCGGGTGCCCTCGCCCGCGAGATCGGCCAACGATCGGATTTCGTCTCGTCGCACCTGCCACTCCCTCCCATCGGCGCGCCGTCAACCGACGTTAATGGTTCCCACTTTGTCGCAGTAACCCACAATTCGTCAGAATCTCGGTGTGCCCGACGCCGCGTTCGAGTCCGCCACCCACCGCTACCGCATCACGCACCGCAGCGAATACCGCTACTCCGACGTCGTCACCAGCTCCTATGGCCGGGGGTTTCTCACCCCGCGCGACTCGCTGCGCCAACGTTGCGTCGCGCACCGGCTGGTCGTCGAACCGACTCCGGCCGACAGCTCCACCACCCGCGACGCCTACGACAACATCAGCTCCTATTTCCACGTCACCGAGCCGCATCGCACCCTGACCGTGACCAGCGACTCGATCGTCGACGTGACCCCGCAGATTCCCAGCCGATACGCCAGCGGGCCGGCGCTGCAACCGTGGGAGGACGCCCGGCCCAGCGGCACCCGGGGAGCGCTGGCCACCGACTTCGCGTTGGACCTGAATCCGCCCGAGATCACCGACGAGATACGCGACTACGCGGCCCCCAGCTTCCAGCCCGAACGCCCGTTGGTCGACGTGATGCGCGACCTGGCGGCGCGGATCTTCAACGACTTCACCTACCGGTCCGGGACGACGACGGTCTCGACCCGGGTCAATCAGGTTCTGGCCGCCCGGGAAGGGGTATGTCAAGACTTCGCGAGGCTGGCGATCGCTTGCTTGCGCGCCAACGGCTTGGCGGCCTGCTATGTCTCCGGATACCTGGCCACCGACCCACCCCCCGGAAAGGATCGGATGATCGGCATCGACGCTACCCATGCCTGGGCATCGGTATGGACGCCCCAACAACCCGGCCAGTTCGAGTGGCTGGGGCTTGACCCCACCAACAATCAGTTGGTCGACCAGCGCTACGTCGTGGTCGGTCGCGGCCGCGATTATGCCGACGTGCCCCCGCTGCGCGGCATCATCTACACCAACTCCGAGCACAGCGTGGTCGACGTCGCCGTCGACGTGGTGCCCTTCGAAGGCGATTCGCTCGATGCGTGACTTTCACTGCCCGAACTGCGGTCAGCGCCTGGCCTTCGAAAATTCGGTGTGCCTGTCCTGTGGCAGCGCGCTCGGGTTTTCGCTGGAGCAGATGGCCTTGCTGGTGATCGCCCAGGACGGAAAGACCGACCATGCCGGCGCGGTGCTTGCCGAGGACTATCAGCTGTGCGCCAATCTTCATTTGGCCGAATGTAATTGGCTTGTCCCCACGAGGGGTTCCGGCGGCTTGTGCACGTCGTGTGCGCTGACGCTGGAACGGCCCAACGACGCCGACACCGACGGCCTCGCGGCGTTCGCCCGGGCCGAGGCCGCCAAGCGGCGGCTCATCGCCGAGCTGTATGAGTTGAAGCTACCGATCGTCGGGCGCGACCGGGATCCCGAGCAGGGCTTGGGATTTCGCTTGTTGTCCAGCGCATTCGAGCAGGTGCTGACCGGACACGACAACGGGGTCATCACGCTGGATCTGGCCGAGGGCGACGATGTTCACCGCGAGCAATTGCGCGTCGAGATGGACGAGCCGTACCGGACCCTGCTCGGGCACTTCCGCCACGAGATCGGCCACTACTACTTCTACCGGCTGATCGCTCCGTCGAGTGACTACCTGGCGCGGTTCAAGGAATTGTTCGGCGACCCCGACGCCGACTACCAGGCGGCGCTGGACCGCCATTACAGCCAGGGCGCGCCGCCCGGTTGGCAGGAGAGCTTCGTCTCGTCGTATGCGACCATGCACCCGAGCGAGGATTGGGCCGAGACCTTTGCCCACTATCTGCACATCCGCGACACGATGGACACCGCGGCATGGTGCGGTCTGGCGCCGGCGACGGCGACTTTCGATCGTCCGGCCCTGGGGCCGAGCGCATTTCGGCACATCATCGAGATGTGGCTGCCGTTGTCGTGGTCACTGAACATGGTGAACCGATCGATGGGCCACGACGATTTGTACCCGTTCGTGCTGCCGGTCGCCGTGCTGGACAAGATGAAGTTCATCCACACGGTCATCGCCGAGTTGTAGCGCAGGTAGCGCGAGAACTGAGACGCGCAACGGATGGCGCAGCGCACCAGCAGTCCGTGGGTGATGTCGCGGCGCAGCAGGAAGACGACCACGCTGTTGGTGGGGGCGAATCCGAGCAATGCGGGGCGGCGGTGATGACGTCGGCCGGGGTGAAAAGACGGCCTCGGGCATGAGGTGTTCTCCGTTCTGTGCCGTGACGGGGGTGGTTGGCGCTCGAGTTCTCGACGATGCGGTTGTGAGAATCACCAAGTTGGGCCCGGCAGTCTCAGTAGCAGCACCGTAGAAGTCAGCTCAGTCGTAGCAAATACTTGATCTCATCCGTATTTGCCCGACGACTGGGGGATTTCATGTCGGCAAGAGAACGTCGCTTGATGCGGCGGTCGGGGCGCCGACCAACCCGATGCGGCGAGCTCGCCGACGAATTCCCGGCAAACAACGAAGCTCACCGATCCGCACTGCAGAGAAAGAGATCGCAACCATGTCCGAACTTCTCGGCACCTACTTCGGCATCATCGCTTTCTGCTTGGCGGTTCTGAGCCCGGTGCTCATCCCGTTAACCGTCCACTGGGTCCACACTTACAACAATTGGCGGCGCGCAGACTTGCCGAGGGAACGAATCCTCGATCAGCTCCGGGCCGGGCCAAGACCAAAGCTGGTCCTGATCCATGCGCCCGGCGGCTACGGAAAGAGCGTCGTCGCCAAGCAGTGGGTCGAAACCCTCACCAAGCAGAAGGTGAAGACCGCATGGCTTTCGGTAGATAGCGACGACAACAACGCGATCTGGTTTCTCACTCGCCTGATTGAGTCGGTCCGGCGTACCTTGCCAGACCTCGCTGATACGCTACAGCAAGAATTCGAAGGACATTTGGAAAATATGCAACAATATGTCCTTAACGCCTTGATCAACGGCCTCCATTCCGCTAAACAAACCCTCGCGCTGGTCATCGATGACTGGCACCGGGTGGACGATAGCGACACTATCAATGCATTGGCCTACCTGATTGAGAATGGCTGCCATCACTTACATCTGATTGTCACAAGCCGCACACGGTCTGGCCTTCCGATCTCCGCGTTGGCGGACCAGGGGGAGCTCACAGAAATCGATGAGTCACTTCTCAAGTTCGATGTGGACGAATCCCGGGCGCTGCTGGTCAAGCGGCGCGGCCACAAGCTCACGCCCGCCAACATCGCCGAACTCGAGAGTTCCACGGGCGGGCGGCCCGCCGCCCTGCAATTGGCGTCCTTATCGCTTAGCGACAAAGCCGACCCGGCGACACTCATCGAGAATCTATCCGGGCGACATAGAGCACATGACGCAATAGATGACTATCTGGCGTCCAACGTCTTCAACCGCCTTGAGCCGAATCTCCGCGATTTCCTATTGTCGACTTGCATCACCAAACAAATCTGTAACGGATTGGCGACCGCGCTCACCAATAACAAGGACAGCCAGAGTCTTCTGGAAGAGATCGAAAAGCGTAATCTTTTTCTGCGCAGGACTGATGCAAAGGGATCATGGTTCGAATATCACGACCAGTTCGCTGAGTACCTGCTGCGGCGCCTCGAGCGCGACGCAGGAGACCGCATACCGGCACTACACCGCCGAGCCGCGCAGTGGTTTACCGAACACCAGATGCTCAGCCAGGCCGTCGATCATTTGATCCTCGCCGGCGACGCACGGCAAGCGGTCGACGCTGTCGAGCAGGCGGCCGGGGAACTAAATGAACACAACCAAATGCATTTGTTGATCGGGCTTGCGGCCAAGCTGCCGGCGCAATATGCGGATGCGCGCCCCAGGCTGCAGACCGACCTTGCATGGGCGAACGTCGCACTTAGCCGCTCGACGGCGGTCCTGGAAGCGCTTCGCTTGGCCGAGGACGCCATCGCCTCGGTTCCGAGCGATCAAGCCGGCGACCTGCGCGCCGAGCTAAACCTCATCGTCGCAATACTCGCTGCTTTCCAGGACCGCGTCGACCCTTCCGCCGATGCCACGGTTCAGGCATGTGTGGACCGGGCTGATACGCTTCGCCCCTTGATTCTCTGCCGCGCAGCCGATTTCGCCTCATTTTGTGCGCTCAGGGCGTGGGACTTCGATGAAGCGCGTCGCTGGCAGGACTGGGCACGTCCGTTTCATCAGCGGATCTCCGGGCCACTCAGCACTTCGTACGGATACTGCCTTGCCGCAATCGCCGCGAACGAGCAGCTCGACATCGCCGGCGCCGAAGCGCACCTGCGACACGGCATCCAAATCGCGCTGCTGCCATCCGGGCGCCCTACCTACATCGCCAAGATCGCCGGCTCCTTGCTGGGGCAGCTTCTTTACGAACGCGGCGAACTCGACGAAGCCGAACCATTGCTCGACGACGCCTACGAACTCGGCGCCGAGGGCGGACTCGTTGACATCATGTTTGCGACATTCGGGACCGGGGCGCGGCTAAAGCTTGCCCGCGGCGACAAGGCCGCCGCCGACCACCGTATTGCCGAAGGCCTAAAAATCGCTACACAAGCGCAACTACCGCGACTCGAAGCTCGCCTGGTGTATGAACAGGTCCGATTAGCGACGATGTCGAACCAAGGAATCGACGAGCGACTCGCCCAGGGAGTCATGGGTCAAGGTACACAGCTACTCAACGGAATCGACCGCGACACAGCAGAACTCAGGGAAGACACGCAAATCCGACTTCTCCTCAACGACGGCAGCCCCTCAGCGCTCACTGCAGCTTGCGAGCGGGCCCGCGCCCGACTTGGTCATGTCGACCAGGACAAGCGCCCGCGTGCACACCTTGACGCCACGCTTCAGTTGGCGCTCTGCCTCGCGCTAGTCGGCGACACCGACGAAGCGCAGCGTGTCCTAGCGCCAGCGCTGAGAACCTGTGCCGCGCTTAGACTTAACCGATTGCTCATCGACGAGGGACCGCAGATGCTGCGCCTCGCGCAAGACACCGCGGCAACAGACGAATTCAGTTCAGCCGACCCGACGTCAAAAAGTGTCCAGGATTTCGTATCGAATATAGTGGCATCGAATATGGCGGTCGCTTAAGACCTCAACCGTCTAGCCTAGCTGTCGTCGTAAGCGGCTCGAAGACATCGCGGAAAGGCATCGACGCGGGCAACCGGCGATCTTGCCACCGCGGCCTGCGCTTAGGAGTCAGGAGCAGTGACGTCGGACGCGTTCCTCACGAGGTTGGTTGCTTCAAGTAGATGATGCGGTCGTCAAGCGACTGGGCGGCTTCTTTCACGGCGGCGACCGGCACTGCGGCGCCCGCGGGCTGGCGGGAAAACCGCGACGAGAGCGCGATCAGCAGTCCGTGATGGTGACCGCCGGCGGTGCTGTATTCGGCTGCCGGCCGGGTGAAATCGCCGACGTTCTCGGTCAGCACCGTGTACCCGCTGGCAACCGCCGCAGCGAACACATCGGGGTCTGCGCTGCCGGCCAAACCGAGCTCGGCCACCGTCGCCGCTTCGATGCCCGCTGCAGACAACGCAGCCGCCAGCCTGGCCGGGTACATTTCGTCCAACAGCAGCTTCACCGCGAACTTGCGGCGGTCGTCTCGTCACGATGCAGATCGATTCGCGGCTGAATCTCCTCCGGGTAGGCGGCGCGGTAAGCCAGTGCCGCATCGACCTGGCCGCGCGTGATCGCCCGGTCGGAAATGAGATCTGCAGCCGGGTCATCGACCGGCCCCAGATCGTCGATCCACATGGCGATCTCCCACACGTCCGGCCCCCCGATCACTCCGACCCGCCGACCGGTCGGCCCATCACGAAACGTGATCAGCGGATGCTCGTCACGGCGGGCACCCTCCTCGGCATAGCGGCGCAACCGGTCAGACAAGCGTCTCCCCCGCGGCGCGCGCCCGAAGACGAAGCCGCTCAGCAAGACGATCGTCGAGTCGAACCGTCACATTCACCGACATGCCTACACTGTCGCACAATGTCACCACCCTGTAGCGCTGTGGCGGCAAACGCCCCGCCATGAACACGACGAAGATTTCCTTCCAGGCGACAGGACACGCCGGGGTGGTTCTTTGTCGAGCGGTCCTCGCGTGCACATCCTCATCGGCACGCACTCGGGCCAGCCATTAAACCAAGCGTCGCGTTTCGTCGAAACGCCTGTCTCACAATGAGTTTTGTGATCCCGACAAGCTACGCCGTTGCCATCAGATGAAGCAGGCGGGCTGGCTCAGCCGAGATTGAAGTGGGCGAACTCTATCTGGATTCCGTCAGGATCGACGAAGTCGAACATTGTTCCTACGCCCCCGGCTACTTTCCGGATCTCCGATCGCGCAACACCAGAGGTATCAAGCCAACTCGCCCATGCCAGGAGGTCATCCAAAGACTCAGCCTCGAGTGCGAAATGATCCAGACCGGTACGCACTGGGTCGAACCGTTCACCTGCGTTGCTTGAATGCTCGCATATGTCAAGTACGTGGCCGCCCAGGCTCAGAATCGCTGCGCGCCCGGGGAAACGACGCTGGTCCTCACCCTCGGGGGTTTCCGCCACCAAGAGATCAGCGCCGAGCACGTCGCAATAGAAACGAATGCTGCGCTCAAGGTTGGCCACCGAAATCCCAAAGTGATGCAGTCCGGCCAACCGCGGACGAGTTAGATCGCTTTTCACGAGCTTGATGGTGCCAGCGGCGGTTGGCACGTCGCAAACGTTGGGATACCGCCCACTGGCCGGAAGATCGATGTGGCGACTTGGGGATCCTCCGCTTCGAAAACGGTCAGGGGCGAGTGCTAGGGCCTGGCAGATAACCTTGCGATCACAAGGGATTTGGGCAATTTTGCGTTCCCTCGCAAGCGGGGTGGGCCCACACCGAAGGTAGGGGAATGCCCCAACTCGGCACTCAAGCCGGCATGATGCGTCGCTCGTCCGGCCCCCAGAGGGGCTGCATGCCGCCAGGCAACGCCAGCTGGGTCGCGGTGATGACGTCGGCGAGATCGCGCAGGGCGGCATGGATCGCATCGAGCAGTTCGGCCAACTCCGGTCGACGGCCGTCGATGACCTCCTCGAGCTCGGCGGGATCCGAGCGGCGCAGGCGCGTGTTGATGTCGTCGGCCATCCGCTCCGGTCGCGACGAGCCCGACGATCCCGGCAACTCCCTGAGGTCGGCCCGCAACCGCTCCAGCTGGTAGGCGAGCGATCGGGGGTTGTGCGGGTCGAACAGCATCAACTCGGTGACGGCGGCGACGCTGACCATGCCGACGTTGCGGCGCCGGTAGATGACCGACGACTCACACGCCACCAGGGTGGACTCGATGATGGACTGCTCGGCGGGCGCGCTGCGCACCCGGGTCAGGGTCGCGCGCAGCAATGCGGTCAGCCACAGCCCCCGCTCGATACGTTTGCCGATGTCCATCATCGTCCAGCCGACGTCGTGCACCATCGACTCGCTGGCCACTCCCGACAGCGTCAGCATCCCGGCCAACGTCTGCGTCTGCGCGGAGGCGAGCAACGCGTCGGCCTCGCCCAGCGACTGCGGCGGGTCGTCCCGCTGTACCACCGCGCGCTCCACGTTGGCCAGCACCATCCAGGTGTCGTTGGACAACTGGTCGCGTACCGCCCTGGCGGCCAGGGCCAGCCCGTCCACCGATTGGACCAGCGAACCCGGCCGGTCTGGGTCCATGGTCAGCGACCACAGCATCGAGGGAGCGACGGCCACCAGCTCGGCGTGGTCATCGAGGGTTCCGATATCGGTCCCGGTGATGCCGCCCAGTGCGGCCATCAGCACGGGCACGCACTCGCTTTCCTCGATGACCTGCTGGTTGCGGTATACGTGGTAGCGCTCGCGGGTGACGATCAGCAACCGGGCCATGTTCTCCGCACGCTCGCCGTAGCGTCCCATCCAGAACAGGTCGGACAGCACGCGCGGCGAGCTCACGCCCAGCGTGCCGGCCCCGCTCTGCCCAGGATGCCGTCCCGGCGCCGTCAAAGCGGGCTCCAAAACCGGGAGAGGCACCGCCTCGGCACGTGCACGTTCCGTCGGTCTGACCCAGACATCTTTTGCCGCAACGGTTTTCAGTGCATATGCGGCCGGTCCTGGCCGCAGTACATAGCCCAGCCCGCCGATCATCGGCGCATAGCCGCTGCGCTGAGCAACGCTGAACAATCGCATCCCGACACCGGCCGACGACAGCACACCGGCATGGTCGGTGGGTGCCGACGAGAACTCCGGCGGTTCCTGCCCGACCCACTGCCACGGCATGGTCTCGATGCGTGCGGCCAGCTCGGCCAGCTGCGCCGACGAAAGTGCCGGTCCGACAAAGGTTTCCGCGCCGACGGTGGATTTGATCAACAGCGACGGCAGCCTCGCCAACAGGTGAGAGCGTTCACTGGCGATGCCGCCCCAGTACACCGGCGCGGTGTGCAGTAGCGGGGCTTCGCCCAACAGGCGCTCGGCGAGCTCGGGCAAAAACCGCAGCAGCCCTGGGCTTTCCAACACGCCGCTGCCCAACGTGTTGACCACGGTGACCGTCCCGCGGTGTTGTGCCTCCACCAAGCCGACCACGCCCAGCCTGGAATCGGGGCGCAGATCCAGCGGGTCCACATAGTCGGCGTCGACCCGGCGCAAAACCACGTCGACCCGCTTGAGCGTGCCCAACGAGCGCATCCACAGCTTGCCGTCGCGCACCACCAGATCTGCGCTCTCTACCAATGGGAAACCCAGCAACGTCGCCAGATACGCCTGATCGAAGGCGGTTTCGGAGTAGATACCCGGGCTGAGCACCACCACCACCGGGTCCTGGGCTTCATCGGGTGCTGCGTCGATCAGCGCCAGCCGCAGCGCTTGGGCGAACGGGGTGGTCGGCCGCGGCGCAATCCTTTCGTAGAGGTCGGGAATCGCGTGCGCCATCACCCGGCGGTCGGCCAGCGCATAGCCGGCTCCCGACGGCGCTTGGGTCCAGTCGGCATTGACCTGAAAGCCGCCGTCGGGCCGTCTGCTCACATCACAGCCGTGCATGAACAGCTGATGGCGCCCTGGCACTTCGATCCCGATCGCCGCTCGCACGTAGCCGGGATGGGCGAACACCAACTGTGCGGGGAGAACGCCCTCGGTGAGCAGTCTGCGCGGCCCGTACAAGTCGGCGAGCACCCCGTCGAGCAGGCGCGACCGCTGCACCAGCCCGGACTCCAGCAGGTGCCAATCGGCCGCCGAGATCACCAGCGGCAGCGTGTCCAATGTCCAGGGTCCCGGCTCGGGGCCGTGCCCGCCGGCGGCCCGGTCCCAGCTGGCTTCGGCTGCCGAGACTCCGGTGTAAGTGATTCCGTCGTTGTCGATCAGGTTCTGCACCACCGAGCGCAGCAGGTCCAGTCCGGCCCGGCCGCGCTCGGCGACGGTGTCGGCCAACTCGGCCCAAGCGGGTCGCACGCTGCCGTCGGCGTCGACGAACTCGTCGTAGCTTCGGCCTGCCGAGCCGGACGTACGCAGATCGAACAGGGCCTCCTGGGCGCGCGCGGTACGGTACCCGGCCACCAGCCGGTCGACGTCGTAGCGCCCCTCGGTCGCGCCGAGTGTCATCGTCGGGCCGGTTCTGCGCATCTCATTACTGCTGCACCGTACGCAGGCATGGCAGGTGGGAGATGCCAGGCGCGCCAAGAGCATCCCGTTTCCACGCGACGTTGCTGCTCATCACCGCTGATCTCATCACAACGCTCAGCAGGTTGCAGCGCAGCGCAGTTGGGGGGAACGAGACGCAAAGCCCCTGACGCCGTCCGCGTGGGGCTTTGCGTCTGGTGGCGCTAGCTGTATTGAGGCGGAGGTCCCGGCGGTATGCCCGGTGGGGGACCTTGCGGGTACCCGGGCTGCGCCACCTCGACGACCTGACCGCCGCTCAGCTTGCGGTATCCATAGGTGAGCACCAGCGAGTTGAACCCTACGGCGACGATCGAGCCGAGGCCGCACGTCACGGCGCTGGCAACGAACGCCAAGAACACCCATAGCACGCACAAGAGCGCGGGACCCACGTTGGCCCTGACCGTTGCGATGCTGGCCTTGATGGCATCGATCGGCGACAGGGACCGGTCGATCGCATACTGGATCGAGAACATCGCGAGTACGCCGAAGATCAGGCCCGGGACGATGCAAAGGACCAGTCCGATGCCGACGCCAATGCCCACCAGCAGCGCGGTGGCAACAGCGCCGCCGAAGTTGCGCGGCTTGAAAAACGTCCCGATGTTCACCGGCTTGCCGTCGGCAATGTCGAGGGTGCCCGACGTGAAGGAGGCTTGCTGGTAGAGGCTCACCGCCAACGACACCAGTGAGCCGACCAACGTAATGAGCAACGCGACGCTTGCGTTGCCTGTGTCCCCGGGAGTATATGCGCCGGTGGACGGGTTATAAGTCCCGGGAGTCGGGCTCGGGGTCAGTAATATCTCCACGCCATAAATGGCGCCGGCGATCACGCCGTATATCACGGCCGAAACGAGGAGCGGCACAGCGTTCTCGGCGAACTTGTTCCACGCCCAGTTCCACACGTCGCCGAAGTCGAACTGCGCGCCGGGGCCGCCGGTTTGCCCGCCGTACCCTGGCTGCGGGTAGCCGGGTTGGGGCCCGCCATAGCCCTGCGACGGTCCGGGTGGTGGGGGAGGCGCCCCGTAGCCCGCACCGGGCTGGCCTCCAGGCGGACCATAGCCGGGCGGTGGCGGAGGTGGGGGCGGTGCGTTGTACCCGGGCGGAGGCGGTTGGGAGCCGTAGTTGGGCGGCGGGTAGCCCGAAGAACTTGGGTTGCTGCCGTAGGGGTCTGGGGGCTGGCTCATTTGCCGTCCTCATTCGCTGTCGTCGGTGCACCGAAACCTGGCAAACGGGAACTTAGCAAATTGAAGGCCGAGACGCGCGGGTTGAGCGCAAGGAAGTTTCGCCTCTGCGCCGGTGTCACCCTCGCGTGGTATGCCTGAAACCGTGTCCGACGGTCTATTCGACCTGCCCGGCGAGCCGCAACCTAGCGACCGGGAGCTGAGGCTCGCGGGCGCGTCGGCGCCGCTGGCGGTGCGGATGCGCCCGGCATCGCTGGACGAGGTCGTCGGTCAGGATCACTTGCTGGCGGCCGGGTCACCGCTGCGTCGCCTGGTCGAGGGCTCTGGCGTGGCATCGGCCATCCTCTATGGCCCACCAGGCAGCGGGAAGACGACGCTGGCGGCGCTGATCTCGCAGGCAACCGGACGCCGGTTCGTGGCGCTGTCGGCGTTGTCGGCGGGGGTGAAGGACGTTCGGGCCGTCATCGAGAACGCCCGGCGTGCGCTCCTTCGCGGCGAGCAGACGGTGCTGTTCATCGACGAGGTGCACCGTTTCTCCAAAACTCAGCAGGACGCGCTGCTGTCCGCGGTGGAAAACCGGGTGGTGCTGTTGGTCGCCGCGACGACCGAGAACCCGTCGTTTTCTGTGGTGGCGCCGCTGCTGTCCCGATCGCTGATCCTGCAGCTGCGGCCGTTGTCCACCGACGACATCCGTGCCGTGGTGCAGCGCGCGATCGACGACCCCCGCGGCCTGGGCGGTGAAGTCCCTGTGTCACCGGACGCCGTAGACCTGCTGGTGCAGTTGGCCGCCGGCGACGCCCGCCGCGCGTTGACCGCGCTGGAAGTGGCGGCCGAGGCAGCTCAGGCGGCGGGTGCTTCGGTCGGCGTCGAAACCATCGAGCAGTCCCTGGACAAGGCCGCGGTCCGCTACGACCGCGACGGCGACCAGCACTACGACGTCATCAGCGCCTTCATCAAGTCGGTGCGCGGCTCCGACGTCGACGCGGCGCTGCATTATCTGGCCCGCATGTTGGTGGCGGGCGAGGATCCACGCTTCATCGCGCGCCGGCTGATGATCCTGGCCAGCGAGGACATCGGGATGGCCGATCCGACTGCGCTACAGACGGCGGTTGCCGCCGCCCAGACGGTGGCGCTGATCGGCATGCCCGAGGCTCAGCTGACGCTGGCGCATGCCACCGTGCACCTGGCCACCGCGCCGAAGTCCAACGCGGTGACGACGGCGCTGGGGGCGGCGATGGACGACATCAGGGCGGGCAAGGCCGGTCTGGTGCCCGCCCATCTGCGCGACGGGCATTACTCCGGCGCGGCGGCGCTGGGCAACGCGCAGGGCTACAAGTATTCCCACGACGATCCCGATGGCGTTGTGGCCCAACAGTATCCGCCGGATGAGCTGGTCGGTGTGGACTACTATCGGCCGTCTGCTCATGGCGCTGAACGGGAGATCGCCGGGCGGCTGGACCGGCTGCGGGCGATCATTCGCAAGAAGAAGGGACGGTCATGAGGACCTTTACCGACGAGGAGATGAGCGAACTGCTGCCCAGCGCCAAGCTCTACAGCGTCGTAATCCTCAAGCAGGGGCCGCGTTTCGGCGACGACTCGACGCCCGGGATCGTCTGGGAACACGGTCGTCGCAACTTCGGGTTGCGGGACGACGGCGTGCTGGCGGTGGTGTTGCCCATCACCGACGACTCCGAGGTGTGCGGCGTCGGGGTGTTCGACGCCACCCTCGAGGACACCGCCGCGATCATGGATGCGGACCCGGGGGTTGCCGCCGGGGTCTTCACCTACGAAGTGCACCCTTGCCGCGGATTTCCCGGGGACGCGCTGCGCTAGGCACGCCGAGCAGACGCAAAATCGCCTTTTCGATGCCGAAAAAGGGCGATTTTGCGTCTGCTCGGCGTAGGTGTCAGACCAGCTCGGGTACCCGCAAGTGCGCCAGCGCCAGCTCGAACTCCTCGACGTCGTACTGGTCCACGCCCAGGTTGCGCAGCTCGGCGGTCCGCAACGCACGGGACTGCTCGCGGTTGCGGTCCATCGCCTCCATGCTGTCGAACGTCGTCGACACCACCGCGCGCGCGGAGATGGTGTCGATCAGCAGGCTGGTGCTGCAGAAGCCCTCGAGCTCCTCGATCGCCGGCACGATGGCCATCCGGTAGTAGTCGATGGCCGGTTCGAACCGATCGGGCCGCGCCTTGACCCAGGTGGCGCGGACGCACGCCCCGGGTCCCGACCGGTGGTCGCGGTGGAAGACCGCGATCTGCCATTGGTCGACGGCGGGGTAGCCGCCGAACCGCTCGGCTGCTTCCTGGCGAATCGGCCACACGCGCTCGGCGCTGTCGCGCATCGCCTCGAGGGTCTCCCATGAGCTGGTCGCTATGCATCTGCCGGTTTCCCGGTTGACCAACAGCGACAAGCCAAGGCACCCGTCGATCTCGCTAAGTGCCGGCATGACGACATCACGGACGTGCGCTATGCCCGCGTCGATGCATCCTGGCTTGGCTTGGATTGTGGTAGAGCGTGCGTACACGATCGGCCCTCTCCGCTCGGGCGGCGCCCCGGTGCGCCACCGGTAAATCTTTACCTTCCTCCTACCTATTGGCCCTGGCAATGGGCCAAAAGGTCATACCGACGAGTAGGGGACCGAAACCGCCCCGCCGGCTTTTCTGCGGCAAGGGAAAACATGCGCAAAACGAGCACCGGCCGAACGCAAAGTTCGGCCGGTTTTCTGCGGCAAAAGCGTCAGACCAGCTCGGGCACCCTCAGGTGGGCCAGCGCCAGCTCGAACTCGCTTTCGTCGAGTTCCTCGGCGCCCGCCTCCCGCATCGACGAGTTCTTCAGTTCCGTTGCCCGGTCCCTGTTCCGCTCCATCGCGTCGAGGCTGTCGAAACTCACCGACGACACCGCGCGACCCGACTCGCGGTCGATCAGCAGGCTCGCACTGCAAAAGCCGTCGAGACCCTCGAGCTGGGGCAGCACGGACGACTTGTAGTACTCGATGCCTTGGTCCATCGTGTCCGGCGCCACCCTGACCCAGGTCGCCCGAACGCCGGCAGCGTCGGGCGCGCGGTGGTCGCGGTGCAGCGCTGCGATCTCCCAGTTCTCGACGTTTGCCGTGCCCCCGAACATTTCCGCGGCCCGATCCCGGATCGGCGTCACGGTTTCAGCGCTGGCGCGCATGGCCTCGTCGCTCTCCCAGGCGCTCGTGGCGATGCACCGGCCAGAGCGACGGTCGACCAAAAGGGATACCCCGATGCAGCCCGGCATTCCTTGCAGAGCGGGCATAACGTCATCGCGAACATGTGCAATTCCCGCGTCGATCGACGAGGGTTGCGCCTGAATTGTGGTAGAGCGTGCGTACACGATCCACCCCCTCTTTCCTCGGGGCAGCGCCCCGGTGGCGCCACCGGTTCACGCACTACCTTCCTCCTGCCGGTCAGCGCCCGCAATGGTGTGGCGCTAACCACAATTGGCCGCTCCAAGCAGCCACGCCGTAGGCTGGACCGGGTGCATACCGATGTGCTGGAAGTGGACACCGCACGTCGCCGCATCGTCGATCTGACCGACGCGGTGCGGTCGTTCTGCGCCGAGCGCAGCGACGGCTTGTGCAACGTGTTCGTCCCGCATGCGACGGCCGGTGTCGCGATCATCGAGACGGGCGCCGGTTCCGACGACGACCTGGTCGACACCCTGGAACGGCTGCTGCCGCGCGACGACCGCTATCGGCACGCGCACGGGTCTCCCGGCCACGGTGCCGACCACGTGCTGCCGGCGATAGTCGCGCCGTCGGTGACGGTGCCGGTCGCGGCCGGCGAGCCGCTGCTGGGCACCTGGCAGAGCGTCGTTCTCGTCGACCTCAACCGGGACAATCCGCGCCGATCCGTGCGCCTGAGCTTTGTGGAAGGCTAGGCACCGGCCCAGCGGTACTGTGAACGGTCGAAAACGTTGTTCGAGGGCCTTCCGACGTCCCGGCGAATAGGCTGGAATCCGGTGACGAGCAAAGCCGGGAACCAAGAGAGAAGGACATGCAGACCCACGAGATCAGGAAGCGGTTCCTTGATCATTTCGTGAAAGCGGGCCACACGGAGGTGCCGAGCGCCTCGGTAATCCTCGACGACCCCAACCTGCTGTTCGTCAACGCGGGCATGGTCCAGTTCGTCCCGTTCTTCCTGGGTCAGCGCACCCCGCCGTACGCGACAGCCACCAGCATCCAGAAGTGCATCCGCACGCCCGACATCGACGAGGTGGGCATCACCACGCGGCACAACACCTTCTTCCAGATGGCCGGCAACTTCTCGTTCGGCGACTACTTCAAGCGCGGGGCCATCGAATTGGCCTGGGCGCTGCTGACCAATTCCGTTGCCGACGGGGGATACGGGCTGGATCCGCAAAGGTTCTGGGCCACCGTCTATCTCGACGACGACGAGGCCGCCGCACTGTGGCAGGAGGTGGCCGGCCTGCCCGCGGAGCGGATCCAGCGCCGGGGCATGGCCGACAACTACTGGTCCATGGGCATTCCCGGGCCGTGCGGGCCGTCGTCGGAGATCTACTACGACCGCGGGCCGGAGTTCGGTCCCGAGGGCGGCCCCATCGTCAACGAGGACCGCTACCTCGAGGTGTGGAACCTGGTGTTCATGCAGAACGAGCGCGGCGAGGGAACCACCAAAGAGGACTACAAGATCCTGGGGCCGTTGCCGCGCAAGAACATCGACACCGGGATGGGCGTCGAACGTCTTGCGCTGATCCTGCAGGACGTGCACAACGTCTACGAGACCGACCTGCTGCGACCGGTGATCGACTTGGTCGCCGAACGCGCGCCTCGGCCATATGACGCCGGAAACCACGCCGACGACGTGCGCTACCGCATCATCGCCGATCACAGCCGTACCGCCGCGATCCTGATCGGCGACGGGGTAAGCCCCGGCAACGACGGTCGCGGCTACGTGCTGCGTCGGCTGCTGCGCCGGGTGATCCGCAGCGCCAAGCTGCTGGGGATCGACACCCCGATCGTCGGCGACCTGATGGCCACCGTGCGCGACGCGATGGGCCCGTCCTACCCCGAACTGGTCAGCGACTTCGACCGGATCAATCGCATTGCCGTCGCCGAGGAGACCGCGTTCAACCGCACCCTGGCCGCGGGTTCCAAGCTGTTCGACGAGGTCGCCGGCAGTACCAAATCTGCTGGCGCCAAGGTGGTTTCGGGTTCGGATGCCTTCACCCTGCACGACACCTACGGCTTCCCGATCGAGCTCACCCTGGAGATGGCGGCCGAGGCCGGCCTGACCGTCGACGAGGCGGGCTTCCGGGAGCTGATGGCCGAACAACGGCAGCGGGCCAAGGCCGACGCCGCCGCGCGAAAGCATGCGCACGCCGATCTGACCGCTTATCGGGAGCTGGTCGACGCCGGCCCCACCGAGTTCACCGGATTCGACGAATTAACTTCCGAGGCAATGATTTTGGGGATCTTCCTCGACGGCAGGCGGGTGCCGGTGGTGACGCACGCCGACTCGGTCGAGGCCGATCGGGTGGAACTGATCTTGGACCGCACCCCGCTGTACGCGGAATCCGGCGGTCAGCTCGCCGACATCGGCACCATCAGCGGGACGGGTTCGGGCGAGAGCGCCCGGGCTGCCGTCACCGATGTGCAGAAGATCGCCAAAACCCTGCACGCGCACCGGGTCAACGTGGAATCCGGGGAATTCGTCGAAGGCGACACCGTCGTCGCCGCGGTGGACCCAGGTTGGCGCAAGGGCGCGACGCAGGGGCATTCGGGCACCCACATGGTGCACGCCGCGTTGCGACAAGTGTTGGGGCCCAACGCCGTTCAGGCCGGCTCGTTGAACCGGCCGGGTTATCTGCGGTTCGACTTCAACTGGCAGGGGCCGTTGAGCGACGAGCAGCGCACCCAGATCGAGGAAGTGACCAACGAAGCGGTGCAAGCCGACTTCGAGGTGCACACATTCACCGAACAGCTCGACAAGGCCAAGGCGATGGGGGCGATGGCGCTGTTCGGCGAGAGCTATCCCGACCAGGTGCGGGTGGTTGAGATCGGTGGCCCGTTCTCGCTGGAGCTGTGCGGCGGCACGCATGTGCACAACTCGGCGCAGATCGGTCCGGTGACCATCCTGGGCGAATCGTCCATCGGCTCCGGGGTACGTCGGGTGGAGGCCTACGTCGGGCTGGAGTCGTTCCGCCACCTGGCCAAGGAGCGCGCGCTGATGGCGGGGCTGGCGTCGTCGTTGAAGGTGCCGTCGGAAGAAGTGCCGGCCCGGGTGGCCAACCTGGTGGAGCGGCTCAAGGCGGCCGAGAAAGAACTCGAGCGCGCCCGACAGGCCAGCGCGCGTGCAGCCGCCACCAATGCCGCCGCCGGCGCGGAGCGCATCGGTAACGTGCGGGTAGTGGCGCAGCGAATGTCGGGCGGGATGACGGCGGCGGACCTGCGTTCTCTGGTCGGCGACATCCGCGGCAGGCTGGGCAGCGATCCGGCTGTCGTCGCGCTGATCGCCCAGGGTGATAACGACAACGTGCCGTACGCGGTCGCAGCCAATACGGCTGCACAGGATCTCGGGATCCGCGCCAACGAGCTGATCAAGCAGCTCGCCGTGGCCGTCGACGGTCGCGGCGGCGGCAAGGCCGACCTGGCGCAGGGGTCTGGGAAAGACCCGACCGGCATCGACGCGGCGCTCGACGCGGTGCGCTCCGAAATAGCGCGGGTTGGCTGAGTGGTCTCATCACAGCACCGCTTGCCCGATCGGCCTGGCGAAGTTGATCCCGGTCGTGGACGGCGCCTCGGCATCGACGTGGGCAGTGTGCGTATCGGGGTGGCGGTCAGCGACCCCGACGGGATCCTGGCCACGCCGGTGGAAACGGTGCGCCGCGATCGCTCCGGCAAGCACCTGCGCCGACTTGCCGCGTTGGCCGCCGAGCTGGAGGCCGTCGAGGTGATCGTCGGCCTGCCGCGCACGCTGGCCGACCGCACCGGGCCGTCGGCACGGGACGCAATCGAGCTCGCCGAAGCTTTAGCCGGACGGATTGCTCCAACGCCGGTGCGCCTGACTGACGAGCGACTGACCACCGTCAGCGCGCAGCGGTCGTTGCGGGCGGCCGGCGTGTCGGCCAAACACCAGCGTGCGGTGGTCGACCAGGCCGCCGCGGTGGCGATTCTGCAGTCCTGGCTCGACCAGCGCCGCACAGCCATGACACGGGATGCCGCCGATGGCTGACAGCGTGCGGGGGGAACGCGCCGAGCCCGAAGCCGTCGGGCCGCCGCGGGCGACGATGAGCCGGGTAGAGCGGATCAAGGCCGAGCGGGGACGGCGGCGACGCCGTTTCGCCTGGCAATTCGCACTGGCACTGCTGGTCGTGGTGGTGGTCGCGGCCGGCGTGGTCGGCGTCAAGTTGTGGCACTCGATGTTCGGTGCCGGCGACGACTACACCGGCAGCGGCAAGCAGGACATCATGATCCAGATCCAGGCCGGCGATTCCACCACGGCGATCGGTGAGACGCTGCTCAACCACGGCGTGGTCGCCACCGTCAAGGCATTCGTCCGGGCCGCGCGCGGCAACCCCGCGATTTCCGCGATCCAGCCGGGGTATTACCGGATGCGTACCGAGATCCCGGCGGCCAGCGCCGTCGCGCGGCTGACCGACCCGAGCAACCGGGTGGGCAGGCTGGTCATCCCGGAAGGACGCCAGCTCGACGACACCACCGACATGAAGACCAACCAGGTGACCCCGGGAATCCTGAGCCTTATCTCGCGGGCCACGTGCGTCGACCTCGACGGCGACCGGCATTGCGTGTCGGTGGATGACCTGCGCAAGTCAGCGGCCCGCGACGCGCCGGCGACGCTGGGGGTGCCGGTGTGGGCGATCCAGCCGGTGACCGAGCTCGGCAACGACCATCGCCGGATCGAGGGCCTCATCGCACCCGGAACATTCAACGTCGATCCCTCGGCATCGGCACCGACGATCCTGGCCAGCCTGATCACCGGAGGCGCCGGGGAATACACGAAATCCGGATTGCTGGACACCGCATCCTCCCTCGGCCTGTCGCCCTACGACATCCTGGTGGTGGCGTCGCTGGTGCAGCAGGAATCCAAGCCGCAGGATTTCGCGAAGGTGGCGCAGGTCATCTACAACCGCCTGCACGAGCACCGCACGCTGGAGTTCGACTCGACCGTGAACTACCCGCTGGACCGCCGGGAGGTGGCCACCACCGATGCCGACCGCGGGCAGCGAACGCCCTGGAACACCTATGTGTCCCAGGGCTTGCCGGCTACCGCGATCTGCTCGCCGGGTACCGACGCGCTGAGCGCCGCCGAGCATCCCGAGCCGGGCGACTGGCTGTACTTCGTCACCGTCGACGCCCAGGGGAAGACCCTGTTCACCAGGGACTACCAGCAACACCTGGCAAACATCGAGCTGGCCAAGCGCAACGGTGTCCTCGACAGCACGCGCTAGGAAAGCCGGGGTACTTGGTTCGCCGGTCGCGCATTCCCGCTCTCCGCAGCTGCATCTGGCCGCCTATCGCGCGTTAGGTCTCGATGACTGGACCTATGACCGTATCGAGTGCACTGCCGAACAGCTGCCAAG
The DNA here is from genome assembly GCF_059812225.1 of Mycobacterium sp. NGS66. NCBI lineage: Bacteria > Bacillati > Actinomycetota > Actinomycetes > Mycobacteriales > Mycobacteriaceae > Mycobacterium > Mycobacterium sp. NGS66. The sequence continues at coordinate 212,014 of NZ_JCALCG010000008.1, read as the reverse complement.
TGTCGTCGGCGGTTTCGGGCCCGAATGGGTCGGCGTTTCGGTGACCATGCCGGGCAAGTTCGCCGCGCTGCAGTTTGCCGACCAGCACACCCCACGTGCCGAACAGGTCGGCTCGGCCAACACCCTGGTCCGTACTCCGCTCGGCTGGCGCGCCGACAACACCGACGTCGACGGTGTGATGGGTGCGCTCGGCCCGCTGACCGGGCATGCGCTGGTTTGCGGGTCGGGCGGCACCGCACCGGCCGCGGTGGTGGGGCTGGCCCACCTCGGCGTCACCGGCATCACCGTGGTGGCCCGGAATGCGGACAAGGCTGCTCGGTTGGTCGACCTGGGCACGCGGATCGGCGCGGACACCCGGTTCTGCGGCCTGGACAGCGGTGGGCTGGCCGACGAGGTGGCGGCCGCCGAGGTATTGGTGAGCACCATCCCTGCGGACGTGGCCGCGCGCTATGCCGTCAAATTTGCCACAATTCCGGTGCTGCTGGACGCCGTCTACGACCCGTGGCCCACCCCGCTGGCCGCCGCGGTGGCCGCCGCGGGCGGCCGGGTGATCAACGGCCTGCAGATGCTGCTGCACCAGGCGTTCGCGCAAGTCGAGCAGTTCACCGGGCTGCCCGCGCCGCGGGAAGCGATGACTTGCGCGTTGGAGGAATTGCTCTAGCGTGCAGCGGCATGCTGATCGCGGCCGTGGTGGCGTGGCTGGTGGCGTTGAGCTGCTACGACTTCAGGCAACGCCGACTGCCTAACTGGCTGACGCTGCCCGGCGCGGGGGTGATTCTGCTGGTCGGCGCGGCGGGCGGTCGAGGCTGGGCCGCGCTGGCCGGGGCTGCGGCACTGGCCGGGGTATATCTGCTTGTGCATCTGCTGGCGCCGACGGGCATGGGCGCCGGTGACGTCAAGCTGGCGATCGGCTTGGGCGCGCTGGCCGGGTCCTTCGGTGTCGAGGTGTGGTTTCTAGCGGCGCTTGTCGCGCCGCTGATCACCGCGGTGTGCGGGGTTTTGTGCGGGTTGCGCGCCGTGCCGCATGGGCCGTCGATGTGCGCCGCCACCGCGGGGGCGTGCGCGTTGCTGGGCTGACCCTGGGTTCAAGCCGAGGCTTCCAGGCGGAACCGAAGGCAGACCATGGGTTCGGTGCTCTCGATGTCTAGCCCATATTCCCGTTTGAAGTAGCCCCGGTGGCCGGTGCGCCAGTGCTCCAGATCGGTGAAACCCTCGCCCTCGGCTTGGGCGAACTCCCACGTGACGTTCTCGAAAGGCGTTATCTCGATATGGGTGATGACGATGACGCCGACGCTCGAGCCGTCCGGACCGACCAGCGCGAGCCGTTCTCCGACGTGCTCAAGCTGCTCGCCCTCGACCTCGTACTCGCGTAGCAGTCCGGCCGTCGCCCTCTTGGCGCCGGACAGCACCAGGTCTACCAGCTCGGTGCGCAGTGGGGTGCCGGCTATACCGAGCTCCATGCCGCGCAGACCCTCGATGCGCGGGAAAGCCATCCGCGAATGCTAGTCCGTGCCCGTCGGTCCGTCACGTGAGCCATGGCAGGCTCAGGAGTCCAATCATGGGAAGATGGTCGGGTGTTGCGCTGGATCACCGCCGGGGAGTCGCACGGCCGCGCGCTGGTGGCCGTCGTGGAAGGCATGGTCGCCGGTGTGGAGATCACCTCCACCGACATCGCCGACCAGCTGGCCCGCCGCCGGCTGGGCTATGGCCGTGGCGCTCGGATGACGTTCGAGCGTGACGCGGTGACGCTGCTGTCCGGCATCCGGCACGGCGTCACCCTGGGCGGGCCCATCGCGATCGAGATCGGCAACACCGAATGGCCGAAGTGGGAAACCGTGATGGCCGCCGACCCCGTCGATCCATCGGTGCTGGAAGAACTGGCCCGCAACGCCCCGCTCACCCGGCCGCGGCCCGGTCACGCCGACTACGCCGGCATGCTCAAATACGGTTTCGACGACGCCCGGCCGGTGCTGGAGCGCGCCAGCGCCCGCGAGACCGCCGCGCGCGTCGCTGCCGGGACCGTCGCACGGGCGTTTCTGCGTCAGGCACTGGGCGTCGAGGTGCTGTCCCACGTCATCTCCATCGGCGCGTCGGAGCCCTACGACGGCCCGCCGCCGCGGCCGGAAGATCTCGCGGCCATCGACGGCAGTCCCGTGCGGGCTTTTGCCGAACAGGCTGAAAAGTCGATGATCACCGAAATCGAAGCCGCCAAGAAGGACGGTGACACGCTGGGCGGCGTGGTGGAGGTGGTGGCGCTGGGCCTGCCCGTCGGGCTCGGATCGTTCACCAGCGGCGACAACCGCCTGGACAGCCAGCTGGCGGGCGCCGTGATGGGCATTCAGGCGATCAAGGGGGTGGAGATCGGCGACGGCTTCCAGACCGCGCGCCGCCGCGGCAGCCGCGCCCACGACGAGATGTACCCCGGACCCGACGGCGTCGTCCGCTCGACCAACCGCGCTGGCGGCCTGGAGGGCGGCATGACCAACGGGCAGCCGTTGCGGGTACGCGCGGCGATGAAGCCGATCTCCACGGTGCCGCGGGCGTTGGCGACCGTCGACATGGCCACCGGCGACGAGGCGGTCGCCATCCACCAGCGCTCCGACGTGTGCGCGGTGCCGGCCGTCGGCGTCGTCGTCGAAACCATGGTGGCGCTGGTCTTGGCACGCGCGGCGCTGGAGAAGTTCGGCGGCGACTCACTGACCGAAACCCGCCGTAATGCCCAGGCCTACCAGCGTGCCGTCGCCGACCGCGAAGCACCGGCCGCCCGGGCGTCCGGAGGCTAGTCGGCATGGCACCCAAAGCGGTACTGGTCGGCCTGCCCGGCTCGGGCAAGTCGACGATCGGGCGGCGCCTGGCCAAGGCGCTCGGGGTGAGCCTGCTGGACACCGACGCGATGATCGAGCAGCGGACCGGGCGCGGCATCGCCGACATCTTCGCCACCGAGGGAGAGCAGGAATTCCGTCGCATCGAGGAAGACGTGGTGCGTGCGGCGCTGGCCGAGCACGACGGTGTCGTCTCGCTCGGTGGCGGGGCCGTCACCACCCCCGGGGTGCGCGACGCGCTGGCCGGACACACCGTCGTCTACTTGGAAATCGGTGCGGCCGAAGGCATTCGGCGGACCGGCGGCAACACCGTGCGGCCGCTGCTGGCCGGGCCCGACCGCGCCGAGAAGTTTCGCGCCCTGATGGCCCAACGAACTCCGCTGTACCGGCGGGTGGCCACCATCCGGGTGGACACCAACCGCCGCAATCCCGGCGCCGTGGTTCGCTACATCATCTCGCGGCTAGAAGGCGCCAACCGCACCAACAAAGCTCCGAGTCCCGCACAGGCGTCCAAATGACCGCAATCCCAGCGCCGGTCACCGTTGAGGTAGCCGTCGACCCGCCGTATCCCGTGGTGATCGGTACCGGTCTGATGACCGAGTTGGAAGAGCTGCTTTCGGACCGGCATCGGGTGGCGATCCTGCATCAGCCGGTGCTGGCGCAGACCGCCGAGGCCATCCGAACCATGTTGGCGGACAAGGGTGTCGACGCACACCGCATCGAAATTCCGGACGCCGAGGCGGGCAAGGATCTACCGGTGGTGGGCTTCATCTGGGAAGTGTTGGGCCGCATCGGGATTGGCCGCAAGGACGCGCTGGTCAGTCTCGGCGGCGGGGCCGCCACCGACGTCGCCGGGTTCGCGGCGGCCACTTGGCTGCGGGGTGTATCGATCGTGCATGTGCCGACGACGTTGCTCGGCATGGTCGATGCGGCCGTCGGCGGCAAGACGGGTATCAACACCGAGGCCGGCAAGAACCTGGTCGGCGCTTTTCATCAGCCGCTCGCCGTGCTGGTCGACATGTCGACACTGGAAACGTTGCCGCACAACGAGATCGTCGCCGGCATGGCCGAGGTGGTCAAGGCCGGCTTCATCGCCGACCCGGTCATCCTGGACCTCATCGAAGCCGACCCGCAGGCCGCGTTGGACCCGACCGGCGACGTGTTGCCGGAACTGATCCGGCGCGCGATCGTCGTCAAGGCAGAAGTGGTCGCCGCCGACGAGAAGGAGTCGGAGCTGCGCGAAATCCTGAACTATGGCCACACTTTGGCCCACGCGATCGAGCGTCGGGAGCATTACCGCTGGCGCCATGGCGCGGCCGTGTCGGTGGGCCTGGTGTTCGCCGCGGAGTTGGCCCGACTGGCCGGGCGGCTCGACGACGCCACCGCCGAGCGCCATCGCAGCATCCTCACTTCGCTCGGCCTGCCTACCAGCTATGACGCCGACGCGCTGCCTGAGTTGCTGGAATACATGGCCGGAGACAAGAAAACCCGGGCCGGCGTGCTTCGCTTCGTGGTTCTCGACGGTCTGGCCAAACCGGGCCGGCTGGTCGGACCCGACCCGTCGCTGCTGGCGGCGGCATACGCAGGACTCGAGCCGTCATGACGAGCACGGTGAACGTCGTCAACGGCCCGAACTTGGGCCGGCTGGGCCAGCGCGAGCCGGCGGTCTACGGCAGCACCACACACGACCAGCTGGTGGCGGCGATCGAAGCCGAGGCTGCCGCACTCGGACTCAAAGCTGTTGTGCGGCAAAGTGACAGCGAAGCCCAGCTGCTGGAGTGGATTCATCGGGCCGCCGACGCCGGTGAACCGGTGATCCTGAACGCCGGCGGTTTGACCCACACGTCGGTGGCGCTGCGCGACGCCTGCGCCGAATTGCGGGCACCGCTGATCGAGGTGCATATCTCCAATGTGTATGCCCGCGAGGAGTTTCGGCGGCATTCCTACATCAGTCCGGTGGCCACCGGGGTGATCGCCGGGCTGGGAATCCAGGGCTACCTGCTCGCTTTGCGCTACCTGGCGGCCGATTCGCGCTAGTCGGGATTCGGAATTGAGTGTGCATTCAGGGCGTTGAGTGTGCGTGTCGGGCGGAAAAATCGCCGGATCGACGCCCTGGCTTCACACCGAAAGCCCTGGCTTCACACCGAAAGCCCTGGCTTCACACCGAAAGCCGTGAACGCACAGCGGACGGTCAGCTCCCGCGCCGCTTGTCGCGCTGCTGTGTGGCGTCGGGGTCCACGCGGATTTCTTGGGTGGGCGACTCGCTGCCGCGGGTATCGATAGCCTCGGTCCGCGCCTCATGCGTCGGCAGTACCTCGGTACGTCCCTCATACGTCGGACGCTCCTGAGTACGTCCCTCGTGCGTGGGAAGCGCCTCGGTTGGTGCGTCACGCTCAGCGGTGGCCACTGCGGCGGTCCGTGCCTCGGTCTGAGCTTCGCTGCGCTGAACGGGAATCTCGCCCGTCGGCGACTCGTCGGCGCGAACCGCGGAGAACACGTCGCCATCGGACGGCCGACCGCGCGATCCGTCATGGTGCGGCGCCGGCGGAGCCTTCCGGTCGATCAGCCAGCGGCCGACCGCCACGCCGATGATCGCGGGCACGAAAATGATCAACGCGGTGAAAGCGGCGAATGTCGTCAGCTCGGGGATCGGCCCACCGGTCTGCAGGTCTTTGTAGAAAAGCGAAATGATCCAGGACACCGCGCCGCTGATGATGCCGGCTGCGAGTCCGGTCAGCAGCCAGAGCATGGCCAGGTCTTCCCGGCGGTCCGGGTCGGGGTTGGCCCGGGCGTCGGCGCGGCCGTCGAGCACCCCCCAAGTGGACGCGCCGATGATGTACAACAGGACCAGCAGCGCACTGATCAATCCGGTCATCGTGGGCCAAGCGTTGATCACCGCCGCCTGAATCAAGCGGAGAACGACCATCAGCCCGGCGAACACCAGTCCGCGCACCATCCAGTTCCTCATGGGCACACAGCGTAGCGAGTACCGTCAAGGGTCGTGACACATTCTCAGCGTCGACACAACCTCAGAGCCCAAATCGTTGCCAAAGAGCTGGACGCGATGCTGGTCACAGACTTGGTCAACGTCCGCTACCTATCCGGGTTCACCGGGTCCAACGGCGCGTTGCTGGTGTTCGCCGACGATCGGCAGCCGGTGCTGGCCACCGACAGCCGGTACCGCACGCAGGCCGCCGAGCAGGCGTCCGGGGTGGAAATCGTCATCGAACGGGCGTGCGGACGTCATCTGGCCCGTCGCGCCGCCGACGAGGGAGTGCGCAGGCTCGGCTTCGAGAGCCACGTGATGACCGTCGACGGTCTGGACGCGCTGACCAAGGAGCTGGACGGCGCGGGCGTCGAGCTGGTGCGCGCCGCGGGAACCGTGGAGGCGCTGCGCGAGATCAAAGACGCCGGTGAGCTGGCACTGCTACGGCTGGCCTGTGAGGCCGCCGACGCCGCCCTCACCGACCTGGTGCAGCGCGGCGGTCTGCGGCCGGGCCGGACCGAGCGCGAGGTGAGCCGGGAGTTGGAAGCGCTGATGCTCGACCACGGTGCCGACGCGGTGTCGTTCGAGACGATCGTGGCCACCGGACCCAATTCGGCGATCCCGCACCACCGGCCCACCGACCGAAAGCTGTCCACCGGCGACTTCGTCAAGATCGATTTCGGCGCGCTGGTCGCCGGCTACCACTCCGACATGACGCGCACGTTTGTGCTGGGTTCGGCCGCGAACTGGCAGCGCGAGATCTATCAGCTGGTCGCCGATGCGCAAAAGGCGGGACGGGAGGCCCTACGGCCGGGTGCCGACCTACGCGAGGTCGACAAGGCGGCGCGCCAGGTGATCGTCGACGCCGGGTACGGCGAGCATTTCGGCCATGGTCTGGGACACGGCGTGGGGCTGGAGATTCACGAAGCGCCGGGAATCGGGGCGACGTCCGCCGGCACACTTCTTGCGGGCTCCGTCGTCACCGTGGAGCCCGGCGTCTACCTACCCGGCCGTGGCGGGGTGCGCATCGAGGACACCCTGGTAGTGGCCGGCGGGACGCCAAAAGACTCCGAAAACAACGGGCGGGCCCCGGAATTGTTGACCCGGTTCCCGAAGGAACTGTCCATTCTGACTTAGCTATCGGTCCAGGCTGACCTGCTAGAACGAATCCATATTCTGCAGTAATAAACGTTCAGAACATTAACTAGCCGTTGCGCCGCGCAGCAGCGGATTATGAGGTGCCCCGGATTACCCGGCCGTTGGCCAGCCGAAGGGTCGGCATGCTGCGTGGTTGTTGGGAGAACTCGCCGGTCGCCCGAAAGATGACCCGTCGCGCTACCTCGACCGCGTGGTCGGCAAAGCGCTCATAGAACCGGCCCAGCAGCGCCACGTCTACGGCGGCCATCACGCCATGCGTCCATTCGTGATCCATCAGCACGGTGAACAAATGCCGGTGCAGCTCATCCATGGCGTCGTCTTCTTCGCGGATCCGGGCCGCCTTCCTCGGGTCGCAGGTCAGCAGCACCTCCTGGGCTCTGTTGCCCAATTCAACTGCGACTCTGCCCATTTCGGCGAAATATCCAGTGACCTCGTCCGGAAGGGTGCGTTGCGGATGGCGACGGCGGGCGGTCCTGGCAACATGCATCGCAAGGCTGCCCATCCGGTCGATATCCGCCACCATCTGGATGGCACTCACCGTGGCGCGCAGGTCGCCGCCGACCGGCTTTTGCAACGCCAACAGACCGAAGGAGCTTTCCTCGACGAGCACACCCAGCCTGGCGATCTGGTCGTGATCGGTGAACACTGCCTCGGCCAGAACCAGATCAGCCTGCAGCAGGGACTGCGTTGCGCGTTCCATGGCAACCCCGGCCAGGCCGCACATCTCACCCAAGTGCGCGGATAACTCGGAAAGTTGCTCTTGGTAAGCAGTTCGCATGCCGCGTAGCCTACGTTCCTAAACCATAGAAATAGATGACCTGTCAAATGAACGTTGCATGACAATATCGTGTATTCGGAAATGCGCGCGGCGACGGTAAAAGCGTCCTGAACCAAGCAATCGAATTGTTCACTTGACAGTCATTTCTCGTTGTTTTTAGCCTGTGATCGGCATCACGGAGCAACAACCGGGCAATACCTCCCCCAGGTATTGCGCACGGCGGGCGGCCATGGTGTCGAAACACGGCAGAACCAGGCGCGGACGCCAACGAGGGGGTTTCGCATGGCTAATCGTCCGCAGTGGGGACTCGTAGCGTCGCCACGTGGAATCGCGCTTGACGACGGCCACGCGACGGCGCGGCCGATCGCCAGCCAAAGCAGCCCCTCGCGGTCGAAGCCCCCGTACGGTTGCCGCGTCCGCCCAGAAGCTGAGGTCGTGGCGACGCCGGCAGCTCCCGCCGAGGTGGCCCAGGCCCGGCTATTCGAGATCATTCTGCAAGCTGAGCTGCACCGCCTGCAGGACGATCTGGTCGAGCAGCTTGCGCCGTCGCGGGAGACGAAACGCGGCAGTGACGAGCAGCTTGCGGACGAAGAACTTGCGCAGCGGAAAGCAGATATCGAGGAGGTCAATCAACTCCTCGAAGCGCTGCGGCATCGCTTCCTGCAGACCGAAACCGCTGGTGCGTCCGCATAGCCGGGAGTCTCCGCGGCGCACGACGTCGGCTTACCGATGGCAGTGACTTCGGCCATATGTCCCCTACCTCGGCGCAGGTAAGGTGTAGCGGATGCCCGCCCTCCCGGCACCGCCGGAGATACAGGTCGACTCAGCTCGGGTTATTCGCGGCCACCAGGTCTGGCAGGTCGGGCGATAGCAAAGAATCAACCAGGTTGGACCCAACGTCGGGCGCTAGCCTGTTCCCGAGATCACTAACCATCCTGTAGGAGATTGACCGATCGTGGCGACCACTGCTGACTTCAAGAACGGACTTGTCCTGGTAATCGACGGGCAGCTGTGGACCATCACCGAGTTCCAGCACGTCAAGCCCGGCAAGGGTCCGGCCTTTGTGCGCACCAAGCTCAAGAACGTGCTCTCGGGCAAGGTCGTCGACAAGACCTACAACGCCGGAGTGAAAGTGGACACCGCCACCGTCGACCGGCGCGACACCACCTACCTGTACCGCGACGGCTCCGACTTCGTGTTCATGGACAGCGAGGACTATGAGCAGCACGCCCTGCCCGAGTCCTTGGTCGGCGACGCCGCGCGGTTCCTGCTGGAGGGCTTGCCGGTGCAGGTGGCCTTCCACAACGGGTCGCCGCTCTACATCGAGCTGCCGGTGACCGTCGAGCTCGAGGTCACCCACACCGAGCCTGGCCTGCAGGGCGATCGGTCCAGCGCCGGCACCAAACCGGCCACCTTGGAGACCGGCGCGCAGATCCAGGTGCCGCTGTTCATCAACACCGGCGACAAGCTCAAGGTGGATTCCCGCGACGGCAGCTACCTGGGCCGGGTCAACGCCTGAGCCATGCCGGATGCAAAACCAAAGCCAGAGAAACCGGCCAGACCCGTTAAGGGCCGTCACCAGGCCCGCAAGCGGGCGGTCGACCTGCTGTTCGAAGCCGAGGCACGGGCTCTGAGCCCAGCCGAGGTGGTCGACGTCCGCACCGCACTGGCCGAGGCCAAGCCCGAGGTGGCGCCGCTGCACCCGTACACCGTCGCGGTGGCCCGCGGCGTCGGCGAGCACCTTGCCCACATCGACGACCTGATCACCGCGCATCTGCAGGGCTGGACGCTGGACCGGCTGCCTGCGGTGGATCGCGCCATCCTGCGGGTGGCGGTGTGGGAGCTGCTGCATGCCGACGACGTGCCCGAGCCGGTGGCCGTCGACGAGGCGGTCGAGCTGGCCAAGGAGCTGTCCACCGACGACTCGCCGGGCTTCGTCAACGGCGTCCTGGGCCAGGTCATGCTGGTGACGCCGCAGATCCGGGCGGCCGCCGCGGCGGTCCGGGCGGCTGCGCTGGGAACGGAGAACCCGAGCTCATGAACCGGCTGGAGCTGCGTGTCGTCGCCGCCGGTTTCCTGGCGGCGACGGTGGTATTGGGCGCCGTGGTATGCGCCGCGTTCGGGCAGGCCGTCGTGGCGTCGGTGCTGTCTATTTACGCGCTCGGGGTCGGCGCTTGGTTGTATCACTCGATCGAGCGACTGCTGGTGGCGCGCCGGATCAGCACGGTTCGCCAGGCCGCCAAGCCACTGCAGCCGCTGCTGCCGGTGATGGCCGCCATCATGGGCTTGTCCCAGGCGGTGGTGCGGTCGCTGAGCGACGTCACCGAATTGCCGGCCCGTGGCCTGGAGCTGCCGATGCTGCGGTGGTTGGAAAACCCGTGGGGCAGTCGTCGCAATCAGCGGATCATCGAGAGCGACGAAAGCGACGACGAGCCCGATCGCTGACCGCAGGAGTGGTGCTTGATCACTTTCGACCGCTTGATCAACGTGCTGGGTGGTTACGGCGTCCGGTTGCGCTGGTCGTCGGTGCCCAGATCGACCGAGTTGCGCAGCGTGGTGATCCACGAACCAGACCAGCAGCGCGCGGCGACGGGTGACGTGTTGCTGGCCGTCGGTGCCGGATCCCTGCACGAAGCGGCGCAGTGGGCGGCGGCGGCCCGCGCCGTAGTGGTGTTGACGCGTGACGCTGACGCCGAGCCGTTCGAGCAGGGCGCGGACGGCGCCGTGATGACGCTCGACGCGTCGGTGTCGTGGAGCGAGATCGCCGCGGTCATCTACGGGCTGGTGCTGGAGGGACGCGAAACCGAATCCGGCCGTGGCCCAACGGATTTGTTCGCTCTGGCGGACAGCCTCGCCGAGTCGACCGGCGGGGCGGTGACGATCGAAGACCAGCTGTCGCGGGTGCTGGCCTATTCGCGGCTGCAGCAACACGCCGATCCGGCGCGGGTGGCGACCATTCTGGGCCGCCAAACGCCCGAGGAACTGCGGGAGCTGTTCGAGTCGCGCGGGGTTTTCGCGCACTTGGCTGCGTCGGACGACCCGTTGTTCGTCGCTGCCGACGAGGGACACGGCCTGACCGGTCGCATGGTCGTCGCGGTGCGTACGGGACGAGAGGTGATCGGCTCGGTGTGGGTGGCCTGCGAGGCGCCGTTGCATGGCGCCGAGCGCGATGCGCTGACGGCGGGTGCGCACACGGTGGCACTCCATCTGCTCCGGTCCCGCGCCAGCGCGGACCTGGAACGCCAGGTGGAATCCGAGCTGGTGATTCAGCTGCTCGAGGGCACCCTCGATGCCGCCACAGTGGCCAGCAGGCTGGGCCTGCCGCGGGCAGCGCTGCGCGTGATCGCGCTGCAGGCATCCATCGGTGACGAACGCGATGCCGCCCTGTTGTTGGTCTTCGACCGGGCAACGACCGGATTCGGCTGGTCACGGGCGGGTCGCAGCGCCCTGGCGGGCAACACCGTCTACACCCTGCTGCCCAGCGCGGAACCGGCCACGGCACGACGCTGGGTGAGCGGTCTGCGCGCCGCTCTGCCCGCGCAAGTCAGGGTGGTGGTGGGGATCAGTGCCGCGGCCGAGTTGGCCGACCTCCCGACGGCGCGGCAGGAAGCCGACGAGTGCTTGGCACTCGGTGATGCATCGCCGAGCACCACACCCGCCTACGACGAGTCGTGGGATGCCATCTTGCTGCAGCGGTTGCGCCGGGCGGCGCGATCCGGGCGGACTCCGGACCGCGGACCGGTCGCCGAGCTGCGCCGTCACGACCGCGACAACGCGACAGAGTATGTCGCCACGCTGCGGGCCTGGCTGGAGGAGCAGGGCGACCCGGCGCGGGCCGGCGAGCGATTGGGCGTGCACGAGAACACCGTGCGGTATCGGTTGCGCAAGATGGCTGAGATCACCAACCTGCCGCTGGAAGACCCGAAAAAGCGGCTGGCCATGACGATCGAGCTGGCGGCCACCGACCTCGAGTGATGCCGCGCGCTGTTCGGGTGGGACAACGCAGAGCTCTGGATTTGTATCGCTGGGGCAACGCCGGCCGGCGTCGTCGCCGTCATGGTGGTGGGAAAGCCCCCGGACAGGAATATCCGATGAGCACCTCACCGCCCGATCACCGACCGCTTGCCGGGCGCGTGCGCCTGCCACGAACGATGTCGCTGGGACTCTTCAGCGATAACCCGCTGACCCGCGTCAGCGACCGGTTGCAAGCGCTGCTCTTGGCGTTCGCGGTTGCGGTGTCGCTCATCGCCGTGCCTGTCGCTGTCGCTGTGGGCACCGCGGTACACGAGTCGCGCAGCAGGGTCTACGCCGAACAGGCCGAAAAATACCGCACGGTCATCGCGACGGTCGTCGGCCAAGGGAATCCGCGCCAAAATATCGAGCGTCCGACCATCACGGTGCCCGCCCGATGGGTTGTCTCAGGGACGGAACACCGCGGCGACGTCGTCGCGCCGCGCACGGCCAAGGTGGGCGACACGGTCGAGGTCTGGCTGAACGACGAGGGGTTGCCGGTAGCCAAGCCGAGTACCACTGCCGTTGACGAGGCGGTGGCGTCCGCGTTGGCGCTCTGGCTTGGTGCGAGCTTGTCCGCGGTTGCGGTGTACGTGCTCGGGCGGATGGCTCTGGACCGGGGCCGCCAGGCGGCATGGCAACGGGACGTCGACGCTCTGCTCGGGCACCGGTAATCACCAGCATTGTCGGGTCCGGACAACCGCCCGCCGCCGGGTTGTCCCGCTGCCGCAAGCGTCGCCGCATCTACCCGCACCACGATGGAGTCAACCGCGGATTTTCCACCCGCCTGAACCTTCCCCCCGAGGGTGCCGAGTCGTCAGGGGCGGCTGCTCAGCCCAGGCCCGCCCCTGGCGACAACCCTCTGCACCGAAAGGAAACACCGAAAGTGATTGAGCGACCACGCATTAATAAGTCCCTACCCGATGGCCACAACACAGTAGACCGCCAAGGCATGCCGGTCGCGAAAGCCGGCATGGTGCTCACCATCCGCTACGAGACCGGCGAGACGGAGACTTTTCTGCTGGGCCGACGCGCCGGGCGAGGCGCCGGAGTCAAGGTGTATTCGACGCTGTCGCCGCTGGGCCATGCGATCGCCGGAGCGACGGTAGGTGAGCAGCGCAGTTATTCGATGCCGCAGGGACCCGAGCACCGGGTGACGCTGCTCGAGGCGGTGCCCTACCAATCGCGAGTCACGGCATGATCGACCCCAAAGACGCAGCAGCACAGCCGGTTACGGCGCGCGCGGCAATTCGTGCGGAGGCGACCGCATGATGTTCGACCTGATCGACCCCGTGTCGATGCTGTTTTTGTTGCTGGCTGTGCTGGGCCTTGCGGCGGCCGTCGTGTACGGAAAGGATGGTCGCTGAGGACCGCGAAGTCGTAACCTCGGGGCATGTGCAGCCACCGGTGCCCACGCGGCGGAAGTTCCACGACGGGATCCGGGGATGGCGGTTTTGGCCACTATTTGAGTGTCGCGCGCCATAATTGTGATCTGCACTGGCTGGGACCGTTGGGGGCAGCCCGCACCAGAAGACAGGTGACGATATGACTCGAGACAGTGCGCCGCAGCGACGACTTCGGGTGTTGGCCCTGGCAGCGGTGGCCAACCCGTCGTACACGCGGATCGACACCTGGAACCAGCTGGACGACGCCTGCCGGCACTTGGCCGAGGTCGACCTCGCCGGACTGGACATCACCCACGACGTGGCCAAGGTGAAGCGCCTGATGGACCGCATCGGCGCCTACGAACGGTACTGGCTGTATCCGGGTGCGGAGAACCTGGCGACCTTCCGGGAGCACCTGGCGAGTCTTTCCACGGTTCGACTCACCCAGGAAGTATCGCTGGCCGTGCGCTTGCTGTCCGAATATGGCGATCGCACAGCGCTTTTCGACACCTCCGCGCCGCTGGCCGAGCAAGAGCTGGTGGCCAAGGCCAAACAACAGCAGTTCTACACCGTCTTGCTGGCCGATGACGCGCCGCCCACGGCACCGGAGAGTCTCGTTGAGTGCCTGCGCATGCTGCGCAACCCGTCCGACGATATCCAGTTCGAGATCCTGGTGGCCCCCAGTGTCGAGGACGCCATCACCGCGGTGGCGCTGAACGGCGAAATACAGGCCGCGATCATCCGCCATGACCTGCCGCTGCGTTCGCGCGACCGGGTGCCGCTGATGAACACCTTGCTTGGCGCCAACGACGACGTGCCGGTGTCTGATCGGGCGCACGACTGGGTCGAGTGCGGCGAGTGGATCAGAGAGCTGCGGCCCCACATCGACCTGTATCTGCTCACCGACGAGTCGATCGCGGCGGGATCCGACGACGACCCGGACGTCTACGACCGCACCTTCTATCGGCTCAACGACGTCACCGACCTGCACAGCACCGTGATCGCGGGCTTGCGAAACCGTTTCTCCACACCGTTTTTCGATGCGTTGCGGGCCTACGCGGCGGCTCCGGTGGGCCAGTTCCACGCGCTTCCCGTCGCGCGCGGCGCCAGCATCTTCAACTCCAAGTCGCTGGAAGACATGGGGGAGTTCTACGGCCGCAACATCTTCATGGCCGAGACCTCGACCACCTCCGGTGGGCTGGACTCGCTGCTGGACCCGCACGGCAACATCAAGAAGGCTATGGACAAGGCCGCGGTCACCTGGAACGCGAACCATACCTACTTCGTCACCAATGGGACGTCCACCGCGAACAAGATCGTCGTGCAGTCGCTGACCCGGCCGGGCGACATTGTGCTCATCGACCGCAACTGTCACAAGTCACATCACTATGGTCTGGTGCTGGCCGGCGCCTATCCGCTCTACCTGGAGTCCTATGCGCTGCCGCAGTTCGCCATCTACGGTGCGGTACCGCTGCGCACCATCAAGCAGGAGCTGCTGGACCTCGAGGCGGCCGGGCAACTGGACAAGGTGCGCATGCTGTTGCTCACCAACTGCATCTTCGACGGCGTCGTCTACAACCCTCGTCGGGTGATGGAGGAGGTGCTGGCGATCAAGCCGGACATCTGCTTCCTGTGGGACGAAGCGTGGTATGCGTTTGCCACCGCCGTGCCGTGGGCCCGGCAGCGCACCGCGATGGTGGCCGCTGAACGTCTCGAACAGATGTTGTCGTCTCGGGAGTACGCCGAGGAGTACCGGCAATGGCGAGCGTCCATGGCGGGCATCCCCCGGTCGGAGTGGGCGGAGCACCGGCTGCTGCCCGACCCGGCAACCGCGCGGGTGCGGGTCTACGCGACGCACTCGACGCACAAGTCGCTGTCGGCGTTCCGGCAGGCGTCGATGATCCACGTGCGCGACCAGGATTTCAACGCGCGGGCCCGCGACGCGTTCGGTGAGGCGTTCTTGACGCACACGTCGACCTCACCGAACCAGCAGCTGCTCGCGTCGCTCGACCTGGCGCGCCGTCAGGTCGACATCGAGGGATTCCAACTCGTCCGGCAGACCTACGACATGGCGTTGGTGTTCCGTCACCGGGTGCGCAAGGACCGGTTGATCAGCAAGTGGTTCCGCATCCTCGACGAGTCCGACCTGGTGCCGGAGGAGTTCCGGGCCTCCCACGTCAGCTCGTACCGCGAAGTCCGACAGGGTGCCCTGGACGAGTGGAACGAGGCGTGGCGCTCCGACCAGTTCGTGCTGGACCCGACGCGGGTCACGCTGTTTCTCGGCAATACCGGGATGAACGGCTACGACTTTCGCGAGAAGATCCTGATGGAACGGTTCGGCATCCAGATCAACAAGACGTCGATCAACAGCGTGCTGTTGATCTTCACCATCGGTGTCACCTGGTCGAGCGTGCACCATCTGCTCGACGTGCTGCGCCGGGTGGCGTCCGACTTCGACCGGGCCAAAGAGGCGGCCAGCGCGGCCGACTGGGCCCTACACCAACGCCGCGTCGAGGAGATCACGCAGGATCTGCCGCACTTGCCGGACTTCAGCGAGTTCCACGGTGCGTTCCGGCCCAACGACGCGTGCAGGTTCGGCGACACCCGCTCGGCTTTCTATGCCGGTTACGAAGAGTCGGACCGCGAGTACGTGCTGATCGGTGCGGCCGGACGGCGCCTTGCCGAGGGAAAGACGCTGGTGTCGACGACGTTCGTGGTGCCCTACCCGCCGGGCTTCCCGGTCCTGGTTCCGGGGCAGGTGGTCTCCAAGGAGATCATCTGGTTCCTCGCCCAACTCGACGTCAAGGAGATCCACGGATACAACCACGAACTCGGGTTGTCGGTGTTCACCCAGACCGCGCTGAAACGCCTTGAGGCGCAACGGAATGCGGCTATGGCTGCGGTGGGCGACGCGGCGTCGGCGTTCGAGATCCCGGCTGATGCCTCGGGGCTCAACGGCGAGGGCGCGGTGGCGCGAGCAGACGCAAAATCCCCCTAATCTGGCACGAAGTGGGGGAGTTTGCGTCTGCTCGGCGCTGCGCTGTCAGCGGACGACAGTAGTGTCGGGGCCGTGCTGCAGACGGTCGCCATCCGCGGATACCGCTCGCTGCGCGAGGTGATATTGCCGCTGGGCCGGCTGACCGTTGTCACGGGTCCCAACGGCTCGGGCAAGTCGTCGCTGTACCGCGCCTTGCGGCTACTGGCCGACTGCGGACGCGGCGAGGTGATCGGTTCGCTGGCCCGCGAGGGCGGACTGGAGTCGGTGCTGTGGGCTGGCCCGGAGCAAACCGGCGGAGCACGACGAACCGGAAAAGCCGAAGGCACCACACGCACTCGTCCCCTCTCCCTCGAATTGGGCTTTGCCGCAGACGACTTCGGCTATCTCGTCGACCTCGGCATTCCGCAGTCCGCGGGGCCTGGCTCGGCCTTTGGCCGCGACCCGGAGATCAAACGCGAAATGGTGTTCGCCGGCCCGGTGCTGCGGCCCGCGTCGACGCTGGTGCGGCGGGTACGGGATTTCGCCGAGGTCAGTGCTGCCGACGGATTCGAAGAGCTGACCCGCGCATTGCCGACATACCGCAGCGTGCTGGCCGAGTATGCCCACCCGCATGCGGTTCCCGAGCTGGCGGCGGTACGGGAGCGGCTGCGCGGCTGGCGGTTCTACGACGGATTCCGGGTCGACGCGGGGGCGCCCGCGCGACATCCGCAGGTCGGTACCCGTACCCCGGTGCTTTGCGACGACGGCAGTGATCTTGCGGCCGCCATCCAGACCATCATCGAAGCGGGCCTCGGCGACCTGGACCGCGTCGTGGCCGATGCCTTCGACGGCGCCACCATCTCGGTGGCCGTCCACGACGGGCTGTTCGACCTTCAGCTGCGGCAGCGCGGCATGCTGCGTCCGTTGCGGGCGGCCGAATTGTCGGACGGTACTTTGCGGTTTCTGCTGTGGGCCGCCGCGCTGTTGAGCCCGCAGGCGCCGTCGCTCATGGTGCTCAACGAACCGGAAACATCACTGCATCCGAGCCTGGTGGGACCGCTCGCGTCGTTGATCCGCACCGCCGCGTCGGGAACCCAGGTCGTGGTGGTCACTCACTCGCGCTTGCTGCTGGACTGCCTGGACACCGTCGCGACCGGCAACGACGCCGTCGAGATAGAGCTGTTCAAGGACTGGGGCGAGACACGGGTCAAGGGCCAGGGTCTGCTGACGACACCGCAATGGCACTGGGGCAAACGGTGAATGCCGGTTGCGCTCACCGCGATCGAAACCTCTTCGGCTCGTCGCAGGTGGCGCAATAGCCCACTAACCCGCTGTTTTGACTGGTCGCGGCGGAATTGCCACCGGCGCAATAGGTAGAGCGACCGAGACGGGCGGTCATCGGCCACCCGAAACATGCCGCTGACCTGCACTAGCGTGACGGCGTGGCAACAGCTGAGTCGTCAGCGCCGATCAACCGGCCCCGGGCCGACCGCGCCCGCCAGACCGCCGATGTGCTGCGCCAGCAAATCCATGCGGGCGCCTTCGCCGAGGGGCTTCCCGCCGAAAGCGAACTGGCGGCAGAATTCTTCGTCTCGCGCAACACCATTCGCGAAGCGCTGACCCTCCTGAAGAACGAAGGCCTGATCGAGCGCGGACCCAAAGTCGGCACCCACGTCGCACAGCGCAAATTCCAGCACGGCCTCGATGCACTGCTCGGTCTGAAGGAAACCTTCAAGGATCTGGGCGAGGTCCGCAACGAGGTGCGCGCCGCCATGCCGGTGACCGCGCCGCCCGCGGTGGCCGCCCGGCTGCAGCTGAAACGCGGCGAGCCAGCCGTCTTCATCGAGAGGCTGCGTTTTCTCGGCGACCTACCGCTCAGCCTGGACCTGACCTACCTCACCCCGGTCATCGGAACCCAAATCCTGGACTTCCCGCTGGAAAGTAACGACCTGTTCGCGCTCATCGAGCGCGTCAGCGGACACCGGTTGGGTTCAGCGTCGCTGGCCCTGGAAGCCATTCCCGCCGACGCGCACTCGGCGGCCACACTGCAGGTGCCCGACGGGGCGGCGCTGCTCATGCTGGAACGGCTCACCAGCCTCGACGACGGCACACCCGTCGACCTCGAGTACATCCGGATGCGGGGCGATCGAATCACCATGCGCGGCAGCTTGATTAGGAGCAACTCATGACGCTGGTAAACAACCGGGCCGACGTGCCGGTCACCATCGACGAGTCGTTGTGCATCGACGGCTGCACCCTGTGCGTCGAAGTTTGTCCACTCGATGCCCTTGCCATCAACCCGGAAACCGGCAAGGCGTACATGCACGTCGACGAATGCTGGTACTGCGGCCCGTGCGCGGCCCGCTGCCCGACCGGCGCCGTCACGGTGAACATGCCCTACCTCCTACGCTGAACTACCCTCCGGCCCAGGACATTCCATGAAACGACGCATAGCGCGGCTGTTGTCCGTCGGATGCGCGGTCGCCGTGATCGCTTCCGGCTGCTCGCTGGAATCTCTGGCGCAGTCCTCCGGTGTGGTCAATGTCGTCGTCGGCTATCAGTCCAAAACCATCAACACGGTGACCGCGGGTACCTTACTGCGCGCACAGGGTTATCTGGAGCGCCGGCTGGCCGACATCACCGCGCGCACCGGCACCAAATACGCGGTCCGCTGGCAGGATTACGACACCGGCGCCCCGATCACCGCGCAGATGCTGGCCGAGAAGATCGACATCGGCTCGATGGGGGATTACCCCATGCTGATCAACGGCTCCAAAACGCAGGCCAACCCGCGAGCTCGCACCGAAATGGTGTCGGTCACCGGCTACAACCCCAAAGGCGCACTGAACATGGTTGTGGTCACGCCGAATTCGTCGGCAACCGTCTTGACCGACCTGGCCGGCAAGAAGGTGTCGGCCAGCGTCGGCTCCGCGGGCCACGGCACGCTGGTGCGTGCCCTGGATCGGGCGGGCATCGATCCCGCTGGTGTCGAGGTGCTCAACCAGCAGCCCCAGATCGGTGCTTCTGCGCTGGAATCCGGCCAGGTGCAAGGACTTTCGCAGTTCGTCGCGTGGCCCGGCCTGTTGGTTTTCCAGGGCAAGGCCAAACTGCTGTACGACGGGGCCGAGCTGAACCTGCCCACCCTGCACGGCGTGGTGGTACGGCGCGCATATGCGGCCAAACACCCCGAAGTGCTGGCGGCCTTCCTGCAGGCCCAACTCGACGCCACCGACTTCCTGAACGACAAACCACTCGAGGCAGCCCGTATCGTCGCGCAAGCAAGCGGGTTGCCGCAGGAGGTGGTGTACCTCTACAACGGCCCGGGCGGTACCTCGTTCGACACCACGCTCAAGCCGGCACTGGTAGCGGCGCTGAAAAGCGATGTGCCCTACCTGAAGTCGATCGGACAGTTCGCCGACCTGGACGTAGCCCGGTTCGTCCAGGACGAACCGCTGCGCGCCGTGTTCAGTGCCCGCGGCCGCGACTACAACACGGCCCGAGCCGCCACCGCCAACCCGTCGCTGCTGCGTGGCGACGCCGCCCAGGCCAGCGAACTGTGGCTGGACGGATCCGACGTAACCCAGACGCTCGCCACACCCACCGCACTGCTGCAGGCGATCCGGGACACCACCGCCCGTGGTGCCCGGATTCGCGCGGCCTATGTTCCCGACACCGAGTTGGGCACCCGGTGGTTCGCCGACAAAGCGGTGTGGGTGCGTGACGGCCAGACCTATCACCCGTTCGGCACACCGGCCGGCGCGCGCCGGTACATCACCGCACATCCAGGCAACGTCGCCGTGGATTACCAACAGGCACTGGGAGGTTCGCTATGACAGCCCAAGTAGTGGCGGGCCAGCTCCTCGACGCGGTCTCGGCACCCGCGCTGGACCCGCCGCGCCGACCGGCTTCGCCGTGGCGCTCCAGGCTGCTGCGGCTGGCATCGGTGGCCGCCGCGATCGGGCTGTGGCAGTTGCTCACCGCCGGCAAGGTGCGGTGGTGGCTGCGATTCGACACGCTGCCGACGGTGACCGAGATCGTGCATGCCCTGACCCAGCGGCTGGGCAGGTTCGACTACTGGCTGGATTTGGCGCAGTCATTGCTGCGCATCCTCACCGGCTTCGGACTGGCCGCCGTCATCGGCGTCGCGACGGGCGTGCTGCTCGGCCGGTCCCGGCTGTTCGCCGACCTGTTCGGTCCGCTGGCCGAATTGGCCCGGCCTGTCCCGGCCATCGCCATGGTGCCGGTGGCGATCCTGCTGTTCCCCACCGACGAGGCCGGCATCGTGTTCATCACCTTCCTGGCGGCCTATTTCCCGATCATGGTCAGCACCCGGCATGCGGTGCGGGCACTGCCCACGTTGTGGGAGGACTCCGTGCGCACATTGGGCGGCGGCCGGTGGGCGGTTTTGAGCCAGGTGGTGCTGCCGGGCATCCTGCCCGGGGTGTTCGGCGGACTGTCGGTCGGCATGGGCGTGGCGTGGATCTGCGTGATCTCCGCGGAAATGATCTCGGGCCGCCTGGGTGTGGGTTACCGCACCTGGCAGGACTACACCGTGCTGGCCTATCCGCAGGTGTTCGTCGGGATTCTCACCATCGGCGTGCTGGGATTCGCGACGTCGGCGGCGGTCGAACTGGTGGGCCGCCGCGTCACCCGCTGGCTGCCGCGCGCGCAGGAGAACCTGCGATGACCGCCGCAAGCAAGGGAATGAGCCTGGCGCTGGATCGGGTTCGGTTGTCCTACACCGGCATTGCGGTGATCGACGGGCTGAGCCTGACGGTGCGCCCGGAGGAGATTCTGGTGCTGACCGGACCGTCGGGCTGCGGCAAGTCGACGGTGCTGCGCGCCCTGGCGGGTCTGCTGCCGCCCGACGGCGGCCGGGTGCTGGCCGACGGCGTCGAAGTCACCGCGACGTCGGGGGACCGGGGGATGGTGTTTCAGGACAACGCGCTGCTGCCGTGGCGCAGCGTGCGGTCCAACATCGAACTGGCGCTGCGGTTGCGCGGTGAACCGCGCGGCACCCGGCGCGCGCAGGCCGAGCGCTGGATAGCCGAAGTCGGGTTGGCCGGCTTCGGCGACTACCTGCCCAAGAGCCTGTCCGGCGGCATGCGCCAGCGCGTCCAGCTGGCCCGGGGACTGGCCGGGGCGCCGCGCGCGGTGATGATGGACGAGCCGTTCGGTGCCCTGGACACCCAAACCCGGGCCGCCATGCAGCGGCTGCTGATCGACACCTGGCGGGCGCATCCGACGACGATCGTGTTCGTCACCCATGACGTCGACGAGGCTCTGCTGCTCGGTGACCGCATCGCGGTGCTGGGCCGCGCCGGTCAGCCGCTGCGCGCGCTGCTCGACGTCCCCGAGCCGCGGCGAGCTCAGCCGCGGCCCGAGTTGCGCGCAGAAATCATTGCCGCACTGGATCATTCGGAGGCAGCGTGATGCAGATACCGGATCGGGTGCCGCTCCGCCTGGACTGCGACGTGCTGGTCATCGGCGGCGGTACCGCGGGCACATTGGCGGCCCTGTCCGCCGCCGAGCACGGCGCGCAGGTATTGCTCCTGGAGAAGGCCCATGTGCGGCACTCCGGGGCGCTGGCGATGGGAATGGACGGGGTCAACAACGCCGTCATCCCCGGCAAGGCCGAACCGGAAGACTACGTCGCCGAAATCACCCGCGCCAACGACGGAATCGTCAACCAGCGCACCGTCTATCAGACCGCCACCCGCGGATTCGCAATGGTGCAGCGGCTGGAGCGCTACGGGGTGAAGTTCGAGAAGGACGAACACGGCGAGTACGCGGTGCGCAGGGTGCACCGGTCGGGCTCGTATGTGCTGCCCATGCCGGAAGGCAAGGACGTCAAGAAGGCGCTGTACCGGGTGCTGCGGCAACGATCGATGCGGGAGAAGATCCGCATCGAGAACCGGCTGATGCCGGTGCGGGTATTGACCGATGCGGGCCGGGCCGTCGGCGCCGCGGCATTGCACACGCGCACCGGGGAATTCGTCGCCGTCGGCGCCAAGGCGGTAATCCTGGCCACCGGGGCCTGCGGGCGTCTCGGCTTGCCGGCCTCGGGGTACTTGTACGGCACCTACGAGAACCCGACCAACGCCGGCGACGGCTACTCGATGGCCTACCACGCCGGCGCGGAGCTCTCCGGCATCGAATGCTTTCAGGTCAATCCGCTGATCAAGGACTACAACGGCCCGGCATGCGCCTACGTCGCCAACCCGTTCGGCGGCTACCAGGTCAACGCGAACGGCGAGCGATTCGTCGACTCCGACTACTGGTCGGGGCAGATGATGGCCGAAGTCAAGAACGAAATCGACTCGGCCCGCGGTCCGATTTATCTGAAGGTGTCGCACCTGCCCGACGAGACGCTGACCGCGCTGGAGAACATCCTGCACACCACCGAGCGACCCACCCGCGGCACCTTCCACGCCAACCGCGGTCACGACTACCGCACCCACGACATCGAGATGCACATCTCCGAAATCGGTTTGTGCAGTGGACATTCCGCCTCAGGCGTGTGGGTTGACGAGCATGCCCGCACCACGGTGCCCGGACTCTATGCGGCCGGTGACCTGGCCTGCGTGCCGCACAACTACATGATCGGGGCGTTCGTCTTCGGCGACCTCGCCGGCACCCACGCCGCCTCGACCCTGGCTGAAGTTGCTGCCCCGCAAGGACTTCCGGAAGACCAACTGCATGAGGCGCACGAGCTGATCTACCGTCCGCTGCGGCATCCCGACGGGCCGCCGCAACCGCAGGTCGAATACAAACTGCGACGGTTTGTCAACGACTATGTGGCACCGCCGAAGAGCGCGGCCAAGCTGTCCATCGCGGTGCGGACCTTCGACCGGATGCGCGGCGAAATCTGCAGTATGGGTGCCCGCACCCCGCATGAGCTGATGCGCGCCGTCGAGGTGTCGTTCATCCGGGACTGTGCCGAGATGGCCGCCCGGTCATCACTCACCCGAACCGAATCGCGCTGGGGCCTCTACCACGACCGGGCCGACCTGCCCGGCCGCGACGACAGCCAATGGGGTTATCACCTGAACCTGCGCAAAGGCTCCGACGGCGACATGGTCTTCCTGAAACGGCCCGTGGCCCCGTATTTCGTGCCGGTGCCGGAGTTGGACGGCCTGCCGCCGGCCGACCAGACGGTGTACGAGGTGGAGCAACCGCCGCTGATCGGCGGCCAGGCCCCCGCCACAACCCGGACCCGGATCGCCTCGGCCGCAACGGCATTCCAACCGCCGTCGCCGCGCATCGCGGAGGTCCTTGCCCTCGAGGAGCCTACCGTCGCCGATCTGCTCCCATATCTGTCCGACGCCGATGCGGTGGTGCGCCGGACCGCGGTGGCCACGCTGACCGAGCACACCCCGGACGGATATGCACCCGTCCTGTTCGCAGCATTGGACGACCCCGACGCCACGGTTCGCCGCACCGCAGCCGACGGCATCCGCGAACTGGTCGAGGTACTACCGGATCCGGCCACCGCTCGCAAATGTCTGCACTCTGGCGACATGGTCGTGCGCGCGGCGGCCGTCTATGTGCTCGCCGCGCGGCGCTGCGGCGATGCCGACGAATTCCGCCGGGGTCTGCAGGATCCCGACCATCGGGTGCGTATCGAGGCGGTGCGGGCACTGGTTTCGGTCGACGACGTGGCCGGCGTGGAGTCCGCCGGCGGCGACGAGAACCGGGAGGTCCGCATTGCGGCTGCAGGCGGTCTTGCCACGCTGCGCTCCGGCGTCGAGACCGTCCGGGCGCTGGTCGCCGACCCCGACCCGCTGGTACGCGCCGCAGCGCTGGCCGCGCTGGGTGAATTAGGCTGCGGTCCAGATGATTTCGCTGTCGTAGACCGGGCGCTGCAGGCTCCGGCGTGGCAGGTGCGCGAGGGCGCGGCGCGCGCGATGGCGGGTGCTGCGCCCGACCAGGCGATACCGCGGCTGGCCCAGGCGCTCGCCGATGCCCATCTCGACGTGCGCAAGGCAGCCGTGCTCAGCCTGACGCGATGGGCCGGCGAACCCTCGGCCGTCGACGCACTGCGCATCGCCCTCAAGGACAGCGACGCCGATGTGCGGGCGTACGCCCGTCGGGCATTGGAGCGCGGCGCCGGCTAATCCGGCGCCCGACGGCGTCGAGTCTGCGCTAGCGGCGCCGAAACTGCGCCCAGGGCTGAGTTTTTCGCGGGAAGCGCGCCCTCACCGCAGGCTCGGCGGTGCTGGAAGCGTCACCGCAGAGCCTTGGCGTAGAGCAGGCTGTCGCAGGGTTCGGGCCCGATGGTCGGGTAGACGGCATGGCGCGCCAGCCGGCCCTCCAGCACGAACCCGGCGCGCTCGAGCAACTGCGACGACCGATCGTTGTCCACATTGCAGGTGGCCCACACGCGATACACGTCCGGGTCGGCCTCCAGCGCGGCGATCAGCATTGCGAGTGCCTCTGACATCACACCCTTGCCCCACCAACGCCGGCCGAGGCAGTAACCGATTTCGACGGAGTGTCGTACCGGGCGCCGGCAGCTGATCAGGCCGATCACGTCGTCGCTATGCCGTAGCGCGATGGCCCAGGTCCGCTCGTCGTCGCCGATATTGAGTTTCTCGGTGATCACCCGCCGCGTCGCGGCCACGTCGGGGTGCGGGCTCCACAACAGATACCTGGTCACCTCGGGATCGCGGGCGACTCTCTGGAACAAGGCGCCGGCGTCGTCGGGCACCGGCAGTCGCAGCAGCAGCCGCGGGCCGGCGATGCGGTCAGGCGGGTAGTCGGCCATCGGCGCGATCCCGCTGCAGACCCAGCGCGCGATACGTTTCGCGGACGAACCTCGGTTGCACCGTCCGCAGCCTGGCCAGCGAGGTGTTGCCGGCCACGGCGGTGGCCGCGTCGACGGACATGTCGGGGCAATTCTGGATTAGGTACAGCAGGATCAGGTCCGCAGAGGGATCGGCCTGCCACCAGGTCCCGTACGCGCCCGGCCAGCTGAACGTGCCCAGGCCGCCGGGCCCGAATAGCGGCGCGGCCTTCGCCGGGTCGGTGACCACCGACAGGTTCAGCCCGAACCCGCGCCCCACCCAGTACGGCGCGCCCAGGAAGTTGTGCCGCTTCTGCTCGTCGGTGAGCCGGTCGGTGCGCATCAGGCGCACCGACTCCGGCGAAAGCACCTGGACACCGTCGACCGAACCGTCGCCGAGCAGCATCCGCACGAACCGCAGGTAGTCGCCGGCGCTCGACCACAGCCCGCCGCCGGCGTTGCAGAACGACGGCGGCTTGACGTGCGGCGGGCCCATCACGTCATGGTGCAACTGGCCCTGGTTGTCCAGGCGGTACATGGTTGCAGCACGCCGTCGTGCTGCCGTCGACACAAAGAAACCGGTGTCGGTCATGCCGGCCGGACCCAGGATCCGCTCGTCGAGCACCCGGTAGAACGGCTTGTCTTCGACACGGGCAACGATCACGCCCAGCACATCGATGGCGTGGCTGTAGGTCACTCGCTCACCGGGCTGATGAACCAGCGGCAGCGCTGCGAGCTCGGCCAGCCAGGTATCCGAACCCTGGTCGAACGGCAACCGCATATAGGCCTGGGAGAGCGGTCCGGACACCGAAAAGCTGTAGGCCAGGCCGCTGGTGTGGGTGAGCAGATCGGCGAGCAGGATGGGCCGTCGCGCGGGATGTGTCCGGTCCAGCGGACCCCTCGGATCGTCCAGCACGCGAACGTCGGCGAGCTCCGGCGTCCAGCGCGCGATCGGCTCGTCCAGGGCCAGCTTGCCCTCGTCTACCAGGCTCATTGCCGCTGCCACCGTGACCGGCTTGGTCATCGACGCGATCCGAAACAGCGTGTCCCGCTGCATCGGCAGGCCGGCGTCCACGTCGCGGTAGCCGATCTCGTTGACCTGCAGCACTTCTCCGCGATGCCAGACCACCGTGACCGCACCGGCGAGCAGCCCGGCTTCGCAGACCTCGCGGATGGCGGTCTGATTGGCATCGAGATTCACCCGGTCGAGGGTAGAGCGTCTTGCCAAAACCGCTCCTCGCGGACCCGGCCGCATGCTAATCTCGCTGCTCTCCGGCCGATGTGATCTGGTGAACATGGGAGGGCGGCGCATGTCTTTTCAAGGCGTTGGCGCTGCCGGTGAGCCAGGGTGCGGGTATGCAGTCACCAAGACCCGGAACCGCATGCGAGCGTGGCGAATCGCTGCTCATTCCCACCGATCAGATAACTCAGCAAAGGCTGGCAAATGATGGGCTTGACCGACCAAGCGCAAACTTCGTCCCAACGAGTCGTCCACCGATCTTCTCGCCGGAGACCTCTCCCCGTAGTGGCCGCGGTGGCACTGGTTGTCACGGTTCTGGCGGGCTGCGGGGATAAGTCGTCACAGACGTCCCAAACCTCCGGTTCCTCCGGGACGTCCAGTGGAACATCCGCTGCGGCCTCGCCGTCGGCAGGAACGTCTGCAGCGCCGTCGCCGCAGGCCGCGCAACTGGTGCAGGACGCCTCCAAGGCGACCACCGCGCTGCGTTCGGTGCATATCATCCTGGCGACGACGAACCTCACGACGCTGCCGATGGAGAGCGTCGACGCCGACGTCACCAACCAGCCGCAGGGCAGCGGTCGGGCGGTCGGCCACGCGAATATCCGGCTGCAACCGCAGGCACCGGCCGTCGGCAAGGACTTTCTGGTCACCAACAAGACCATGTACACCAAGAATGAGACCGGAAAGTACACCTCGGTAGGACCGGCGGAGAAGATCTACGACCCGGGCATCGTCCTGGACAAGGACAAAGGTCTGGGCGCCGCCATCGGCAAGGTCCAGAACCCGCAGATCGCCGGCAATGAAAACATCAACGGCGTGGCCACCGTCAAGGTGACGGGCACCATCGACCCGGCGGTGATCGACCCGATAATTCCGCAGATCGCCAAGGACACGACCGGCCCCCTGCCGATCACGCTGTACATCACCGACGTGAAGGCGACGCCGGGAACCGCCGCGAATCTGGTTCGGATGGTGGTCGACAAGGGCCAAGGCAACGTCAGCATCACCCTGTCGGCGTGGGGTCAGCCGGTCAACATCCCCAACCCCACGGGGTAGCCGGCGCCAGCGCGTGAACCCCGGATTGGGAGCCGGCCCGAATTCGTGGGCCGGTTTCCCCCCAACTAACCCCGATACCCCTCCACCGACACCAGAGCTGGAGGAATGCGAATGACCAACGACCTGCCGGAAGTGCGGGAGCGCGGCGAATCACCAAGCGCCGCTGCTCCTCCCGATGGGCCAAGGCTGTCAGACGTGTGGGTTTACCACGGGCGTGCCTACGACCTGAGCGACTGGATCACCAAGCATCCCGGCGGCGCCTTCTTCATCGGGCGAACCAAGAACCGCGACATCACCGCCGTCGTCGCGTCCTACCATCGCGATCCGGCAAAGGTCGAACGAATCCTGCAGCGGCGGTACGCATTAGGCCGCGATGCGACCCCGCAGGACATCCACCCGAAGCACAATGCGCCGGCCTTCCTTTTCGACGACGACTTCAACAGCTGGCGAGACACCCCCGCCTACCGGTTCGACGACCACGACGACCTGCTGCACCGGGTCAAGGCCCGACTGCGCGAGCCCGCCCTGGCCGCCCGCATCAAGCGCATGGACGCCTATTTCAACGTCGTCGCGGTACTGCTGGCCGTCGCCTATTGCGCGGTTCAGGTGCTGCGGCTGGGTGAATCGCGCTGGATGCCGTTGCCGCTCTTCGTGATTGCGATGGTGGTGCTGCGAAGTTCGTTGGCCGGGTTCGGGCACTACGCGCTGCATCGCGCGCAGCGGGGCGCAAACCGGGTCTTGGCGAACGCCTTCGACCTGAACTACGTGGCATTGTCGCTGGTCACCGCCGATGGGCACACCTTGCTGCACCACCCGTACACCCAGAGCGGGGTCGACATCAAAAAGAACGTGTTCACGATGATGATGCGGCTGCCCCGGCTGTATCGGATGCCGGTGCACACCATCCACAAGTTCGGGCACCTGCTGACCGGCATGGCGATCCGGATCGCCGACGTGTGGCGCGTCACCGCTCAAGTCGGCGTACAGGACTCCTACGGAAGCTGGGGCCGTGCGCTCCCGCACTTCCTCGGCTCTTGCGGGGTGCGCCTGCTGCTCGTCGGCGAATTCGTGGTGTTCCTTGCGGCCGGCGACTTCTGGGCCTGGGCTTTGCAATTCGTGGCGACGCTGTGGGTCAGCACCTTCCTGGTGGTCGCCAGCCACGAGTTCGACGAGGCTGTCGTCAACCGCGCGCAGGATTGGGGGCAAGATCAACTCGAGCATGCCGACGATCTCAAGGTGGTGGGGAATCGCTACGTCGACTGCTTCTTGTCGGCCGGCTTGAGTTCGCACCGGGTGCATCACGTATTGCCGTTTCAGCGCAGCGGGTTCGCCAACATTGTCACCGAGGACGTGCTGGCCGAAGAGGCGGCCAAATTCGGCATCGAGTGGGTTCCCGCGAAAAGCTTTGTCACCGATCGGCTCCCGAAGCTGTGCCGGACGTACCTGCTGTCGCCGTCACGGCAGGCCCGGCAGCGCAATTGGGGCGTTGTGCGCGAGCACTGTTCGCCGGCAGCCTGGAAAGCCAGCGCGGACTACGTCATTGCGGGCTTTGTCGGAATCGGTTCGGTATGACCATCTCCGCGGGCGGCGCCCGCCAACCGGAAAGCTTTGAGCAGCAAAGCCAGAGCCTGGCCCAGTTGCCACCGGCCCCGCCCACCGCCGTCGCGGTCATCGAAAGCATCGCGACCGGCGCACCGCGGCGGGTGGTGAACCAGGCCGAGGTGGCTGGGCGGGTCGCCGGGCTGTTCGCCGACCGCACACAGCGTGAGCGAATCCTGCGCGTCTACGCCAAGACCAAGGTCGCCACCCGCCGGATGGCGGTTGATCCGCTCGATGGCGAGTTCGAGCCGTTCCGCCGGAATCCCGCGACGATTCGCGACCGGATGGACCTGTTCTACCGGCACGCGGTTCCGCTGGCTGCCGAGGTGGCTGGGCGGGCGCTGGCGGGCTTGCCGTATGCGGTCGACGAGGTCGGACTGCTGGTGTTGGTGACCAGTACCGGATTCATCGCTCCGGGAGTCGACGTCGCGATCCTGCGGGAACTCGGCCTGTCCCGGTCGGTTTCGCGGGTCGTGGTGAACTTCATGGGCTGCGCTGCCGCGATGAACGCGATTCGCATCGCCACGAGTTACGTCCGCGCCCACCCGGATATGAAGGCCCTGGTGGTATGCGTCGAATTATCTTCGGTCAACGCGGTTTTCGGCGACGACGTCAACGACGTCGTGACGCACAGCCTGTTCGGCGACGGGTGCGCGGCGGTGGTGATCGGCGCCGGCCAGGTGCAGGAGAAGCTCGAGCCGGGCAAGGTGGTGATCCGCGCCAGCTTCAGCCGGCTGCTCGACGGCGCGGCCGACGGCATCGTGCTCGGAGTCAACCACAACGGCATCACTTGCGAGCTGTCCGAAAGCCTGCCCGACTACATCTACGCCGGTGTTGCTCCGGTGGTGGCAGAAATGTTGGCGGACAACGGATTACGGAAGTCTGACATCGACCTGTGGGCGATTCATCCGGGTGGTCCCAGGATCATCGAGGAGTCGGTGCGCTCGCTGGCCATCCCGCCGGAGCGGGCGGCGGCCAGCTGGGATGTGCTGGCCGGGTTCGGCAACATGCTGAGTGTGTCACTGATCTTCGTGCTGGAAACGATGGTGCGACAGGCAGAGTCGGCCGAGGAGATCTCGACCGGGGTGGCGTTGGCGTTCGCGCCCGGTGTCACCGTCGAGGGAATGCTGTTCGACATCGTCCGCCGCTGATGCCGGACCGGGTGCTGTACCGCTCGTGGTTGAGCGACAACCTGCGTTGGGACGCGCTGGAGTTGCGCGAGGGCGACATCGTCATCTCCGCGCCGTCGAAGTGCGGCGTGACCTGGACCCAACGGCTGGTGTCGCTGCTCGTCTTCGACGGACCGGACTTGCCGGGGCCGCTGTCGACGGTGTCGCCGTGGGTCGATCTGAATATCCGGCCGATCGAAGAGGTGGTCGCCGCGCTGGACGCCCAGCGGCACCGACGGTTCCTCAAGACCCACACGCCGCTGGACGGATTGGTGCTCGACGACCGCGTCACCTACCTCGGCGTCGGCCGCGATCCGCGCGACGCCGCGATGTCGGAGCTGCGCCAGTGGGACAACATGAACGTCGAGCGGCTGCGTCGGCTCCAACGTGGCTCACCGGGCGCCCCACCGCCTCCGCCGGGCGCCGAAGCCCCAGGCCCCGCGCAGGCTTTCCGGGACTGGATGGAAGGTCCGATCATGCCCCCCGAAGCGATCGGAAACCCGCCCCCCAAGGGCATGGGGTTCGCGCCGCCCGATGGACTTGGGCCGCCGCCGAGGGGAATGGGTCCTAAGCCGCCCGTGCAGGGGATGGGCTCGCTGGCCAGCATCCTGCACCACTTCGGCTCGCTGTGGGACCGGCGTCAGTTGCCCAACGTGGCGCTCTTCCACTACGCCGACTATCAGCGAGACCTAGTGGGCGAATTCCTCCGCCTGGGCCGGGCGCTGGGATATCACCTCGGGCGGGACCGGGCCGAGGAGCTGGCGACGCATGCGACGCTGACAGCGATGCGGGATCGCGCGGCCGAGTTGGCCCCAGATGCCGCCGACGGCGTCTGGCACAGCAATGAGCGGTTTTTCCGCGCGGGCGGCCGCGGCGAATGGCGGGAATTTTTCACCGAACACGTGTTTCGGCGCTACAACCACCGCGTCGGCCAACTTGCGGCCCCGGACTTATTGGCTTGGGCGCACGACGGTCGCAGTGGTCACGATCCCGGATGAGCGGCGGGAACCCGCGGCGTACCAGAAGGCCATCTCGACTTCGGCCGCTTATCGGGCAGGTGTCAATTAAAGACAAATTCTCTAGTAAATTGCCTAAATTGCCGCGGCGAATCACAAAATTACACGTCGTGCGATATGTAAGAATCCACGCGTGACAATCCCTCCTGTTGGAAAGTCGATTTATCGACATGGCAGGCATTAGGCACGCACCGCTCGGCCCCGTCGAAGGTGTGCAGGGTGGGCCCGCGGAAAAGAAGGGATTTCGACCGGATATCGAGGGCCTGCGCGCCGTCGCGGTGTTGGCCGTTGTCCTGTTTCACGCGGACCTGCCTGGTGTGGGTGGCGGGTATGTCGGCGTGGACGTGTTCTTCGTCATCTCGGGCTTCCTCATCACCGGGCTGCTCTGGCGTGAGGTGAGCACCACCGGTACCGTGCGGCTGCGCCGCTTCTATGGGGCGCGGGCGCGCCGGCTGCTGCCGGCGTCGGCGGCGGTAGGCGTCGTTACCGCCATCGGCTCGGCTCTGCTATTACCCCCGTTGCACGTTCCCATCGTCTTGGTGGACGGCATCTGCAGCGCGTTATATGTCGGCAATTACCTCTTCATTCTCGAAGGCGTCGACTACTTCGGCGCATTCATGCCGCGATCGCCGTACCAGCACTACTGGTCTTTGGGCGTAGAGGAGCAGTTCTACCTCGTGTGGCCGGCCTTGATCATCGGTACGGCCTGGCTCATCCGACGTGCGCGCCGGCGTAGCAAGGCCCCCAAAGACGATGAGGCCCAAGCCTTCTCGTCGAAACGCCCGTATCTGGTGGTCTTGGCGCTGGTCGCGGCAATGTCGTTCGTGCTGTCGGTGGCGGTCACCGAGGTGGTGCCGTATGTGGCATTCTTTTCCCTGCCCACGCGGGCGTGGCAGTTGGCGGCCGGCGGCCTGGTGGCCCTCACCGCCGGCCAATGGCGCCGATTACCGCCACTACCCGCGGCGATCGCGGGATGGACGGGCCTAGCCCTCATCCTGGTGGCCTGCACCCTGTTGAGCACGGCCACGCTCTATCCGGGGACCGCCGCGCTGTTGCCCGTGGTCGGCACCGCTCTGGTGATCGGCGCCGGCTGTGCCGCACCTGCTCAGGGATGCGCCCGTGTCCTGACACTGTCGCCGATGCGCGCGATCGGGCGGGTGTCGTACTCGTGGTATCTGTGGCACTGGCCGGTCCTGCTGCTCGCCCCGCCCTTGCTGGGCCACCCACTCGGGCTGGCCGGCAGGCTGGCAGCGGTCCTCGTTTCCGGCGGGTTGGCGGTGCTCACCCTGCATCTCATCGAAAATCCGTTGCGATTCGCCGCACCCGTGCGCCGGTCTCCCGGCGCCAGTCTCGCGCTCGGCGGCGTCGCCACCGCGGTAGCGGTCTGCGTGTGCGTGGCGCTGCTGCAATCGGTCCCCGCCCCGGTCGGCCGAGGTGCGCCGACTGCGGCGATGACCGTCACCCCGGCGCCTACCCCCACCGGCCACGACATAGACGCGTACGACGCGGCGGTGCACCACGCGTTCGATCAGGTGCAGGCAGCGGTCGCGGCAGCCGTCGACCTGAAAGCCGTACCGTCGAACCTCCAGCCGCCGCTCGCCGACGCGGCGGCAGAATTGAACGGCCTCCTCGTCAATGGCTGCCTGCGCCAGCATTTCCAAAGTGGACAGCCCGAGTGCGCGACGGGCGATACCGCCTCGACGACGACGGTGGCCCTGGTTGGCGACTCACATGCCGCGATGTGGCGTCCGGCGTTCCAGCAGGTCGCGGAGCAGCAGCGGTGGCGACTGGAAACCCTGGCCAAATTGGACTGCCCGTTGCTTAACCTCTCGGCAACGAATCCATTCCGTCGCCTGCTGTCCACCGACTGCGAGCAGTGGAGAGGTCGGGTCATCGCCCGGTTACGCGCCGAGCACCCGCGGCTGGTCGTGGTGACCATGTCGCGAGGGTATGCGTCCGGCCAGACTTGGCTGTCGGGTATGACGCCATATGACTCGGCGTGGACCGACAGCCTGACCCGCCTGGTGGAGCAGCTGCGCAGCACCGGTGCGCAGGTGCTGGTGCTCGGGCCGGCCCCGCCTCCGCGCTCAGTGGTGCCGATCTGTCTGTCCGGGCACCTCGATGACGTGACAGCCTGCTCGCCGGCCAGATCGGCGGCGGTGAACGACCGCGGCATCGCAGCCGAGTCCGCCGCCACGAAAGCCGGCGGCGGACAATACGCCGACCTGACCGAGCTGTTCTGTACCGCCGACCGCTGCCCGGTCATCGTGGGCAACACCCTGGTCTACTTTGACGCGAGTCACCTGACGTCCGAATACTGCCGTGAACTGACACCGGCAATCGGGGCGCTGCTCGAGCGCACGTTCGCCGGCGGTTGACGCGCCGCGGATTATTGTTGGGCCACAAAAGCGCGCCCGAGACCGGCTAGCCTTCGGCCGCGCTCTCGCCGCGGCAGTGGGCGACGAAATCGACAACCGGCAAACGAGTTGATTTTGAAGCGCAACTCGCGCCTGTCATTTTCGCCGGCGGTGCTCGCGATGCTAGGCTGCCCGGCAGTCGACATCCTTTAACGATCCGTCCGGAGAGGCGGAGAAGGAGGTCCCCCGAACAACCATGTCTCGTATGGGTGCTGCCACCGACCGGGAATTGATGTCCCCGGCCGACGTCGGTCGAACGATCGCCCGTATCGCCCATCAGATCATCGAAAAGACCGCGCTCGACGGTCCCAACGCGCCACGCGTGGTGCTGCTGGGCATCCCGACCCGCGGCGTCATCCTGGCCAGGCGCCTGGCGACCCTCATCCGCGAATTCAGCGGCGTCGACGTCGGCCATGGCGCGCTGGATATCACCCTGTACCGCGACGATCTGATGACCAAGCCGCCGCGGCCGCTGGAGGCCACGTCGATCCCGGCCGGTGGTGTCGACGACGCGCTGGTGATCTTCGTCGACGACGTGCTGTATTCCGGACGCTCGGTGCGTTCGGCCCTGGACGCGTTGCGCGATGTCGGGCGCCCGCGAATCGTGCAATTGGCCGTGCTGGTGGACCGCGGCCATCGCGAATTGCCGGTGCGCGCCGACTATGTGGGCAAGAACGTGCCGACGTCGCGCAGCGAGAGCGTGCACGTGCTGCTCAGCGAACACGATGGCCGGGACGGCGTGGTGATCTCCCGGGACCCCTCCTTATGAGGGCCCGATGAGCCGCCACCTGCTGGCCGCCTCCGACCTGAGCCGCGACGACGCCACGGCGATCCTCGACGACGCCGACCGTTTCGCGCAGGCGCTGGTCGGCCGCGAGATCAAGAAGCTGCCGACGCTGCGGGGGCGGACGGTGGTGACGATGTTCTACGAGAACTCGACGCGCACCCGGGTGTCGTTCGAGGTGGCCGGCAAGTGGATGAGCGCCGACGTGATCAACGTCAGCGCGGCCGGGTCGTCGGTGGGCAAGGGCGAGTCGCTGCGTGATACCGCGCTGACCCTGCGCGCGGCCGGAGCGGACGCGTTGATCATCCGGCATCCGGCATCCGGTGCGGCGCATCTGCTGGCCGAATGGACTTCGGCGGCAACGACTTCCGACGGCTCCGGCCCGTCGGTGATCAACGCCGGTGACGGCACCCACGAGCATCCGACCCAGGCGCTGCTGGACGCGTTGACCATCCGGCAGCGGCTCGGCGGCATCGAAGGACGGCGAGTCGTGATCGTCGGGGACATTCTGCACAGCCGGGTCGCCCGCTCCAACGTCATGCTGCTGCACACACTGGGCGCGGAGGTGGTGCTGGTGGCTCCGCCGACCTTGCTGCCGGTCGGGGTGGACGGCTGGCCGGTGACCGTTTCCTTCGACTTCGACGCGGAGCTGCCGGCGGCCGACGCGGTACTGATGCTGCGGGTGCAGGCCGAGCGGATGAACGGCGGCTTCTTCCCGTCGGTGCGCGAGTATTCGGTGCGGTACGGGCTTTCCGCCCAGCGCCAAGCGATGCTGGCCGATCATGCCGTGGTGCTGCACCCGGGGCCGATGGTGCGCGGCATGGAGATCTCATCCTCGGTGGCTGATTCGTCGCAATCAGCTGTGCTGCAACAGGTTTCCAACGGCGTGCACATACGGATGGCGGTGCTGTTCCACGTGCTGGTCGGGACCGAACCGGACGCAAAGGAGGGTGCCGCATGACTGTCCTGCTACGCGGTGTCCGGTTGTACGGCGAAGGCGAGCGGGTCGACGTGCTCATCGGCGCTCCCGGCTACGAAGGCCAGATCGCAGACATCGGCGCGGGACTGCCGAAGTCCGGATCCCTTGAGGAAGATCTAGACGTCATCGACGCCACGGATCAGGTACTCCTGCCCGGATTCGTCGACCTGCACACCCACCTGCGCGAGCCCGGCCGCGAATACGCCGAAGACATCGAAACCGGTTCGGCCGCAGCGGCTCTCGGCGGCTACACCGCGGTGTTCGCGATGGCCAACACCCACCCCGTCGCAGACAGCCCGGTGGTCACCGACCATGTCTGGCACCGCGGCCAGCA
The DNA here is from genome assembly GCF_059812225.1 of Mycobacterium sp. NGS66. NCBI lineage: Bacteria > Bacillati > Actinomycetota > Actinomycetes > Mycobacteriales > Mycobacteriaceae > Mycobacterium > Mycobacterium sp. NGS66. The sequence goes on along the minus strand of NZ_JCALCG010000008.1, from coordinate 176,518 downwards.
GGTGGGCCTGGTCGACGTGCACCCCGTCGGGGCGGTCACCGTCGGGCTTGCCGGCACGGTGCTCACCGAGATGGGGATGATGGCCGCCGGCGCCGCCCAGGTGCGGATGTTCTCCGACGACGGCAACTGCGTGCACGACCCGCTGGTGATGCGTCGTGCCCTGGAATACGCAACGGGCCTCGGGGTGCTGATCGCCCAGCATGCCGAGGAGCCCAGGTTGACGGTCGGCGCCGTCGCGCACGAGGGGCCGACCGCCGCCAGGCTGGGGCTCTCCGGATGGCCGCGTGCCGCGGAAGAAGCGATCGTCGCGCGCGACGCGCTGCTGGCTCGCGACGCCGGTGCCCGGGTGCACATCTGCCATGCCTCCACCGCGGGCACCGTCGAGATCCTGAAATGGGCTAAGCAGCAAGGCATTTCGATCACCGCCGAGGTGACGCCGCACCACCTGCTGCTCGACGACGGCAGGCTCGCCAGCTACGACGGCGTGAATCGCGTCAACCCGCCGCTGCGCGAGGCGGCCGACGCAGCAGCGCTGCGGCAGGCGCTGGCCGACGGGACAATCGACTGCGTGGCCACCGACCACGCCCCGCACGCCGAGCATGAGAAATGCGTCGAGTTCTCCGCCGCGCGTCCCGGCATGCTGGGGTTGCAGACCGCGCTGTCGGTGGTGGTGCAGACGATGGTGCAGCCCGGCCTGCTGACGTGGCGCGACGTCGCGCGGGTGATGAGTGAGAATCCCGCTCGCATCGTCGGGTTGCCGGATCAAGGCCGACCCCTAGAGGTGGGGGAGCCGGCCAACCTCACCGTCGTCGACCCCGATGCCATCTGGACGATCACCGGGGCGGAACTGGCCAGCCGGTCGGCCAACACGCCGTATGAGTCGATGACATTGCCCGCGACCGTCACCGCGACCCTGCTGCGAGGGAAGGTCACGGCACGCGATGGGAAGTGCCCCGCATGAACTCCGGCACCTTGGTCGGGTCGCTGATCTTCGCTGCGGTGCTGGTGGTGGCGATCGCCTTCGTGATTCAGCTGATGATGCGTGGATGGCGCAATCGCGCACAACGCCAGGCGGAGTTGATCGGAGCACTGCCAGAGCTGCCCGACCACGTCAGCTCGGCGACGATCATCACGCGCGGCCACTACTGCGGCTGCACGCTGGCGCCCCACTGGAATGACCGAGTCGCGGTCGGCGATCTGGGGTATCGGACCAAGGCGGTGATGAGCCGCCACCCCGAGGGCATCCTGATCGAACGCATCCGCGCGCGCCCGATTTGGATTCCCCGCGAGTCGATTTCGGCGATTCGCACCGAACGCGGCATCGCCGGCAAGGTCGGTACCCGCGCCGGGATACTGGCGATTCGCTGGCGGCTGCCGTCGGGAGTGGAAATGGACACTGGCTTTCGCGCGCGAACCCGCGACGAGTACGCCGCGTGGATCGACGGCCGACAGGAGGAGCGGCGCTTGTGAGTCGCGGCGGCGACGATGCAGAACGAAGTGATGAAGAGGAGCGGCGCTTGTGAGTGGTGCAGTACTGGTACTCGAGGACGGCCGTGTCTTCACCGGGCGGCCGTTCGGCGACATCGGCCAAGCGCTGGGCGAAGCCGTCTTCAGCACCGGCATGTCCGGCTATCAGGAGACCCTGACCGACCCCAGCTATCACCGTCAGATCGTCGTGGCCACCGCGCCACAGATCGGCAACACCGGCTGGAACGGTGAGGACGCCGAGAGCCGCGGCGACAAGATCTGGGTCGCCGGCTACGCGGTGCGCGACCCGTCACCGCGCCCCTCCAACTGGCGGGCCAGCGGAAGCCTGGAGGACGAGCTCGTCCGTCAGCACATCGTCGGTATCGCCGGTATCGACACCCGCGCTGTGGTGCGCCATCTGCGCAGCCGCGGCTCGATGAAAGCCGGAATATTCTCCGGCACCGCGCACGCCGACACCAGTGAGCTGATCGAGCGGGTGCGCGCCCAAGAACCCATGCTGGGTGCCGACCTCGCCGGCGAGGTCAGCACTCCGCAGACCTATGTCGTCGAACCCGAAGGACAGCAACGGTTTACCGTCGCCGCGCTGGACCTGGGCATCAAGACCAACACACCGCGCAACTTCGCCCGGCGAGGCATCCGCAGCCATGTGGTGCCGGCGTCGGCCAGCTTCGAACAGATCGCCGAACTCAAGCCCGACGGCGTCTTCCTGTCGAACGGCCCCGGCGACCCGGCCACCGCCGACCACGTCGTCGAGCTCACCCGCGAAGTGCTGGGCGCCGGAATCCCGTTGTTCGGCATCTGTTTCGGCAACCAGATCCTGGGCCGGGCGCTGGGGCTGTCCACCTACAAGATGGTGTTCGGCCATCGCGGCATCAACATCCCGGTCATCGACCACGCCACCCGGCGCGTCGCGGTGACCGCGCAGAACCACGGGTTCGCGCTCGAAGGGGAGGTGGGCCAGTCCTTCGACACCCCGTTCGGCCCGGCAGTGGTCAGCCACACCTGCGCCAACGACGGCGTGGTGGAAGGTGTCAAACTTCTTGACGGACGGGCGTTTTCGGTGCAATACCATCCCGAGGCCGCGGCCGGCCCGCACGACGCGGAGTATTTGTTCGACCAATTCGTCGACCTGATGGCAGGCCATCGATGACCGCTTTCTTGCCCGCGAGCGTGCGTGGTTGTACACCGACACGCCGTATTTCCTGCACATCTGCGCACGCCCGCGACGGGAAAGGGGGCCGCTAGTGCCGCGGCGGAGCGACCTCAACCACGTCCTGGTGATCGGGTCGGGTCCGATCGTCATCGGACAGGCCTGTGAGTTCGACTATTCCGGCACCCAGGCATGCCGGGTGTTGCGCGCCGAGGGGCTCACCGTCAGCCTGGTCAACTCCAACCCGGCCACCATCATGACCGACCCCGAGTACGCCGACTTCACCTACGTCGAACCCATCACCCCGACCTTCGTCGAGCGGGTGATCGCCCAACAGGCCCAGCGCGGCAACAAGATTGACGCGCTGCTCGCCACGCTGGGCGGACAGACGGCGCTCAACACGGCGGTGGCGCTGTACGAGAACGGGGTGCTGGACCGCTACGGAGTTGAGCTCATCGGAGCCGACTTCGACGCCATCCAGCGGGGTGAAGACCGCCAGCGGTTCAAGGACATCGTCGCCAAGGTCGGCGGTGAATCCGCGCGCAGCCGAGTGTGTTTCACCATGGACGAAGTCCGCGAGACGGTCGAAGAAGTGGGCCTGCCGGTGGTGGTGCGGCCCAGCTTCACCATGGGCGGCCTGGGCTCCGGCATGGCGCGCTCCCTCGAGGAGGTCGACCGGATGGCCGGCGCCGGCCTCGCAGCCTCGCCCAGCGCCAACGTGCTGATCGAGGAATCCATCTACGGCTGGAAGGAATTCGAACTCGAGTTGATGCGCGACGGCCACGACAACGTGGTGGTGGTGTGCTCGATCGAGAACGTCGACCCGATGGGCGTGCACACCGGCGACTCGGTCACCGTCGCACCGGCCATGACCCTGACCGACCGCGAGTACCAGCGGATGCGTGACCTCGGTATCGCGATCCTGCGTGAGGTCGGCGTGGATACCGGCGGCTGCAACATCCAGTTCGCGGTCAACCCCCGCGACGGGCGGCTGATCGTGGTCGAGATGAACCCGCGGGTCTCGCGGTCCAGCGCGCTGGCGTCCAAGGCCACCGGCTTCCCGATCGCCAAAATCGCGGCCAAACTGGCCATCGGCTACACCCTCGACGAGATCGTCAACGACATCACCAAGGAAACCCCGGCCTGCTTCGAGCCCACGCTGGACTACGTCGTGGTCAAGGCGCCGCGGTTCGCTTTCGAGAAATTCCCCGGCGCCGATCCCACCCTGACCACAACGATGAAGTCCGTCGGCGAGGCAATGTCGTTGGGCCGCAACTTCATCGAAGCTCTCGGCAAGGTGATGCGGTCGCTGGAAACGCCGCGTACCGGATTCTGGACCAAGCCGGACCCCGCCGGCGACCTGGACGAGGTGCTGACCCGGTTGCAGACCCCGACCGAAGGCCGGCTCTATGACATCGAACTGGCGCTGCGGCTGGGCGCCTCGATCGAGCAGGTCGCCGAGGTCACCGGTGTCGACCCGTGGTTCGTCGCACAGATCGGCGAGCTGGTGGTGTTGCGTGCCGAGCTGGTCGAGGCACCCGTCCTCGATGGGGACATGCTCCGACGGGCCAAGTACAGCGGGCTATCGGATCGTCAGATCGCCGCACTGCGGCCGGAATTGGCCGGGGAAGACGGCGTGCGGTCGTTGCGCGAGCGGCTGGGCATCCACCCGGTGTACAAGACCGTGGACACCTGCGCGGCGGAGTTCGAAGCCAAAACCCCGTATCACTACAGCAGCTATGAGCTCGATCCGGCCGCCGAAACCGAGGTGGCCCCGCAGACCGAGAAGCCCAAGGTGCTGATTTTGGGTTCGGGGCCGAACCGGATCGGCCAGGGCATCGAATTCGACTACAGCTGTGTGCACGCGGCAACTACGTTGTCGCAGGCCGGTTTTGAGACGGTGATGGTCAACTGCAACCCCGAGACGGTGTCCACCGACTACGACACCGCCGACCGGCTGTATTTCGAGCCGCTGACCTTCGAGGACGTCCTCGAGGTGTACCGCGCTGAATCGCAATCCGGCGCCGGCGGCCCTGGCGTCGTCGGGGTGATCGTCCAGCTCGGCGGACAGACCCCGCTCGGGCTGGCGCAGCGGCTCGCCGACGCCGGGGTTCCCATCGTCGGCACGCCGCCCGAAGCGATCGACCTGGCCGAGGATCGCGGCGCATTCGGCGACGTGCTCAACGCCGCCGGCTTGCCCGCGCCGAAATACGGCACGGCAACAACTTTCGCGCAGGCCCGCCAAATCGCCGCCGACATCGGCTACCCGGTTTTGGTGCGGCCGTCGTATGTGCTGGGCGGTCGCGGCATGGAGATCGTCTACGACGAGGAGACGCTCAAGGGCTACATCACCCGGGCCACCGAGCTTTCCCCCGAGCATCCCGTCCTTGTCGACCGCTTCCTCGAGGACGCGGTGGAGATCGACGTCGACGCCCTCTGCGACGGCACCGAGGTCTACATCGGCGGCATCATGGAGCACATCGAGGAGGCCGGCATCCACTCCGGCGACTCGGCATGTGCGCTGCCGCCGGTGACGTTGGGCCGCAGCGACATCGACAAAGTACGACGTGCCACCGAAGCCATCGCACACGGCATCGGCGTGGTCGGGCTGATCAATGTGCAGTACGCGCTCAAGGACGACGTGCTCTACGTGCTGGAAGCCAACCCGCGGGCCAGCCGCACGGTGCCCTTCGTTTCGAAGGCCACCGCCATCCCGCTCGCCAAGGCCTGTGCCCGGGTCATGTTGGGCGCCACCATATCTGCGCTTCGCGGCGAGGGGCTGCTGGCGCGTTCCGGGGATGGGGCGAATGCCGCCCAGGACGCGCCGATCGCCGTCAAAGAGGCGGTGTTGCCGTTCCACCGGTTCCGCCGCATCGACGGAGCCGCCATCGACTCCCTGCTCGGCCCGGAGATGAAATCGACCGGCGAAGTCATGGGCATCGACCGTGATTTCGGTAGCGCCTTCGCCAAGAGCCAGACGGCGGCCTACGGATCGCTGCCCGCTCGCGGCACCGTGTTCGTGTCCGTCGCCAACCGGGACAAACGCTCGCTGGTGTTTCCGGTCAAACGCTTGGCCGACTTGGGTTTTCGTGTCCTCGCCACCGAAGGCACCGCGGAGATGTTGCGGCGCAACGGGATTCCCTGCGACGAAGTGCGCAAGCACTTCGAGGAACCGCAACCGGGCCGGCCCGCGGCATCGGCCGTCGACGCCATCCGGGCCGGTGAGGTCGACATGGTGATCAACACGCCGTATGGCAACTCCGGTCCGCGCATCGACGGCTACGAGATCCGGTCGGCCGCCGTGGCCGTCAACATCCCCTGCGTGACGACGGTGCAGGGCGCTTCGGCGGCCGTGCAGGGGATCGAGGCCGGCATCCGCGGCGACATCGACGTGCGGTCGCTGCAAGAACTGCATCGCAGCATCAGCCTCGGAGGCAACGGCAAGTGACCGGTTTCGGTGCCCGCCTGGCCGAGGCCAAGGCGAGTCGAGGGCCGCTGTGCTTGGGCATCGACCCCCACCCCGAGCTGTTGCGAGCCTGGGACCTGCCGGCCACCGCCGACGGCCTGGCCGCTTTCTGCGATACCTGCGTAGCGGCGTACGCCGGTTTCGCGGTCGCCAAACCACAGGTGGCGTTCTTCGAGGCTTACGGCGCTGCGGGGTATGCGGTGCTGGAGCGCACGATCGCCGCGCTGCGCGAGGCCGGGGTGCTGGTGGTGGCCGACGCCAAGCGCGGCGATATCGGGACGACCATGGCCGCGTACGCCACGGCGTGGGCGGGCGATTCGCCGCTGGCCGCCGACGCCGTCACCGCCTCGCCCTATCTCGGGTTCGGCTCCCTGCGGCCCCTTCTGCAAGTCGCGGCGGCGCATGACCGTGGGGTGTTCGTCTTGGCGGCGACCTCCAACCCGGAGGGCGCGACCGTGCAGCGCGCCGACGCCGACGGCCGCACGGTGGCCCAGCTGATCGTCGACCACGTAGCCAATTTCAATCGCGAGGCCAACAAGGCGACGCAGCACGAGCCCGGATCCGTCGGCGTCGTCGTCGGCGCGACAGTCCTGCAGGCGCCGGATCTGAGCGCCCTGGGCGGACCGGTGCTGGTGCCAGGCGTGGGGGCCCAGGGCGGACGGCCCGAGGCGCTGGGCGGTCTGGGCGGGGCGGCGCCGGACCAGTTGCTGCCTGCTGTGGCCCGCGAGGTCTTGCGGGCCGGGCCGGCCGTGGCGGAGCTACGGGCCGCAGGCGAACGGATGCTGGACGCCGTCGCGTATCTGATGAAGTCCTAGGCTTGTCGGTCCCGACGGCGTTGGCGCCCTACTGGTGCCGTGCGCCTGCCTGCGCGTGAAATGTTGGCGTTGCGCATGAAACGTTGGCGTTGCGCGTGAAACCACGGCGGGAAAATCGCCCAGATCCCGCCCTAGATCCACTCGGAACGCCCTGGATTCACACCCAACACCCTGGATTCACACCCAACGCCCTGGATTCACACGGGAAGCCGGGACTTCACTCCGACCAGCCGGAACGCCCGCCCAGGGCGTCACTCAGGGCTCAGCGCCTCGGTTTCGGTGGCCGCCGCGGTCTCGACGATCACCGTGGTGGCCTTGACGACGGCCACGGCGACGCTGCCCGGCTGCAGGTTCAACTCCCGGGCCGCCTCGGTGCTCATCAAAGACACCACCGTGAAGGGCCCGCACTGCATCTCGACCTGGGTCATCACCGTGTCGCTTACCACTTTGGTGACCAGGCCGACGAAACGATTACGGGCCGAGCTGCCGACGCCCAGCGGGTTCGGCGGCGGCGACGGCGCGTTGTCACGCGAGAACTGAGCCAGTTCCTCGCTGGCGATGACCTTGCGGCCGGACGAGTCGAGACTTACCGCCAAAGTGCCGTTGTTGATCCATCGCCGGACGGTGTCGTCGCTGACCCCCAGCAACTCGGCCGCCTGACGTATCCGCAGGTTCGGCACCGCTTGATGGTAGCGCTGCGCACCGGCCAGAGGTCGCGTAACCGGCGGCGCGACACGCGCGACACGCGGTGGCAATCGGTGATTCTTTGCACTGCGGCGCCCCACTGTGTCGCAAGCCGATGGTCCAGACGAGAACGACGGCTGGCCAGTAGGCCGCGAACAGTCTCGCCGGCAGGCTAAAGCTGCTGGTAGACGGGTTATGCAAGTCATTCGCGAGTGGCCTGCATAGCGTGCTTGATGGCGTACCGAGTCCGGCGCCGAGCCCCGTCAAGGCGCGCGGACCGTTGCCATGCGCCGCGCCCACGCTGGGCGTTTATGCCCGCCAAGCAGGGGGGCGGGTTAGATTTCGTCGGGAAGCGTGAGTACGGTCGTTCCCGCTGGCTGGAGTACCCGGCTGAGACAAGAAACGATCGATTGATATCGATGAGAGACGGAGGAATCGTGGCTCTTCCCCAGTTGACCGACGAGCAGCGCGCGGCCGCGTTGGAGAAGGCTGCTGCCGCACGCCGAGCGCGAGCAGAGCTCAAGGATCGGCTGAAGCGCGGCGGCACCAACCTCACGCAGGTGCTCAAGGATGCCGAGAGCGACGAAGTCTTGGGCAAAATGAAGGTGTCTGCGCTGCTCGAGGCGTTGCCGAAGGTCGGCAAGGTCAAGGCGCAGGAAATCATGACCGAGCTGGAAATCGCGCCGACCCGCCGCCTGCGTGGCCTGGGCGACCGCCAACGCAAGGCTTTGCTGGAAAAGTTCGGCTCCGCCTGAGCTCGCCGGCCGACGATGCAGGCCGTTAGGCCTGAGGAGGAGGCCGGTCATCCGACCCGGCCGGAGCGTCGATGAGCGCCGACGGAGGATCCGGCCGTGGCGATCGCGAGCACGGCGGAGCCGGGCGACGCGGGTCGCCACCATATGGCCGTGGCGATCGCGAGCGCGGCGGAGCCGGGCGTGGGGGCGCCCCCGCGAAGCTGGGGGACGGGTCGCCACCATCCGGCCCCGTGGTCGTGCTGTCCGGTCCCTCCGCGGTCGGCAAGTCGAGCGTGGTCAAGTGTCTGCGGGAGCGGGTTCCAAACCTGCATTTCAGCGTGTCGGCCACCACGCGGGCGCCGCGGCCGGGCGAGATCGACGGTGTCGACTACCACTTCGTCAGTCCCGCCCGCTTCCAGCAGCTCATCGACGAGGGCGCGCTGTTGGAGTGGGCCGAGATCCACGGCGGGCTGCACCGGTCCGGCACGCTGGCCCAGCCGGTGCGCGACGCGACCGCAGCCGGCGTGCCGGTGCTCATCGAGGTCGACCTGGCCGGAGCCAGGGCGATCAAGCAAGCGCTGCCGGAAGCCGTCGCGGTGTTCTTGGCGCCGCCCAGCTGGGAGGATCTGGAGTCCAGACTGGTCGGGCGCGGTACCGAAACTCCGGAGGTGATCCGGCGCCGCCTCGACACCGCGCGCACCGAACTGGCAGCTCAGAACGACTTCGACGTGGTGGTGGTGAACAGTCGATTGGAGTCGGCGTGCGCCGAATTGGTATCGTTGCTGGTGAGCACCGCTTAAGAACCCAGGTTCTTAACCGCCCGAAACCCCTTTGCCGCCCCCAAAGCCGTCCCAGGAGATTGACTACGTGAGTAATCCTCAGTCCGACACGTCGCTGGCCGCCGTCCCTGCCGTGGATCAGTTCGATCCGTCGGCGGGTGGGCAGGGCGCCTACGACACCCCCCTGGGCATCACCAACCCGCCCATCGACGAGTTGCTGGACCGGGTTTCCAGCAAGTACGCATTGGTGATCTATGCGGCCAAGCGAGCCCGGCAGATCAACGACTACTACAACCAGCTTGGTGAGGGCATCCTCGAATACGTTGGCCCGTTGGTCGAGCCCGGACTGCAGGAAAAGCCGCTGTCCATCGCCCTGCGCGAGATCCACGCAGACCTGCTCGAGCACACCGAGGGCGAGTAACAGGGCCGGGCCAGGCGCGCTGTGTACGACCGTAATCGGACTGCGAAACGGGTAATCGTCGGCGTCACCGGAGGCATCGCCGCATACAAGGCGTGCACGGTCGTCCGCCAGCTCGCCGAAGCCGGTCATCACGTTCGGGTCATCCCCACCGAGTCGGCGTTGCGCTTCGTCGGGGCCGCGACCTTTGAGGCCCTGTCCGGCCAGCCCGTGCACACGGGCGTTTTCGACGACGTTCCGGAAGTGCCGCATGTTCAGCTCGGCAAGCAGGCCGACCTGGTGGTGGTGGCGCCGGCCACCGCGGACCTGCTGGCCCGGGCGGTCGCCGGCCGGGCCGACGATCTGCTGACTGCGACGCTGCTCACGGCCCGATGTCCGGTGCTGTTCGCGCCGGCCATGCACACCGAGATGTGGTTGCATCCGGCCACCGTCGACAATGTGGCCACCCTGCGCCGCCGGGGTGCGGTGGTGCTGGAACCCGCGTCGGGACGGCTCACCGGGACCGACAGCGGCATGGGCCGGCTGCCCGAGGCCGAGGAGATCACCACGCTGGCTCACCTGCTACTCGAGCGCCACGATGCGCTGCCCTACGACCTCGCCGGCCGTCGGCTCCTGGTGACCGCCGGCGGCACCCGCGAACCCATTGATCCGGTGCGCTTCATCGGAAACCGCAGCTCCGGCAAGCAGGGTTATGCCGTCGCGCGGGTCGCCGCCCAGCGCGGTGCCGAGGTAACCCTGATCGCCGGTCACACGGCCGGGCTCATCGACCCCGCCGGTGTCCACGTGGTGCACGTCAGCTCGGCAGAACAGCTCGGCGACGCGGTGTCCAAGCACGCTCCCGAAGCCGACGTCCTGGTGATGGCCGCCGCGGTTGCCGACTTCCGGCCTTCGCGGGTGGCGACCGCGAAGATCAAGAAAGGCCCAGACGGTCAGGACGAAGCGCCCACGATCGAACTGGTGCGCAACGACGACGTGCTGGCCGGCGCGGTACGCGCACGTGCCCATGGCGAGCTGCCCAATATGCGGGCCATCGTGGGTTTTGCCGCCGAGACCGGGGACGCCAACGGCGACGTGTTGTTCCATGCCCGGGAAAAGCTGCGTCGCAAGGGCTGCGACCTGTTGGTGGTCAACGCCGTCGGCGACGGCAGGGCCTTCGAGGTGGACAGCAACGACGGTTGGCTGCTGGCCTCCGACGGTACCGAGTCGGCGCTTGAGCACGGTTCCAAGACGCTGATGGCCAGCCGTATCGTTGACGCAATCGTCGCGTTCCTGCAAGGCGAAAACAGATAGCGGCCTGGCGGGACGCCCGGCTTGGCCGGTTCAAGCAGCGGCCATTAAGATAATTTGCCTAACTAAGTTTACGAAAGACGGAAGGATGACAGGGTGAGCGAGAAGGGTCGGCTGTTTACCAGTGAGTCGGTGACCGAGGGCCATCCCGACAAGATCTGTGACGCGATCAGCGACTCCGTCCTCGACGCGCTTTTGGCGGAGGACCCCCGCTCACGGGTGGCGGTCGAGACGCTGGTGACCACCGGGCAGGTGCACGTGGTCGGCGAGGTGACGACGACGGCCAAGCGGGCGTTCGCCGACATCACCAACACGGTCCGCGAGCGCATTCTCGAGATCGGCTACGACTCGTCAGACAAGGGCTTCGACGGAGCATCCTGCGGGGTCAACATCGGCATCGGCGCTCAGTCGCCCGACATTGCCCAGGGTGTGGACACCGCCCACGAGGCGCGCGTCGAGGGCGCGGCGGACCCGCTGGACACGCAGGGCGCCGGCGACCAGGGGCTGATGTTCGGCTACGCGATCAACGACACGCCGGAGTTGATGCCGCTTCCCATCGCGCTGGCGCACCGGCTGTCGCGGCGGTTGACCGAGGTCCGCAAGAACGGCGTGTTGCCGTACCTGCGTCCGGACGGCAAGACGCAGGTGACCATCGCCTACGAAGACAACGTCCCGGTGCGGTTGGACACCGTCGTGGTCTCGACCCAGCATGCCGCCGACGTCGATCTGGAAGGCACGCTGACTCCTGACATCCGGGAGAAGGTGCTCAACACCGTGCTCGACGATCTGTCTCACGACACGCTGGACGCGTCGTCGGTACGGATACTGGTGAACCCGACCGGCAAATTCGTGCTCGGCGGGCCGATGGGCGACGCGGGACTCACCGGCCGCAAGATCATCGTCGACACCTACGGCGGCTGGGCCCGTCACGGCGGCGGCGCCTTCTCCGGCAAGGATCCGTCCAAGGTGGACCGGTCAGCGGCGTACGCGATGCGCTGGGTGGCCAAGAACATCGTCGCGGCGGGGCTGGCCGAGCGGGTCGAGGTGCAGGTGGCCTACGCCATCGGCAAGGCCGCCCCCGTCGGCCTGTTCGTCGAGACGTTCGGCACCGAGGCGGTCGACCCGATCAAGATCGAGAAGGTGATCCCCGAGGTCTTCGATCTGCGCCCGGGGGCGATCATCCGCGACCTGGACCTGTTACGGCCGATCTACGCGCAGACCGCCGCCTATGGGCATTTCGGCCGCACCGACATCGAACTGCCCTGGGAGCAGCTCAACAAGGTCGACGACCTCAAGCGCGCCATCTAGATCTTTTCCGACTCGAGTGTGCGGCCAGCCGCACGCCGGGCGCCTCAGCGGGGCGGCAGCGGGTGGTCGGGGTCCAGCGCCGGCAGGCCGTCGATGCTGTGCTGGTTGCGGTGGCGCAGCCGAACATAGGCTTCTTCGGTCGCCCTCGCGTGGTGCGCGTCGAGCACCGGTCGCTCGTCGACGAGCTCGTAGTAAGGTACCGCGTAACCGCAGGCGTCGGCAATCCGGTCCACATCGACGACGACGGCGGCCCGCAGGCCCGTATGCATGTTCTTGAAATACGTTCGCAGCGAGTCGAATTCGTCGTCATCCGGCCGGACTACCCGTCCGGTGCCGAACAGCCGCAAAATGCGTGAGTTGCGGGTGAACGAACAGAACATGATGGTGATCCGGCCGTTGTCACGCAGATGCGCGATCGTCTCTATGCCGCTGCCGAACAGGTCGAGGTACGCCACCGTGTGGTCGTCGAGCACCGCAAAGGTGTCGCGATAACCCTTGGGCGACAAGTTGACTCGCCCGCCCTGCGACGGGGCGGTGGCGACGAAGAACATGGCCTGGCTTTGCATGAACTCGCGGAGCGCCTCGTCGATACGCGAAAACTCTTTCGCCACCGAGGTCTCCTTGCCAGGTATGGAATCGCCATCAGCCTAACCTGGCTGTGCCCCCGGTTTCAGCGCGACCAGGCTGATGTCGCCGCCGTAGAAGTCGAGCACGCGCGGATCCATCACCCGGCGCCACAGGGGTGGGAACAGCGCCAGCAGCAGCATGGCGCTGTACCCGCTGGGAAGCTGCGGCGCCTCACCGACATGACGCAGCACCTGGTAGTTGCGCAGTGGATTGGCGTGGTGATCGGAATGCCGCTGCAGGTGGAAGAGCAGAATGTTGGCGATCACGGTGCTGCTGTTCCAGCTGTGCTCGGCGCGCACTCTTTCGTAGCGTCCGCTGGGCAGCTTCTGCCGTCGCAGGCCGTAGTGCTCGAGGTAGTTGACGGTCTCCAACAGGCAAAATCCCATGATCGCCTGCCCGGCAAGCCAGGGGAGCACGACGGGGCGAAACCATACCGCGAGTACGGTAAACAGCCCAAAGGTCATAAGCCAGGCATTGAGCACGTCGTTGCGCATGGACCAGCGGGATTTTCCGAGGCCCGCTAACCGGGCGGCCTCCAGCCGCCAGGCCGAGCGCAGGCCGCCGATGACCGACCGGGGTAGAAATGCGTACAGCGTTTCGCCGAACCTTGCGCTCGCGGGGTCCTCAGCGGTAGCCACCCGGACATGGTGTCCACGATTGTGCTCGACGAAAAAATGCCCGTAGCAGGTCTGCGCCAGCGCTATCTTGCTCAAGCGTTTCTCGTGTCGTTCGCGCGTGTGTCCCAGCTCGTGTGCCGCGTTGATGGCCAGCCCACCCATCAGCCCAACCGTCACCATCAGTCCGAGCTTGTCGACCACTGACATCGTCAGCCAGCCGCCGCCGGCCCACAGCCAGCAGGCGAAGACCAGTGACAGGTACTGATTGGGCACGTAGAGGTAGGTGACCCAGCGATAGAAGGGGTCGCTCTCCAGCCAGTCGACGATGCTGTCCGGCGGATCGTTCGTGTGGCGGCGTACCAGGTGATCGAGGATCGGCATGACCCCGAACGCCAGGATGGGGCTGCTCCACCAGAACACGCCGAGGCCGGTGGCCCATGCGGCGAGCCACGACCCGTAGACCAGCGCCGGTATGGCCGCGGCGATCAGCCACAGATATCGCTTGGGATGCCGCCAGGTCACGGCCGAAGGCCGCGGCTCGGTGGCGCCAGTGTCGAGTAATACTACTTGCGCCAAATTACATTCTAGAGGTCTAGATAAATGCGTAGGCACTGTCATGCTTGTTCAAAGTAGCAGTTATCACATACTAATGGTATGGTTATCGCGTAGTTATATGAATCACAGTTAGGCCTGAGGCCATGTGAGGCGCTACGCCTTGGCCTTGGCCCTGGTTGCGGTGGTGGAGGCGCTGAATGCAGCTGTCGCGCAGACGTTTTCTGGGTGTCGCCGCCGGAGCTGCTGCGGGCGCCTTCGGGGCCGGAGCCATCGAAGCCAGACGAACCGCGGAGGCAAGCGCCCAACGGCCGCACTACCGGGCCATCGTGGTGGGCAGCGGCTACGGCGGCGGGGTTACGGCGCTTCGGCTCGGTCAAGCCGGCATCGACACCCTGATTCTGGAGATGGGACGTCGGTGGGACACCGCCGACACGGACGGCAAGCGCTTTTCGCGAATGTTGCCCGCGGACAACCGCGCCGGCTGGTTCACCTCCGTGCCGCCCAGCTTGGTGTCGTCATTCCGTGGTGTATCGATGGCGGAGGTGGCCAGGCACACTCCGTCGCCGCAGCCGGTCCAGGCCGGGATCTGCGAAAAGGTTGTCCACGGCGCTCATACGGTGTTCCGCGGAACGGCCGTGGGCGGCGGGTCGATGGTCAACGCGGCGATCGCCGCCATCCCGACCCCGGCCCAGCTCCGAGCGGCCTTCCCGGACATCGACCCGAACGTTTTTCTGGGCACGTACATCGAACGCGCGAAGGCGACGCTGCGGATCAGCTATCGCGACATGGACTGGTTCGAGCGCACACCATGGTTCCAATACGCGCGAGTGGGGCGCCGGTACGCGGAGGCAGCCGGCTACCGCGTCGACTACAACGGCAGCGCTTACTCGTTCGATTACATGAAAAGGGAAGAGGCTGGCGTGGTTCCACGCTCGGCCCTGGACTTCGAGCAGCAGTACGGCAACAACTACGGCAGGTTCGGCAGCATCGATCAGACCTATCTCGCCGCTGCGCTGGCCACCGGCCGGGTCTCCCTGAAGCCACTTACCAAGGTGACCGCGATCCGGCGCGAGCGCTCCGGCCAGTACGTCCTGTCGACGCGCGAGATCGACCGATTCGGCAAAGAGCTGGCGCGCGCCGAACTCGCTTGTGACCAGCTATATCTCAGTGCCGGAGTACTCGGCACCACCGAGTTGCTGCTGCGGGCACGCGAGACGGGGTCGCTGCCGCACTTGAGCCACGAGATCGGCCGTGGCTACGGAAACAACGGCGACATCATGGTTTCGCACATGTTGCAACCCGGCGATCCCGCCGGCACTCAGCAGTCCCTGATGGGAATGATCAACCTGGACGGGCGAGACGATCCGGTGAATCCGGTATACGCCAGCATGTTCTCGCTTCCACTTCCGGTCGAGACGTTTGCGTTGGGCTATTACGTGATGGTCAGAACCGGCGACCGCGCCGACATCAGCTACGACCGCGCGAAAGATTCGATCACCATCAATTGGCCGCAGAGCCATACCGATCACCTGCGCGCGAAGGCGAAGCTGGTTTTCGACAAAGTGACACACGCCAACCGGGTGGACTATCGCGACGATCTGTTCGAAGGAAACGTGTTCGCGCCCAATACCGTTCACCCGTTGGGTGGGGTTGTGCGCGGCAAAGCCACGGATGGCTACGGCCGGGTGAAAGGATATGACAACCTCTATGTCAACGACGCGTCGTTGCTTCCCGGCTACCTCGGCTGCAACCCGTTCATGACGATCACCGCGCTGGCCGAACGAAATATCGAGGGGATCCTGCAAGGGCGCAGGTGACTTTTCCGCGCTGATCAGCTCACTACCCGGTGAACCGGTAGTCGTCCAGATCGAAGCGCCGACTGCGCCAGTAGGCTTCCACCGTCGTGGCCGGCCGCAGCGGGACGTCGCCGTTCTTGTCGAAGTAGTAGCTGTTGGCCAGTCGGCAGCTGTCCTGCCAGAAAATCTGCCGGTGGCGTTTGCGCATCATCTCGGCGAAGTACCGGGCGTTGGCCTCCTCGGTCACCTCGACCCGGGTGGCGCCGCTGCGCCGAGCCCGTTTCAGGCAGCGCACGATGTGATGCGTCTGTGTTTCGATGAGCGCGAAGTACGACGACCCGACGTAGCCGTACGGACCGAAAACGGTGAACATATTAGGGAATCCGGGAACGCTGACGCCTTCGTAGGCCTGCAGCCGGTGTTCATCCCAAAACCGGCTCAAGGACCGGCCACCGCTGCCCCGGACGGCATACGTCGGGACGTTGTCGGTGTCCATCACCTTGAAGCCGGTGGCCAGTATCAGCACATCGACCTCGTGGTCTTCGCCGTCCGTGGTCACCACCGCGCCGGGCGTGATCTTGTCGATCGGCTGAGTAACCAGACGGACGTTGTCGCGGTTGAACGTTGCCAAGTAGCCGTTGTGGAAGCCGGGCCGTTTACAGCCGACGGCGTACTTCGGGGTGAGTTGCTCGCGTACCACCGGATCCTTGACCTGCTGACGCAAGTAGCGGCGGCCGGCGTCGGCCATCCTCTTCGCCAACGGGAACACCGTGAAGTACTGCGCCGAGATCGGAAAAGTCAATTCGACGAAAGCCTGGCTGAGCAGCCGTTGCACGAATTTGCCGCCGGGAACCCGCATCGCCCAGCGTGCCGCGGTCGGCAGTGGGACGTCGAACTTCGGGAAGCACCAGATTGGCGTGCGCTGAAAAACGGTGAGGTGCGAGACAATTGGCGCAATCTCCGGGATGACCTGCACGGCCGAAGCGCCGGTGCCGATGATCGCCACCCGCTTGCCGGTCAGATCCTGGCTGTGGTCCCAGCGTGCCGTGTGCATGGTGATGCCGTCGAAGGAGTCCACTCCGTCGATATCGGGCAGATTCGGCACGGTGAGCACGCCGCTGGCGCTGATCACGAACCGTGCCGTGATCTCACCGCCCGGATCGGTTTCCAGCCGCCATAACGCGTGCTCGTCGTCGAACTCTGCGCTGAGGACCTTTGTGCCAAAACGGATTCGGGAGCGCAGCCCGTACTTTTCGACGCAGTGTTCGGCGTACGCCTTGAGCTCCCCGCCGGGCGCGTAGGTCCGCGTCCAGTCCGGGCTCTGTTCGAACGAGAACTGGTAGGAGAACGACGGAATGTCAACGGCGATACCGGGATAGGTGTTCCAGTACCAGGTGCCGCCGACTCCGTCGCCGGCCTCGAGGATCAAGAAGTCGTGAAACCCTGCCCGGTCGAGCTGGATCGCGGCGCCGATACCGGAGAATCCGGCACCAACAATCAGCACGTGGTGATCGGGCTGCGCGGTCATTCAGACGGCTCCTTCAAGCGACGTGCAGGCCATATTCGAGCGTAGTGCCAGCGTAGCCCCGGGTTCAGCGGGCTGGTGCGAAAGCTAACTGTGCAGCGCCTTCTTCAATGCCGCGACGCCACGGTCGGTTGCCGCTGCCGCCGCGGGAACCACCAAAGCGAAGCTGACGTAGCCGTGCACCAGGCTCGGCTCGTTGCACAACTCCACGGGCACGCCGGCCGCGCTGAGCAACTCGGCATAGTGCGCGCCGTCGTCGCGCAGCGGGTCGTGCTCGGCGGTGCCGATGAAGGCGGGAGGCAGGCCGGACAGGTCAGCGGCGTTGGCCGGGGCCAGGGTGGCGGGCAGCGTCGCGTGGTCGGTGATATCGACGCCGGGGATGTACCACTGCATGAAGGCGTCGATGACGTCGCGGTCCAGGATCGGTGCGTCGGCGTTCTCGGTGAATGACGGCAACGACAAGTCGGCCGTGGTGGACGGGTACCACAGCAGCTGGAAAACCAATGGCGGCCCGTCATTATCGCGGGCCAGTTGCGCCATGACCGCCGCGATGTTGCCACCCGCGGAATCGCCGACGACCGCGATCCGGTTCGGGTCGCCGCCCAGCTCGCCGGCGTGCTCACCGACCCAGCGCAGCGCCGCCCAGCTGTCGTCGATCCCGGCGGGGAACGGGTGCTCGGGCGCCAGCCGGTAGTCGACGGACACCACGATCGCGTCCGCGCCGACCGAATGCGCGCGGGCGACCGGGTCGTGGGTGTCCAGGTCGCCGATAGACCAGCCGCCGCCGTGGTAGAGCACGACGACGGGGACGCCCTGAGCGGCAGCATCGGACGTTGCCGTAGGCGGCCAGTAGATGCGGACCGGTATGTCGGTGAGCTCGCCGTAGTCGACGGTTCGATTCTCGATGCGCAGCTGGGGGAGCATTTCCGGGGGCGCTTGCAGCTGCTTCATCCGGGCCCGTGCGACCTCGACGCCTTCGGCGGCGTTGAACGTCAGCGGAACCGTGTCAAGCAGCGCCTTGAATACCGGATCGATGGGTGGCCGGGCAGTGGTCTGGTCGGTCATCCGCCTACCGTACGCAATAGGTGATTCGCGCCTGCGGCGCTCCTGCGTCACGGGTGCAGCGCAGCCCGCAACGCGGCCAGCCCGCGTTCCATCGCGGCCGTCGCGGCCGGCACCACACCGGCGTAGCCGAGGTAGCCGTGCACCATGGTCTGGGCGTTGTGCACCTCGACGGGAACGCCGGCGGCGGACAGCAGCTCGCCGTACCGGATGCCGTCGTCGCGCAGCGGGTCGTGGCCGGCCACGCCGATGTAGGCGCGCGGCAGCCCGGACAGGTCCTTCGCCCGGCCCGGCGCCAGCCCGGCCGGCGGGTCGGACAAATCGACTTCGCCTGCGTACCAACGGGAGAACGCGTTGATTGCGGCGGTGTCCAGGATGGGTGCGGTGGCGTTCTCGGTAAAGGACGGTAGCGAAACGTCCCACAGCGTGGAGGGATACCACAGTAGCTGAAACAGGACCGGCGGACCTCCGCTGTCGCGGGCCCGCTGCGCCACCACGGCGGCGATAGTGCCGCCGGCCGAATCCCCGGCGAGGGCCAGCCGGTCGGTGTCGGAGCCCAGGTCCGGGCCGTGCTCGGCGACCCATACCGTTGCGGCCCAAGCGTCTTCGACCGCGGCGGGGTAGGGGTGCTCGGGCGCCAGCCGGTAGTCGACCGACACCACGACCGCCCCGGCGCCGACCGCATGTTGACGGCATGTTCCGTCGTGGGTATCCAGATCGCCCAGGACAAAGCCGCCGCCGTGGAAGAACATCACCACTGGCGTCGGGGGATCGGTCGTGGAATCACTTGGCGGCCAATAGATTCGGAGGTCGATCGATCCTGCCGGTCCCTCGATGGTGCGGTCTTCGACCCGCAGCTCGGGATGCACCGCACGGCGCTTGAGGTCGCGGAACCGTTGCCGGGCAGCGTCGAGCCCGTCTTCGGCCGATAGCCGGAACGGAACCTTATCCAGTACCTTCAACAGGATGGGGTCGATAGCGGGTTTCTCGTCGGCAGTCTCGTCCAAGTTGGGCATGGACGAACCGTACGCACAGCGCCTGGTGACCGGCGGGTGGGTGGTCGCCGGATGGGCCGGCATCGCCTACGGCGTGTATCTGACCGTGATCGCGTTGAGCTCGCCCCCGGGCGCCGACCTGACCGGGCGCTGGGTCCTGCAGCCACCGTTCAAAGCTTCGATGGCGGCGTTGCTGGCGCTGGCTGCCGTCGCGCACCCCGTCGTTCGCGAGCGACGGTGGCTGATGCCGGCGCTGCTGCTTTCGGCGATCGGCGACTGGTTGCTCGCGGTTCCCTGGCTGGCGCAGTCGTTTGTCTTCGGGCTGAGCGCATTCCTGTTGGCGCACTTGTGTTTCCTGGGCGCGTTGCTCCCGCTGGCGTGGCGGTCGGGTCCCTCGCGCGCGCGCCTGACGGCCGTAGGGCTGATGGTGGTGCTGTGCGCGGCACTGTTGAGCTGGTTCTGGCCCCACCTGGGCGCGGAAAGGCTGACCGTTCCGGTGACGGTCTACATCGTCGTGCTGTGTGCAATGGTGTGCACGGCCTTGCTGGCGAAGCTGCCGACGATCTGGACCGCGGTCGGGGCGGTCTGTTTCGCGGTCTCGGACACCATGATCGCGATCGGTCGGTTCATCCTGGGCAACGAGGTGCTGGCGGTACCGATTTGGTGGTCGTATGCGGCGGCGCTGATCCTGATCACGGCGGGGTTCTTCTTTGGCCGTGAGCCGTCAGAGAAATCCGACGATGGATCCGGCGGCGCTGACGCTCCCGACGACACCGTCACCGCCGATGACTGACTGTCGGTAGGCGCCGGTAATAACGATTCATGCGGTCAAATCGCGAACCTCGCTGCGCCGGCCGGTAAGCGGTGACGCGCGCCGGCACAGCCCGCACCCCGCCAGAGGTGGAGCCGATCGCGCGGGTGCTCCCGATGTTGTCGGTGCCACACCTGGACCGCGAATTCGACTACCTGGTCTCGGCCGAGCAGTCCGACGACGCCCAGCCTGGGGTGCGGGTGCGGGTCCGGTTTCACGGCCGGCTGGTCGACGGATTCCTGCTGGAGCGGCGCAACGACACCGACCACACCGGCAGGCTGGGCTGGCTCGATCGGGTCATCTCGCCCGAACCCGTGCTCACCGCGGAGATCCGCCGGTTGGTCGACGCGGTCGCGGCGCGCTACGCGGGCACCCGGCCGGATGTGTTGCGCCTGGCGGTGCCGGCCCGTCACGCCCGGGTGGAGCGCGAACCGATCGCCATCACTGTGCGTCCGGAGGTCGCTCCCGTCGACCCGGGTGGGTGGGAGGTCTACGGGCGTGGCGGGCAGTTTCTGGCGGCGTTGGCCGAGTCCCGGGCCGCGCGCGCCGTCTGGCAGGCGTTACCGGGCGAGTCCTGGGCCGACCGCTTCGCCGAGGCCGCCGCCCAAACCGTGCGGGCCGGACGTTCGGTGCTGGCGGTCGTGCCCGACCAGCGGGATCTGGACGCACTATGGCAGGCCGCGACGGCTCGGATCGACGAGCACATCGTCGTGGCGCTGTCGGCGGGCCTGGGGCCAGCGGCACGCTACCGGCGGTGGCTGGCGGCGTTGCGGGGCAGCGCCCGGCTGGTCATCGGTACCCGAAGTGCCGTGTTCGCTCCACTGAGCGACCTGGGTCTGGTGATGGTCTGGGCCGACGCCGACGACACGCTGGCCGAGCCGAGGGCGCCGTATCCGCATGCCCGGGAGGTGGCGATGCTGCGCGCGCATCAGGCCCGGTGCGCGGCGCTGATCGGCGGCTACGCGCGGACCGCCGAAGCCCATGCGCTGGTGCGCAGCGGCTGGGCGCACGACATCGTCGCGGCCCGGCCCGTGGTACGGCTTCGCACACCGCGGGTGGTCGCGCTGGACGATCGTGGATACGCCGATGAGCGGGACCCCGCGGCCCGCACCGCGCGAATTCCGTCCATCGCGTTGCGCGCCGCTCGTTCGGCGCTGGACGCGGCCGCGCCGGTTCTGGTGCAGGTGCCGCGGCGCGGGTATGTGCCGTCGCTGGCCTGCGGGCGGTGTCGCACGATTGCGCGTTGCCGGCATTGCACCGGCCCGCTGTCGCTGCCGGATCGTGGTGCACCGGCCACAGCGTGCCGCTGGTGCGGGCGGGTTGAGCCGACGCTGAAATGTGCACGCTGCGGATCGGATTCGGTGCGCGCTGTCGTCGTCGGCGCGCGGCGCACCGCCGAAGAGCTCGGCCGCGCATTCCCGGGCACGCCCGTCGTGACCTCCAGTGGCGAGGCGATAGTGCCGGTCGTTCCCGCCCGCCCGGCCGTCGTCGTCGCCACCCCCGGGGCAGAGCCACGCGCATCGGGTGGGTATGGGGCGGCGTTGTTGCTGGACACCTGGGCGCTGCTGGGCAGGCAGGACCTGCGGGCCGCCGAGGACGCGCTGTGGCGGTGGATGACAGCGGCGGCGTTGGTGCGCCCCCGCGGGGACGGCGGCGTGGTGACGGTGATTGCCGACGCGACCATCCCGACGGTGCAATCGCTCATTCGCTGGGATCCGGTGGGTCACGCGGATGCCGAGCTTGCCGCGCGGACCGAGGTCGGCCTGCCGCCGAGCGTGCATCTGGCCGCCGTGGACGGCTCGGCGGAAACCGTTGCGGCCCTGCTGGATGTCGTCCGATCCCCGGACCTGGACCGGCTGCAAGCCGACCTTCTCGGCCCGGTGGACCTGCCGCCGGGATCACGCCGTCCGGCCGGCACTCCCGCCGGCGCCACGGTCACCAGGATCTTGATCCGGGTCCGCCGGGAGCGCGGCCTGGAGCTGGCAGCGGCACTGCGCCGCGGCGTAAGTGTGCTCAGCACCAGGCAAACCCACGAGCCGGTCCGGGTTCAGATGGACCCATTACATATCGGTTGACGGGTGCTCAGCCGGCGGACGGTAGGCGCCAATCTCGGACGGCGAGATCGACGCAGGCGCGCGGGTCTTTCGAACTTCTTCGCGCCAGCGTCGATCTCGACGGCAGGGCCGGCTCATCGTCTCTTCGCGGTCAGCAGCAGATATTCCCATCCCATGACGCCGTCCACCAGGAACTCGTGCGCCAGCTCGACGAGCTGTGCGTCGAGCGCGGCCGCCAGCACCGCATTGTCGCCGATGTTCGTGAAGGCTTCGATCGTCGGCCCGTAGTGGTTCCTGAAGTAAGAGTGGACCTCCTCGGCGCTGTCAAACCGGTTGACGGTCAACATATTTCGCTTCACCCTGACATCGGTGACGCGATCTCCCAGCAGCCCGAGGACATAGTCCTCGCGACCCCACAGTGCCGCCGGCGGGACGGCCGCCGAAAGCGTGGGCCGATACGGCCGGATGGTTGCCAGCATCCGGCCGAAGAATCCCATTGGCGTCCAACTGATTACGCCGATCGTGCCGCCGCGGCGGCAAACCCGCACCAACTCGTCAGCCGCCCGCTGCTGATCCGGAGCGAACATCACCCCGATCGCCGAGACCACGGTGTCGAATTCGCCGTCGTCGAACGGTAGGGCGTGCGCGTTGGCCTGTTGCCAGTCCAGCATCAGGTTCAGCTCCGCGGCCCTGACCCGGGACCGGTCCAGCAACTCCGGTGTCAGGTCGGTGGAAACCACCTGGGCGCCCGCCCGGGCCGCTGGAAGGGAGATGTTGCCCGATCCCGCAGCGACGTCGAGCACGCGCTTGCCGGGCCCAATGTCCGTCGCCGCCAACAGGATTGGGCCGAGCGGGGCCATCACCTCCTCGGCCATCAGGGCGTAGTCGCCCGATGCCCACACCGCACGGTGCGTGTCGGCAAGCTCTTGTGTGGGCGTATCGATGATCATCCGAACTCCTAGGGTGCGGCGACGGGGGAAGCTGGCGGTGGACGGCGTCGTCGACAGCGCCAGCAATAGTATACATACGAAATAATTTACAGCTACTACATTAGGGCTTTGCTAGACTCACGGGCCATAGCTTGACGGCGCTAGGCACATTTGACGCCTCGGGAAAAGGGGACCCAGGATGCCGGCGGAAAACGCGTTACCAGTCGACGACTCCCTGGACGCGATCACCGATTCGTTGCTGACCGCGTCGCGGTTATTAGTGGCCATCTCTGCCCGTTCGATCGCGTTGGTGGACGAGAGCATTACCATCCCGCAGTTTCGGACCTTGGTGATCCTGTCCAATCAGGGCCCGATAAACCTTGCGACGCTGGCCGGGCTGTTGGGCGTCAAGCCCTCGGCTACCGGGCGCATGGTGGATCGGCTGGTCAGCGCCGGCCTCATCGACCGAATGCCGCACCCGACCTCCCGACGTGAGCTGCTGGCGGCGCTCACGCCACATGGACGCAAGATCGTGCGACAGGTCACCGCGCACCGGCGCGCCGAGATTGCCCGCATTGTGGAGCAGATGCCGGCGCAGGATCGGCACGGGCTGGTGCGCGCGCTCAACGCGTTTACCACGGCCGGCGGTGAGCCGGCTGCCTACCTCGACGACGAAATGTAGAACTTCCGGCCTGATGCGTCTCGTCTTCGCCGGCACTCCCCACACCGCCCTGCCCGCGCTGCGTCGCCTCGTCGACTCGCCACGCCACGAGGTGGTGGCGGTGCTGACTCGACCGGACGCCGCGTCGGGCCGACGCGGGAAACCGCAGCCCTCCGCGGTGGCCCGCGAGGCGCTCGACCGCGGTATTCCGGTGCTGCGGCCGTCGCGGCCGAACTCCCCGGAGTTCGTCGCGGAGCTCTCGGAGCTGACGCCGGAGTGTTGCGCGGTGGTGGCCTATGGCGCGCTGCTCGGCGACGCCCTGCTGGCGGTCCCCCCACAGGGCTGGGTCAACCTGCACTTTTCGCTGCTGCCGGCCTGGCGCGGCGCGGCACCGGTGCAGGCCGCGATCGCGGCTGGCGACACGATCACCGGGGCAACGACGTTTCGGATCGAGCGGAGTCTGGACTCCGGACCGGTTTATGGTGTGGTCACCGAGACGATCCGGCCTACCGACACCGCCGGGGATCTGCTTGAGCGGCTGGCGATTTCGGGTGCCGTCCTGCTGGATACGACGCTGGACGGCATCGCCGAGGGGACGCTGACGCCGCGACCGCAACCCGCCGATGGAGTCAGCCTGGCCCCGAAGATCACTGTCGAGCAGGCGCGGGTGCGCTGGGATCTGCCCGCGCCCGTCGTCGAACGCCGAATCCGCGCTGTCACACCGAATCCCGGTGCATGGACGCTCATCGGCGATCTTCGGGTGAAGTTGGGGCCGGTACACCTCGACACCGGCTCCGCGGCCCCAGAAGCCTTGGCGCCCGGGGCAATTCAGGTGGGCCGCAAAGGCGTCTGGATCGGTACCGGCACCGATCCGGTGCGGCTGGGCCAGATTCAGCCACCCGGAAAGAAGGTCATGGACGCCGTCGACTGGGCTCGCGGCGCCCGGCTCGATCCCACCGCGCGGGCGTCGTGACCGCTAAGCGCCAGCCGCGCCGCCGGCCGCTGGACCCGGCACGTCGCGCTGCGTTCGATGTGCTGCGGGCGGTCAGCGACCGCAGCGCGTATGCGAACCTGGCTCTGCCGGCGCTGCTGCGTCAACGTGGAATCAGCGGACGTGATGCGGCGTTCGCCACCGAGCTGACGTACGGCACTTGCCGCACCCTGGGTCTGCTCGACGCGGTCATCAGTGCGGCGGCCGGACGTCCGACCCAGGCGATCGATCCGGTGCTGCTCGACCTGCTGCGGCTCGGCACTTACCAGCTGCTGCGCACGCGGGTGGGCGCGCACGCGGCGGTGTCCACCACCGTGGAACAGGCTGGGATCGAATTCGATTCGGCGCGAGCGGGTTTCGTCAACGCCGTATTGCGCACGATTGCCGAGCGCGACGAACGGTCCTGGGTAGACGAGCTGGCGCCGGAGCGGTCGCGGGATCCGATCGGTCACGCGGCCTTCGTGCATGCGCACCCGCGCTGGATCGCCCAGGCCTTCGCCGACGCACTGGGGGCGGCGGCCGGAGAACTGGACGCGTTACTGGCCAGCGACGACGAGCGGCCCCAGGTGCATCTGGCGGCCCGCCCGGGTGTGCTGACCGCCGCCGAACTGGCCGCCGAACTCGGCCCACAGACGCACGCCGCCGTCGGGCGTTATTCGCCGTATGCCGTCTACCTGTCAGGCGGCGACCCGGCACAGCTGGCGCCGGTACGCGACGGTAGGGCCCTGGTGCAGGACGAGGGCAGCCAGCTGGTGGCCCGCGCGCTGACGCTGGCGCCGGTCGACGGGGACGCCGGACGCTGGCTGGACCTGTGCGCTGGGCCGGGCGGCAAGACCGCGCTGCTGGCGGCGCTGCTGGTGAACCAGGACTTAGGCGCGCTGGCCCGGGTGATCGCGGTGGAGCCGTCTTTGCGGCGTGCCGACCTGGTGGCCCAGAACACCCGTGGCCTTCCCGTCGACGTGCTCCGGGTGGACGGGCGACATACCGATCTCGAGCCTGGATTCGACCGCGTGCTCGTGGATGTGCCGTGCACCGGGTTGGGCGCGTTGCGCCGACGGCCCGAGGCCCGCTGGCGCCGTCAGCCGGCCGATGTCCCCGGATTGGCCAGGCTGCAACGTGAGCTGCTGGCGGCGGCGATCACGCTGACCCGCCCGGGCGGCGTGGTGCTGTATGCGACCTGTTCTCCGCATCTGGCCGAAACCACCGGGGTCGTCGCCGACGCGCTGCGTCGTCATCCGGTGTGCGCGTTGGACACTCGGCCGTTGTTCGAGCCGGTCAGCCAGGGCCTGGGGGACGGCCCGCACGTCCAGTTGTGGCCGCACCGGCACAGCACCGACGCCATGTTCGCCGCCGCGCTGCGCCGGTCTGCCCGGCCCTAACCGGAAGTAAGTAGTCTGGCGCACATGTCTTCCGGCATTGACAGACCGCTGATCGCGCCGTCGATTCTGGCCGCCGACTTCGCCCGGCTCGCCGACGAGGCAGCCGCCGTAGCCGGCGCCGATTGGTTGCACGTCGACGTGATGGATGCGCACTTCGTGCCGAACCTGACGATCGGCCTGCCGGTGGTGGAGAGCCTGTTGGCCGTCACCGATATCCCGATGGATTGCCATCTGATGATCGAGAACCCGGACCGCTGGGCGCCGCCATACGCCGAAGCGGGCGCCTACAACGTCACCTTTCACGCGGAGGCAACCGACAACCCTGTCGGCGTGGCCCGCGATATCCGCGCCGCGGGCGCCAAAGCGGGGATCAGCGTGAAACCTGGCACGCCGCTCGAGCCCTATCTGGAAATCCTGCCGCACTTCGACACCCTGCTGATCATGTCGGTAGAGCCGGGCTTCGGTGGCCAGGACTTCATTCCCGATGTGTTGGGCAAGGTGCGCGTCGTGCGCAAGATGGTCGATGCGGGGGAGTTGACCATCCTGGTGGAGATCGACGGCGGGATCAACGAGGACACCATCGAGCAGGCAGCCGAGGCCGGCGTCGACTGCTTTGTCGCCGGGTCGGCGGTCTATGGCGCGGACGACCCAGAGTCCGCGGTCGAGGCGCTACGGCGCCAGGCCGTTGCCGCCTCGCCCCATCTGGGTCGGTCGAGCGGTCGTCATCGCACGTCATGAGCGTCGAGCGGGTCGACAGCATCGAAGACGCGATGCGCCTGGCGATCGACCACTCTTTCCAGGTCAAGGGCACAACGTATCCGAACCCGCCGGTCGGGGCGGTGATCATGGACCACGACGGCCGGGTGGTCGGCGTCGGCGCCACGCAGCCGCCGGGCAGCGACCACGCCGAGGTCATCGCGCTGCGTCGGGCGGGCGGTCTGGCCGCCGGCGGCATCGCGGTGGTGACGCTCGAGCCGTGCAATCACTTTGGCAAGACTCCGCCGTGCGTCGACGCCTTGATCGAAGCGGGCGTCCAGGAAGTGATCTATGCGGTGGCCGACCCGCACGAGATTGCGGCAGGTGGGGCGGAACGGCTGTCGGCGGCGGGAGTGCGGGTGCGCTCCGGTGTGCTGGCCGATGAGGTGACCAGCGGCCCGCTGCGCGAATGGCTGCATAAGCAGCGGACCGGGCTGCCGCACTTGACGTGGAAGTACGCCAGCAGTATCGACGGGCGCAGCGCCGCGGCCGACGGATCCAGCCAGTGGATCACCGGCGAGGCCGCGCGCGCCGACCTGCATCGGCGCCGCGCCGACGCCGACGCGATCGTGGTCGGCACCGGCACGGTGCTGGCCGACGATCCGGCGTTGACGGCCCGGCTACCCGACGGCTCCCTGGCCGAACGGCAGCCGCTGCGCGTGGTGGTGGGTATGCGCGAAATACCTTCAGAGGCAAAAGTTCTCAACGACGACGCGCGGACCATGGTGATCCGGACCCGCGACCCGCTGGAAGTGCTCAAGTCGCTTTCCGATCGCACCGACGTCCTGTTGGAGGGCGGCCCGACCCTCGCCGGTGCTTTTCTGCGGGCGGGCGCGGTCGACCGCATCCTGGCTTACGTGGCGCCGATCCTGCTGGGCGGTCCGGTGGTCGCGGTTGACGACGTGGGAGTCCCGAGTATCACCCGGGCGTTGCGCTGGCAGTTCGACGGTGTCGAGCGTGTCGGCCCGGACCTCATGCTCAGCCTGGTGCCGCGCGGCGGCTAGGACGTAGGAGCGCCTACCGTCTCTGGCTCCGGCAGTTCCGGTTCCCCGGCTTCTTCGGCGTGCTCCTTGCGACCGGCAATCAGCAAGCCCAGGAGCGCCCCCGCCACACAGACCCCCGCAGTCATGGTGAATACCTCGCCGTACATCGCAGCGAATGACGGGATGACGTTCTGCGCTTTGGCCAACGTCAAATCCGTGCCCTTCAAGTTGCCGGGAATCAAGGCGTTCTTCTGATTGAGGATCTGGTAGAAGCGGTACAAGCCCCAGACGCTCAACCCGGCCACACCGATGAGCATGCCGGTCATCCGGGCAACTACCACCGCCGCCGAGGCGATGCCGTGCTCGGCCGCGGGAACGACACGCAGCGCGGCCGACGTCAATGGACCGATCACCAGTCCGAGTCCCAGGCCGGCTATCAGGAGGTCGTTGTTGACCGCAACTCCGCCGATGATCAGGTCGTTGTTCACCGCGGGCACGCTGAACAATCCGAAGAAGCTGTGCCGGAAATGCGGGAGGTCGACCGGCCAGTGCGAAATCAGAAGGTAGCCACCCGCAGCGATGAGCAGGCCGGCGAATGCGACCAGACGGTCGCCCACCCGGGTGGCGATGATGCCACCGAGCAGCGCCCCGATGGGAAGTGCGATCAGGAACGACGTCAGCATCGCGGCGGCCTTGTTCTGGTTTAGACCCAGCACACCCTGGCCGAACAATTCGACGTCGACCAGCGTCACCATCAATGCGGCGCCGGCGAAGAATGAAGCGCCCATTGCGGCCAGGAATGGGCGGAACTGCACTCCTGCCGGATCGATGAGCCGGGTCCGCGCGAACCGCTCCCAGATCAGGAATATGACGCCGAAGACGGCCGCGGCGATGACCAACGGCGGCCCGTAATCGGGCAGCGCCTGTTGGCCGTTCGGATTCGGGTTATACAGCCCGAAGACCGCCAGACCGAGGGTGATGGCAATCAGCACACCGCCGACCAGGTCGATTTTCTCCGGCGCCTCGCTGCGGTCGTGCGACGGCAGACTGATTTGGATCAACGCCATGGCGACCAAGGTCAAGGGGACGTTGATCCAGAACACGTCTCGCCAGTCTCGGAACAGCCAGACGATGAAAATTCCGTACAAGGGGCCTAGTACGCTGCCCAATTCTTGTGCGGCGCCGATGCCGCCGAGCACTGCTGCGCGGTTACGCTGCGCCCACAGATCGGCACCCAGGGCCAGGGTGACCGGCAATAGCGCACCACTGGCGATGCCCTGGATGGTGCGGCCCACGATCAGCACGTGAAGGCTCTGCACATGAAAGTCGGTCACGGGCTGCCCGAGGATCCGCATATCTTGCAGCGGATGCCCGAAGATTTCGAAGTTCACGTCGGCCACATTGAAGTTACCGATCGCCACCGATAGTGCGGTGATCACCGATCCGATCATGAAGAAGGCCAGGCTGATTTGCAGCAGTCGTTTCCGTCCGAATCGGTCGGAAGCCCTGCCGAGCAGTGGCATTGCCGCGATGTAGCCCAGAAGGTACATCGTGACGATCGGGGTGATTCGCTGCAGTTGGTTAATCGGGATGCCGACGTCGTGCATGATGTCGCGCATGATCGTGACTACGACATAGGCATCGAGAGCGCCCAGGAGTACCGCGAGACTGCCCGCGCCGATCGCGACTCGGCGCCCTGCCAGGCGCCTCATCCGCCCACCGCCGGTTTGTTGATCTGGAACGGGGTGTTCCACTTCGACATCAGAATCTGCACGCTGTTACCGGGGCTCTTCTGCAGGCTGGCTTGGACCAGTTGATGGTCGCCGGATTCTTGGATCCAAACGACGGCAGGCACTGGATCCGACGCCTTGAACGGCGGCGCCAACTTGTTGACGGCGTCAGCGGGGACGGTTCCGCTGATTCGGATGGTGCTCTGTCCGCCCACGTTCTCCCGACCCTCGGCCTTGGGGTTGGTCAACTGTGCCAGCAAGTTGGCCAACCCGACGTCCGGGTTCAGAAGTGTCGACGGGTCGTAGTGGACCAGGTCGACGGCTTTGCCGACGTCATCCCACTGGCTGCCATTGCTGAGGGCCGTGGTGTAGAGCTCGCCGTCGAGCACCACGAAGTCCGCTTCCAGATCGCCGCCCATCACGCCTGTCAGGCTGGCGTGCCCGCTTGCGGCGGTGTTCGGGTTGGTGGTGAGGTCAGCGGTCAACTTCTTGACGGGCAGCCCGGCGACCTTGCCGGTCACGGTGAGTTCCATGTGCGCGCTTTTGACGGTCTTGGTGGTGTCAGCCGACTGCTTGACCAATTTTGCTGCGTCGGGCAGTGGCCCACCGCTCTTCGAGCTGCTGAACGTGCATCCGGAGATCAGGGCGACGGCGACGCTCAGGGCGGCAAGGACAGCGAAGAGACGGCGACGGCGGGTCTGCATAGTCAGCCATCGTAGAGGGTGCTCCTGACGCGTCCGGTGAACCACGGGGGTGCCGGAGCGTCGTAACACTCATTAACCTGGTGCGATGTTCACCGGAATTGTCGAGGAACTCGGAGAGGTGACCGGCCGGGAGAGCTTGCCTGACGCTGCGCGATTGGTGGTTCGAGGTCCTGTCGTGACCGCCGACGCGGGTCACGGAGATTCGATCGCGGTCAACGGCGTCTGCCTCACCGTTGTGGAGGTGCTGCCAGACGGTCAGTTCAGTGCCGACGTGATGGCCGAGACGCTGAATCGGTCCAACCTGGGTGAACTGAGGGCCGGCAGCCGGGTGAACCTGGAACGCGCCGCAGCGGTCAACAGCCGGCTCGGGGGCCACATCGTGCAGGGGCACGTGGACGGCACCGGCGTGGTGGTGGCCCGCACGCCGTCCGAGCACTGGGAGGTGGTGCGGATCGAAGTGCCGGCCTCGGTGGCGCGCTATGTGGTGGAAAAGGGTTCGATCACCGTCGACGGGATTTCGCTGACGGTGTCCGGTTTGGGTTCAGAACCGAGGGACTGGTTCGAGGTCTCGCTGATCCCGACCACCCGGGAGCTGACCACGCTGGGCGCCGCGCCCGTCGGCACCCAGGTGAACCTCGAAGTCGACGTCATCGCGAAGTATGTGGAGCGTTTGCTGACCGTGAGCGGCGGAAACCCTGCCAAAATAGCGGAAGCACCCTGACAGGAGAGCCGCGTGAGCGTCTTCCGATATTCACCACACCGGTTACTGAACCTCAACGCCGCGACGTTACTCATGTCGACCACCCCGCCACCGGTGACCGACGTCTACCTGCTGCGTCGTCGCCCCATGTTGAGTGTGTTCTGGGGGCTGCCATACGCGGGTTTGTTGCATCGGGGATCGCCGCCGATCGCGCGCCTGGAGCTCACTGATCGGACTTTGCGCTGCACCCTCGTCGACAAAAGCGGATATGCGGGCTGGTTGGCGCGGCGACTTCAGGTACCGGACCTCAAGAAGCGGTTGAAAAGCGGGGAGCCGGTGACGGTGTTCGAATTTCCGCGCGACGGCTATCAGATCACGTGGCCGGATACCAGCCTGGGCAATTTGTGCGAGATCCGCCAAGGACCAGCCGAGCCCTGGGTAATTTCCTTCACCCTGCCCGCCGACTACGAGGACTTCGACTTCGTCCGCTATTTCCACGTCTTCCGGGCCTTCCAAACGCGCGGTATCCGCCAACAGTGGCGGGAGGCCCTGGAACCGGCCGGACAGCACCTCGAGTTGAACCATCCCGCTGAATAAACCGTGGCAATAATGCCGGGGGCGCGGTGGTTCATACTGAATGCAACACTTGGGCACTCTGTACGGGCCCTTCCGACAGCAAGGTAGTAGCGATGACGAGGTTGGACTCCGTCGAACGGGCGGTTGCCGACATCGCGGCCGGCAAGGCCGTCGTCGTCATCGACGACGAGGATCGCGAGAACGAGGGCGACCTGATCTTCGCCGCGCAAATGGCGACGCCGGAGATGGTGGCCTTCATGGTCCGATATACCTCGGGCTATCTGTGTGTTCCGTTGGACGGCGCGATCTGCGACCGGCTGGGGCTGTTACCGATGTACGCGGTGAACCAAGACAAGCACGGCACCGCCTACACCGTCACGGTGGACGCCAAAATCGGTGTGGGCACCGGGATTTCGGCTTCCGACCGGGCCACCACCATGCGGTTACTTGCCGATCCGGCCAGCATCGCCGACGATTTCACCCGCCCCGGTCACGTGGTTCCGTTGCGCGCCAAGGACGGTGGGGTGCTACGGCGTCCCGGACACACCGAGGCCGCCGTGGACCTGGCCCGGTTGGCCGGCCTGCAACCGGCCGGCGCCATCTGTGAAATCGTCAGCCAAAAGGACGAGGGCTCGATGGCCCAGACCGACGAGTTGCGGGTGTTCGCCGACGAGCACGGTCTGGCCATGATCACCATCGCCGACCTGATCGAGTGGCGGCGCAAACACGAAAAACACATCGAGCGCGTCGCCGAGGCGCGCATTCCCACGCGGCACGGGGAGTTTCGTGCGATCGGCTACACCAGCATCTACGAGGACGTCGAGCACATCGCGCTGATCCGCGGCGACATCGCCGGGCCTAATGCCGACGGGGACGACGTGCTGGTCCGGGTGCACTCCGAATGCCTGACCGGCGACGTGTTCGGCTCCCGCCGTTGCGATTGCGGACCACAACTGGACGCCGCGATGGCCATGGTCGCGCGCGAGGGACGCGGGGTAGTGCTGTACATGCGCGGCCACGAGGGCCGCGGCATCGGCCTGATGCACAAATTGCAGGCCTACCAGCTGCAGGACGCAGGCGAGGACACCGTGGAGGCCAACCTCAAGCTCGGATTGCCGGCCGATGCAAGGGATTACGGGATTGGCGCGCAGATCCTGGTGGACCTTGGGGTGCGCTCGATGAGGCTGCTGACCAACAACCCGGCCAAGCGAGTCGGCCTCGACGGGTACGGGTTGCACATCATCGAGCGGGTGCCGCTGCCGGTACGGGCCAACGCCGAGAACATCCGCTATCTGATGACCAAACGCGACAAGATGGGCCACGACCTCGCCGGGTTGGACGATTTCCACGAATCTGTTCATCTGCCAGGTGAATTCGGCGGGGCTTTATGAGTGGTGGCGCCGGAGTGCCGGACGTGCCGGTGCTGGACGCTGCAGCTGTGCGGCTCGCCATCGTCGCCAGCACTTGGCACAGCGAAATCTGTGATGCGCTGTTGGCCGGCGCGCGTAAGGTGGCCAGCGAGTCGGGCATCGACAACCCCACGGTGGTACGCGTGCTCGGTGCGATCGAGATTCCGGTGGTGGCACAGGAACTGGCCCGCAGCCACGACGCCGTCGTCGCACTGGGTGTGGTAATCCGCGGTCAGACACCGCATTTCGACTATGTGTGCGATGCGGTGACGCAGGGTCTGACGCGGGTTTCGCTGGACGAGTCGACGCCGGTTGCCAACGGGGTGCTGACGACCAACAATGCGCAGCAGGCGCTGGATCGGGCGGGGCTCCCGGACTCGGCCGAGGATAAAGGCGCCCAGGCGACGGCGGCGGCGTTGGCCACCGCGCTCACCCTGCGCGACCTGCGCGCTCGGCCGTGACGTCGCCGCCGCCCGCCGACTGGGATGTCGAGCTGCGTTCCCATCTGACCCCGATATTCGCTTACATCGCGGCATTTTTGATCGCTGGAGCGCATATCGTCGTGGGTTTGCTGCTCAAGATGAAGTCCAGCGGAGTGATCTTCCAGACCGCAGACCAGGTGGCGATGGCAGCACTCGGCGTGGTCATCGCCGGGGTGATACTGCTCTTCACCCGGCCGCGGCTGAGGGTCGGTCGTCCTGGACTGTCGGTACGTAACCTGTTGGGCGACAAGCTGATCGACTGGTCCGATGTGGTCGGTGTATCGTTTCCCGCCGGAAGCCGCTGGGCGCGAATCGATTTGCCCGACGACGAGTACATTCCCGTGATGGCGATCCAGGCCGTCGACAAGGAGCGTGCCGTTGCGGCCATGGACACCGTGCGATCGTTGCTGGCCCGATACCGGCCGGATTTGCGCACTCGCTGAGCAACGGTTGTGGCCCTGTTGAGCGCCGTTCTCGTGCGACAAGTCCACACTCGCCGCAAAAGTCGGCGCGCGGTAATGCGCAACTATGCTGCCCGTCAGCAGTAGGCTCACGAAACAAGTCGTTGGAGGCGGGGATGGCACACATTGCAGCCGCAGGCTTCTGCGAAGGAATTCGCCACGGTCGGCCGCCGTGCACAGCGCGGATCACGCCGCGACCACCTGCCTCGCGAGTGCAGCTGGCTGCGAAATAGCCATGCCTGCCACAACCTATGCCGGACTCAGCGACCTTGGGCGTCAAAGATCGCGTAATGACGATCGATGGGGATCGGACCCGGCGCAGGGGCTCTACCTGGTCGCCGACGGGGTGGGCAGTACCGCTCACGGCGACATAGCCGCTGCACTGGTCGTCGAGCAGCTGCCAAGCTATGTGGCGCGCCACTTCGCCGGGGCGGACCTCCAAGATGGCCAGGCTCCCGCGCGGCTGGAGCGAGCAATAGTGGAGATGTGCGGCGACCTGCACGCCCGCAGCCTCGTCGACTCCGAACTCGCCGGGGCCGGCACCACGCTCGTCGCCGCGATGATTATCGACTCACACGTGGTGATCGCTCATCTCGGCGACAGCCGCGCGTACCTGTATCGAGACGGCCAGGTGCGGCGGCTGACCAGCGACCACACTCTGGTGCAGGCGGTGGTGGATGCCGGTCAAATCACCGAGGAGGAGGCCGCGCATCACCCGAAGCGGTCAATAGTCACCCGCCAAGTGCTGATGCCCCCGCCCGCGAAGCCCGACGTAGGTACGTTCGATTTGCGGCCCGGCGACCGAATCCTCTTGTGCAGCGACGGTTTGCACGGCGTCGTCGATGACACCACGCTGGCGGCCGTCCTCACCAGCCACCCAGACCCGTCCGATGCGTGCCGTGCGTTGATCGAGGCCGCCAACAGGGGCGGGGGACCCGACAACATCACCGCTGTGGTGGTCGATGCCGGCCCAGCGCCGACCAGCGCCCGGCCTGCAACTGAACCGAACGCGCCCGAATTCGCTGCCACTCCCAAGGCGGCATCTCAGCCGCAGCAACCTGCGCCACCCCCGCCGCCGGCCAGTCGGATGCGCCGCCCTCCGATGAGGACGCCGGGGCGGCAGCCATGGCCTCGGCAACACCGGAGATTGAAACTGGGCCTGCTGGCTCTGGGCGTCGTGTTATTGGTGGCCATCATTGCCGGCTACCTCCTGTGGCCGTGGCAAACCGCCTCCCAACCGGCAGCCCGGCAAACCGCAAAGCCTTCGGCACAAATTGCCACTCCTTCCATGCAATCAGTGCGACCCAATTCGCCTCCGGCGCCAATCGAGCTCCCTTTCGGTGGCCTCGAACATCCGAAAGCTGTGGCGGTGGACGCTCAGGGCAACGTTTTCGTCGTCTTCGTGAACGATGACAACATCCAGGTCTTGAAGCTGGCAGCGGGGTCAACCAAGCCCAGCGTCCTGCCCTTCGGTGGGCTCAAGGGAGCCTCCGGCATCGCGGTGGCACCGGATGGAACCGTCTACATCACCGACGGCACGCGTGGTGGTCGGCTGATGAGACTGTCAGTGGGGTCGAGCATGCCGACCGAGGTGGAACTCTCGGCGTCACCCGGTCCTGCACTCCGACACCCCTCTGGCGTCGCGGTGGACACCGCGGGCGCTGTCTACGTCGCCGACACGGGGAACGATCGGGTACTGAAACTTCCGGTCGGCTTCAGCCACCCGATCGTGCTGCCGTTCGCCGGCCTCGATCACCCCATCGGTGTGGCAGTGGACGCCAAGGGGACCGTCTATGTCATCGACCAGGGTAACAATCGGCTGTTGAAGCTGCCGACGGGCGCACCCGCCGCGGACGCCATCGTCGGTTTCGATCACCCCGACGGCTTGGCAGTCGACGCCGCCGGCAATATCTACGTCACCGAACGCCATAACCATATGGTGGCGAAGCTGCCGGCCGGCTCCGCCAACCCAACCCCGCTGCCCTTGCCCGAACTCGAAGAACCCACCGGTGTGGCGGTGGATACCGCCGGCAGCGCTTACGTCACCGACGACGACAACGGGAAAGTCCTGAAACTACCAGCGGGGTAATGCATCGCAAGGTTGCCGATGGTTCATCGGCCCGAAACGGGCCCGTCCCTATCCACTGTGTGATCGCCCGATGTTGCGGGTTGGATGAAGCATGGTGACGGTCGCTCCGGTCATCGCCGCGATGATGGTGGCAGTTGCGCCAAAACGTTGATAGGTCACGCGGTTTCGATCTTCCGGCCAATCCCCGACGACCGCGAAGGCTACGGCGATGCCGGCACGCGATCTGCTGCAGGACGGGGTGCAACTGGACAGCCGCGCGTGACGACTTCGGTGTTAGTCGGAAGCGCGCCCGTCCTCACGTTTATCGTGTTGCTGGACTGCTGTCGTCAGGGAGGCTGATGTTGGAGGGGACGCCGTTCGGACGCTATCGGCTGATCGACCTGCTCGGTCGCGGCGGGATGGGCGAAGTGTGGCGTGCTCATGACACTGCCACCGATCGGACGGTCGCCATAAAATTGCTGCCCGCGCATTTTTCCGACGACGAAGACTTCCAGCGGCGATTCCGGCGAGAAGCTCAAGCCGCGGCTCGGTTAAACACCCCGCATGTTGTCCCGATCCACGACTACGGCGAAATCGACGGACGCTTGTACGTCAACATGCGCTTGATCGAGGGCCGCGACTTGGCGACTGTGCTTGCCGATGGCGCTCTAGATGCGGCCCGCGCGGTGCGCATTGTCGAGGGAGTCGCCAAGGCGTTGCATGCGGCCCACGAGGTGGGGTTGGTGCACCGTGACG
Source organism: Mycobacterium sp. NGS66 (assembly GCF_059812225.1). Taxonomy (NCBI): domain Bacteria; kingdom Bacillati; phylum Actinomycetota; class Actinomycetes; order Mycobacteriales; family Mycobacteriaceae; genus Mycobacterium; species Mycobacterium sp. NGS66. The sequence goes on along the minus strand of NZ_JCALCG010000008.1, from coordinate 139,762 downwards.
TCAAACCCTCGAATGTCCTGCTCGACCGCGACGACTTCCCTTATCTGATCGACTTCGGGATCGCCCGTGCCCTGGATGAAACACGAATAACGAAGTCCGGCAATACGATCGGCACCTTCCAGTACATCGCACCCGAGCGTTTAGGCTCCGGGAAGGAGGATGCCCGGGCCGACATCTACTCCTTGGCCTGTGTGCTGTATGAGTGTCTCACCGGGACGCCGCCGTTTGGCCACGCCACGATGGCGGACCTGGTTGTCGCGCACCTCAACATCGCTCCACCCCGCCCATCCACTACGCACCCGGACTTGCCGGCGCAGTTCGATCAGGTGATCGCGAGCGGAATGGCCAAAGACCCCGATCAGCGGTATGCCACAACCATTGCGCTGGCCGCCGCCGCCCGCGACGCCATCACTTTCCCAACTCCTGCGCCTGAGCCGACACCCATCGCGGAACCCGCCACGCGGCCCGCGCCGGTGCCCGCCCCAGCGCCGGCATTCCAGGTTCAACCTCCGACCTCGCCCTCGAGCGACGTACACGCCGTTGATGCCGCGCCGCCTACCCCCCAACCTTCGCCCGTGGAGATACCAGCGCACCGGCCAGTTCCTGAGCCGATGCAGACTTCGCGGCCATCGTCGCGGCGCAAAGCCCTCCTCATCTCGGCCGCCGTCATCGCCGCAATCGTCGTGAGCGTCCTTGCCGTTGCCCTGGCCACCACGACGAACCATCCGGCTGGCCAAGCCGGCCAATCCGGCCAACCCACCGAAAACGACTTGCCTAACGCAGGCACCCTGCTGATGCAGTCCGCCGATAGCACACGAGCGCTCAGGACCGCACATCTCGATCAGACTGTCACGGGCACTGTCCCGGGTTTGCCCATCAAGGCAATGAACAGTGACATCCAGACCACCCCGGCCGCTGCCTCCAAAGGCAACGCCAAACTCCTGTTCGCCGGCAGTGAGGTGGATACCGACTTCGTGATCCTCGACGGCGAGCTCTATATCACCCTCAACCCAGGAACGTGGGACGACATGGGCAAAGCCGCCGACCTCATCAGGTACGACCCGTCGTCAATCCTGAACCCGGGCACGGGGCTGGCGAACCTGCTGTCGACTGTCAGTGCCCCGAAGGCCGTTGGGCGCGAAACGATCAGGGGTTTTCAGACGGTGAAGATCATTGGTCAGGTCAGCGCCGACGCTGTCACAAAGTTGTTCCCGCAGATCACGGCCAACGGACCGGTTCCCGCCACCGCATGGATCCGCCAGGACGGTAACCACGAGTTGGTCCAGCTGATTTTGGAACCCAGCCCCGGCAATAGCATCCAGTCGACTCTGTCCAAATGGAATGAGCCGGTCAGCGTTCAGAAGCCCGTATGAGGTTGCCCCTCAACGTTTTTCGCGCCATTCCCGTTCGAACGGCAACCGCCACGCATTCGGCGCGATCAACTGATGAATGGCGTTGGGTCCCCAGGTGCCGGGCTGGTACATCTTGACCGGCGGCGGGTCGTTCAGCAGTTCTTCTGAACGCTCCCACAACGATTCGATGCCCTCGGCCGTGTTGAACAGTGTGTGATCGCCGCGCATCGCATCGAGGATGAGCCGCTCGTAGGCCTCGAGCACGTCGACGACGGTGTCGACCTCCTGCGTGGAGAACTGCATCGACAATTTGTCGAGCTTCATACCCGGGCCGGGCCGTTTGCCGTAGAAGGACAGCGAGACCTTCGAGTTGTCCGCCAGGTCGAATGTGAGGTGATCGGGACCTTGTGTCCCGACCCCAGACCCCGGCGGGAACATGGTCCGCGGAGCTTCCTTGAAGGCGATCGAGATGACGCGGATGCCCTCGGCCATCTTCTTGCCGGTGCGCAGGTAGATGGGCACACCGGCCCAGCGCCAGTTGTCGATGCCGATCTTGAGCGCGATGAACGTCTCGGTGTCGGAGTCCTTTGCCACGCCTTCCTCTTGGCGGTAACCGGCGTACTGGCCCCGCACCACATTTGACGGCTTGACCGGCAGCATCGACCGGAACACCTTGTTCTTCTCTTCGCTGATGGCGCGCGGCTCGAGGGCCGTAGGCGGCTCCATCACCACGAAAGCCATCACTTGGAACAGGTGGGTCACCACCATGTCCTTGTAGGCGCCGGTGCTTTCGTAGAAGTTGGCGCGCTGATCCAGACCGAGCGCTTCGGGGATGTCGATCTGGATGTGGTCGATGAAGTTGCGGTTCCAGATCGGCTCGAATAGTCCGTTGGCGAAGCGGAACGCCAAGATGTTCTGCGCTGCCTCCTTGCCCAAGAAGTGGTCGATCCGGAAAATCTGCGATTCCTCGAATGTTTCATGCAGGAAGTCGTTGAGCGACACGGCGCTGGCCAGGTCGGTGCCGAACGGCTTCTCCATCACTACCCGGGAGCGCTCCACCAGCTTGGCGTCGCGCAGCATGGTGATGACGTCACGCGCCGCCTTCGGTGGAACCGAGAGGTAGTGCAGCCGCCGCACCTCGCCGCCCAAGTTGTCTTCGGCTTGCGCGACCGCCTCAGCGAGTGCCTCGGGTCCGGCGCCCTGGGGGACGTAGGTGATAATTCGGGCGAAGTTGTCCCACTGGTCGGGCGTGAGCTTATGCGTGCCGAACGAGTCGATCGCCTTTCTGGCGAGATCGCGGAACTGGTCGTCGTCGAAGTCTTCCAGCGACGTCGCGACGATCTGAATGTCGGGCGCCAGCTCGGACTGGTCCAGGTACGCGAGACCGGGGAGCAGCTTGCGTTTAGCCAAGTCTCCGGTCGCCCCGAACAGGACGATGACGTGGGGATCGAGCGGGGTAGCGTCGTGGCGACGCGGTCGTGCACCCGGTGCCGGATAAGAGATGGTCTGCGGTTTCTTGGTGGCCACTCTCGCGATACTTCCACTTTTTTGCGGCGCTAGGCGCTCAAGTGGTCTTAATGCCGTCGCTCTTGCTGAAATCGGCGCGGTCGACTAACCGAACGGGCATGGCAGCCCACTTCCGTCGGTGCCTCTGCCAGGCCGGTCCCGCAGCTCGGTCTCCTCAAGGCCACCCAGCCCGATAAACAGTGAGAAAGGAAGGGCGAGGACGACGAGTAGCGCCGCACCGATCTTCTTCTGCGGCGGATGGCGGCCGTGTAGAACAAGTGCGAGAGCAGCTAGGGCGCAGGTCGCCGCGACGACGAGCAACACGATGACAGTCCACCCGAAGATTCGGTTATCGGGCAACGGCGGCAATGGATCTAGGTGACCACAGTGGTGAGATACGTAGGCGTTCCACACGTCGTCCCGGTGCACCGGCAACCACACAGCGGCGGCACTCAAGATCAACGCGAGACCGGCCGTCAGCGACAACCAGAGCGCTAGGCGCGGTGTGCGCGTTCGAGCTGTCATAACTGCTTCCTGGGCGGACAACTGCATCTGAACGACAACCTATCGAAAGCAGCTTCGCCACCCGGCTATCTCGTTTGGGACGAGGACGACGGCGCCCTCGCGAGACGCAAAAGCACCTAATTCAGGCTCGAATGAGGTGCTTTTGCGTCTGCTCGGCACCGATGCCGCCACTCCTCAAGCGCCCGATAGCCTGGGATACGTGCCAGATCCCGCGACATATCGCCCCCCGGCCGGGTCCATCCCGGTCGAGCCGGGCGTCTACCGATTCCGGGACGCGCACGGGCGAGTCATCTACGTCGGCAAGGCGAAGAGCCTGCGCAGCCGGTTGACGTCCTACTTCGCCGACGTCGCCGGCCTGCACCCGCGGACCCGGCAGATGGTGACCACCGCAGCCAAGGTCGAGTGGACGGTGGTCAACACCGAAGTCGAGGCGTTGCAGCTGGAATACAACTGGATCAAGGAGTTCGATCCGCGCTTCAACGTCCGCTACCGGGACGACAAGTCCTATCCGGCGCTGGCCGTCACCCTCAACGAGGAGTTTCCGAGGCTGATGGTCTATCGCGGCCCGCGGCGCAAGGGTGTGCGCTACTTCGGGCCGTACTCCCACGCCTGGGCGATCCGGGAAACGCTGGATCTGCTCACCCGGGTGTTCCCGGCACGCACCTGTTCTGCCGGAGTGTTCAAGCGACACAAGCAAATCGACCGGCCATGCCTGCTCGGCTACATCGACAAGTGCTCGGCGCCGTGCGTCGGCCGGGTCAGCGCCGAGCAGCATCGCCAGATCGTGACGGACTTCTGCGATTTCCTGTCCGGCAAGACCGACCGGTTCGCCCGCGACCTGGAACAGCAGATGAACGCGGCGGCCGAGCAACTCGATTTCGAGCGGGCCGCACGGCTTCGCGACGACCTGTCCGCGTTGAAGCGCGCCATGGAGAAGCAGGCCGTGGTGCTGGGTGACGGCACCGACGCCGACGTGGTCGCCTTCGCCGACGACGAACTGGAAGCGGCGGTGCAAGTGTTCCACGTCCGCGGCGGCCGGGTTCGGGGCCAGCGCGGCTGGATCGTCGAAAAGCCCGGCGACCCAAATGAATCCGGCGAGGAGAAACTCGTCGAACAATTTCTCACCCAGTTCTACGGCGAGCAGGCCGAGCTCGACGGCGCCGCCGACGAAGCCGCCAACCCGGTGCCACGCGAGGTGCTGGTCCCGTGCCTGCCGTCCAACGCCGACGAGCTGGCCAGCTGGCTGACCGGTCTGCGCGGCGGCCGGGTGGTGCTACGGGTCCCGCGCCGCGGCGACAAGCGGAAGCTGGCCGAAACCGTGCAGCGCAACGCCAAAGAGGCTCTGCAGCAACACAAGCTGAAGCGTGCCGGCGACTTCAACGCGAGATCTGCTGCGCTGCAGAATATTCAGGAGGCGCTGGGGTTGGCCGACGCGCCGCTGCGGATCGAATGCGTCGACGTCAGCCACGTGCAGGGCACCGACGTGGTGGGCTCGCTGGTGGTCTTCGAAGACGGCCTGCCGCGCAAATCGGACTACCGCCACTTCGGCATCCGCGAGGCGGCCGGGCAGGGACGCTCGGACGACGTCGCCTCCATCGCCGAGGTGACCAGACGCCGGTTCTGGCGCCACCTGCAAGATCAGCACGACCCGAATCTGCTTTCCCCGGAAGGCAAATCACGTCGCTTCGCCTATCCGCCCAACTTGTTCGTCGTCGACGGCGGCGCCCCGCAGGTCAATGCGGCCAAGGCGGTGCTCGACGAGCTCGGCATCACCGACGTCGCAGTAATCGGTTTGGCGAAGCGACTGGAAGAGGTGTGGGTGCCGTCGGAACCGGATCCGATCATCATGCCGCGCAACAGCGAGGGACTGTATCTGTTGCAGCGGATCCGCGACGAGGCGCACCGATTCGCCATCACCTACCATCGCAGCAAGCGTTCCAAGCGAATGACGGCATCGGTGCTGGACTCGGTGCCCGGATTGGGAGAGCATCGTCGCAAAGCGCTGGTCACCCACTTCGGATCCATAGCCCGCCTCAAGGAGGCCACCGTCGACCAGATCACCGCCGTTCCGGGTATCGGCGTGGCCACTGCCACCGCCGTGCTCGAGGCCCTGCGACCCGATGATTCCGGAGCCCCGGAATGACCGTGGAGGACTCGCCGGCCGATATCGACGTCGTCCTGGTGACCGGGTTGTCCGGCGCCGGTCGCGGCACTGCGGCCAAGGTGCTCGAGGACCTCGGCTGGTATGTGGCCGACAACCTGCCGCCTCAGCTGATCACCCGGATGGTGGACTTCGGACTGGCGGCCGGGTCGCGGATCACCCAGTTGGCGGTGGTGATGGACGTGCGGTCGCGCGGGTTCACCGGTGACCTGGATTCGGTGCGCACCGAACTGGCTACCCGGCACATCACCCCCCGCGTCGTGTTCATGGAGGCATCCGACGACATGCTGGTTCGCCGTTACGAACAGAACCGCCGCAGCCATCCACTGCAAGGCCAGCAGACCTTGGCCGAAGGCATCGCCGCCGAACGCCGGATGCTGGCCCCGGTCCGTGCCACCGCCGACCTGATCATCGACACTTCGACACTGTCCGTGCGCGGTCTACGCGAAAGCATCGAGCGCGCATTCGGCGGCGATACCGGGGCGACCACCAGCGTCACCGTGGAGTCTTTCGGCTTCAAGTACGGCCTGCCCATGGATGCCGACATGGTGATGGATGTGCGGTTCCTGCCGAATCCACACTGGGTCGACGAGTTGCGCCCGCTCACCGGCCAACATCCCGCAGTGCGTGACTACGTGTTGGGGCAACCTGGCGCGGCCGAGTTCCTGGACGCCTACCATCAGTTGCTGTCCTTGGTCGTCGAAGGTTACCGCCGGGAGGGGAAGCGTTATATGACGGTCGCCATCGGCTGCACCGGCGGTAAGCACCGCAGCGTCGCGATCGCCGAGGCGTTGATGGGACTGTTGCGGTCCGATCCCCAGCTGTCGGTGCGGGTGCTGCACCGGGATCTGGGTCGCGAATGACCTCACCAGGCGTCCCCGCGAACAAGAGCATCGTTGCCCTGGGTGGCGGGCACGGCTTGTATGCGACGTTGTCGGCCGCTCGCCGGCTCACCCCGTACGTCACCGCCATCGTGACCGTCGCGGACGACGGCGGCTCCTCGGGGCGCCTGCGCAGCGAGCTCGAGGTGGTGCCCCCCGGCGATTTGCGAATGGCGTTGGCGGCGTTGGCATCCGACAGCCCGTATGGGCGGCTGTGGGCCACCATCCTGCAACACCGGTTCGGCGGCAGTGGCGCGCTGGCCGGGCATCCGATCGGCAACCTGCTGCTGGCGGGGCTCAACGAGGTGCTGGCCGACCCAGTCGCCGCGCTCGACGAGCTCGGCCGCATCCTCGGCGTCAAGGGCAGGGTGCTGCCGATGTGCCCGATCGCGCTGCAAATCGAGGCCGACGTGTCGGGCCTGGAAGCCGACCCGCGAATGTTCCGGGTGATCCGCGGCCAGGTGGCGATCGCCACCACTCCGGGAAAGGTCCGGCGGGTCCGCTTGCTGCCCGCCGACCCGCCGGCGACCCGGCAGGCCATTGACGCCATCATGGCCGCCGACCTGGTGGTGCTGGGACCCGGATCGTGGTTCACCAGCGTGATCCCGCACGTGCTGGTGCCGGGGCTGGCGGCGGCCCTGCGGGCCACCACGGCCCGACGCGCGCTGGTGCTCAACCTGGTGGCCGAACCGGGGGAGACCGCCGGCTTTTCGGTGGAGCGGCACCTGCACGTGCTCGCCCAGCATGCGCCCGGTTTCACCGTGCACGACATCATCATCGACGCCGAGCGAGTGCCAAGTGAGCGGGAACGGGATCAGCTGCGCCGCACCGCAACACTGCTGCAAGCCGAGGTCCACTTCGTCGACGTGGCCAGACCTGGTACACCTTTACATGACCCGGGCAAGCTGGCGGCGGCTTTGGATGGGGTACGCGTGGGCGATGACGGCCCGGCGGTGCCCGCGGTGACGGCCACCGAGGAGATCCCGATCGATGGTGAACGTCCACAGAGTGGCGTGCAGGAACCGGGTCGACAACGGACCAAGGGGTGACGACGCGTGGCGATGACGACCGAAGTCAAGGAAGAGCTCAGCCGCCTGGTAGTGAAATCCGTCAGTGCGCGTCGGGCCGAGGTAACTTCCCTGCTGCGGTTCGCCGGCGGCTTGCACATCGTGAGCGGTCGGGTGGTTGTCGAGGCCGAGGTGGACCTGGGCGGTATCGCACGGCGCCTCCGTAAGGACATCTTCGACCTGTACGGGTACAACGCCGTCGTGCATGTGTTGTCCGCCAGCGGAATTCGCAAGAGCACTCGCTATGTCCTGCGGGTCGCCAACGACGGCGAGGCGCTGGCTCGCCAGACCGGGCTGCTCGACATGCGTGGGCGCCCCGTGCGGGGCCTGCCCGCCCAGGTCGTCGGCGGCAGCGTCGGCGACGCCGAAGCCGCGTGGCGAGGCGCCTTTCTGGCGCATGGTTCGCTGACCGAGCCGGGACGCTCGTCGGCGCTGGAAGTCAGCTGCCCCGGTCCCGAGGCCGCGCTGGCGTTGGTGGGGGCGGCCCGCCGGCTGGGGGTCAGCGCCAAGGCGCGCGAGGTGCGTGGCGCCGACCGCGTGGTGGTGCGCGACGGCGAAGCGATCGGCGCGTTGCTGACCCGGATGGGTGCCCAGGACACTCGGGTGATCTGGGAAGAGCGCCGGCTGCGCCGCGAGGTGCGTGCGACGGCCAACCGGCTCGCCAACTTCGACGACGCCAACCTGCGCCGCTCGGCGCGGGCCGCGGTGGCCGCGGCCGCGAGGGTCGAGCGGGCGCTGGAGATCCTCGGCGACAGCGTGCCCGAGCACCTGGCCTCGGCCGGCAAACTGCGCGTCGAGCACCGGCAGGCGTCGTTGGAGGAGCTGGGTCGGCTCGCCGACCCTCCGATGACGAAAGATGCTGTCGCAGGCCGCATTCGACGGCTGCTGTCGATGGCCGATCGCAAGGCGAAGGTTGACGGCATCCCGGACACCGAGTCGGTGGTGACGCCCGACCTGCTCGAGGACGCCTGACCTACTGTGCGTTTGGTGTGAGCTGACGGCGCTGAGTGTGAGCTGACGGCTTTCGGCGTGAGCGTAGGGCGGGATTCGGCGCGGATTTCCGCCCAGGATTCACTCGCGACGCCCAGGATTCACACCCAATCACGAGACTTCGAATGTCCGCCGCAGAAACGTGTTCGACTTGTCAGTTGCGGCAACTTACCCAAGTTCGATGAGCTCACGACGCCGCGCGTTGTGAGATTGTCGTCGATAGCTGGGCGCGGCGCGCTAGCGAGGGCTACGGTCATCGCATGAAGCGGCTTTCGAGTGTCGATGCGGCGTTTTGGTCGGCGGAGACTGCGGGTTGGCATATGCATGTGGGTGCGCTCGCGATCTGCGACATTCAGCACGCCCCGGACTACAGCTTTCAGCGACTTCGCGAACTCCTCATCGAGCGCCTGCCGGAGTTGCCGCAGCTGCGGTGGCGGGTCACCGGTGCCCCGCTTGGGCTGGACCGGCCGTGGTTCGTCGAGGACGAGGACCTCGACATCGACTTCCATCTCCGCCGCATCGGCGTCCCGGCCCCTGGCGAGCGTCGCGAGGTCGAGGAGCTGGTGGGCCGGCTGATGTCCTACAAGCTGGACCGCTCCCGGCCGCTGTGGGAACTGTGGGTGATCGAGGGCGTCAGCGGCGGTCGTATGGCGACGCTGACCAAAATGCATCACGCCATCGTGGACGGGGTCTCCGGCGCGGGGCTGGGCGAGATCCTGCTGGACGTCACACCGGAACCCCGCCCGCCGCAAGAGGAGACGGTGGGATCACTGGTGGGATTTCAGCTGCCGGGTCTGGAACGGCGAGCGGTGGGCGCACTGATCAACGTGGCGATCAAGACGCCGTTCCGGATCACCCGGCTGCTGGAGCAGACCGTGCGCCAGCAGATCGCCGCCTTGGGTGTGAGCAACCGGCCGCCGCGCTACTTCGAGGCGCCGAAGACCCGATTCAACGCGCCGGTGTCGCCGCACCGGCGGATCACCGGCTGCCGTGTCGAGCTGGCCAGGGCCAAGGCGGTCAAAGACGCGTTCGGTGTCAAGCTCAACGACGTGGTGCTCGCGATGGTGGCCGGTGCGGCGCGGGAGTACTTGCAAAAGCATGGTGAGCTGCCGGCCAAGCCGCTCATCGCGCAGATCCCGGTTTCGACCCGCACCGACGCGACGGCCAGCGAGGTAGGCAATCAGATCAGCTCGATGACCGCATCGCTGGCCACCGACATCGAGGACGCCGGGCAGCGGCTCAGAGCCATCCACGAAAGTACCCGCAGCGCAAAAGAAATGGCCAAGGCCCTGTCGGCGCATCAGATCATGGGGCTCACCGAGACCACACCGCCGGGGCTGCTGCAGCTGGCCGCGCGTGCCTACACGGCCACCGGGTTGTCACACAACCTGGCGCCGATCAACCTGGTCGTCTCGAATGTCCCGGGCCCGTCCGTCCCGCTGTATATGGCCGGCGCCAAGCTGGATTCGTTGGTGCCCCTCGGACCGCCGGTGATGGACGTCGCGCTGAACATCACCTGTTTCTCCTACCAGAAGTACTTGGACTTCGGCTTCGTCACCACACCCGAAGTGGCCAACGACATCGACGAGATGGCCGACGCCATCGAGCCGGCGCTGGCCGAACTCGAACGCGCCGCCGAGCAGTTATAGACACCGGCGTCGATGCCGAGATCGACCCTGGCGCGTGGTCACTCGAACTTTTCCGCGCTAGCGTCGATCTCGGTGCATACCCACGGAGACCACGGAAACCTTTGTCAGGCAAGACCTGACGAGGACGGCGGATTCGTCACATATACCCAGGACAGAAACCGGGCGACCGCGTCGGCGGCCTGGTGCGCCCGCGGTGAGCCGAAAATGTCGAACGCGTGTTGGGCGTGCGGCAGCTCGGCATAGGCGACGGGGGACTTGGACACCTGGCGCAGCTCTTCGACGAATTCCCGCGCTTCGACCACCGGGATCAGGGAGTCGTCGGTTCCGTGCAGCACGAAGAACGGTGGCGCGTCGGCGTGCACGTACCGCAGCGGCGACGCGTCGAGATAGATGTCGCGGTGGGTGCTGAGTTTCTGTTTGACCACCAGTCTTTCGAGCACGTCGACGAATTGCGCGCGGCCAGGAGCCTCGGTGGTGTACCACTCGTAGCGACCGTAGAACGGGACGGCCGCCACCACCGATGTGTCGGCTTCTTCGAAGCCCGGCTGGAACTTGGGATCGTTGGGGGTCAATGCGGCCAGGGCGGACAGGTGACCGCCGGCCGAACCACCGCTGATCGCAACGAAATTCGGATCCCCGCCGTAGGCCGCGATGTTCTCCTTGACCCACGCCAGTGCGCGCTTGACGTCGACGATGTGGTCGGGCCAGGTGTGCAGCGGTGACACCCGGTAGTTCATCGAGACGCACACCCAGCCGCGCGAAACCAGGTGGCTCATCAAGGGATACGCCTGGGGACGGCGCCACCCGATCATCCAGGCGCCCCCGGGTACCTGCAGCAGCACCGGCGCCTTGCCGTCACGCGGCAGGTCTCGGCGACGCCAGATGTCGGCCAGATTGGCGCGTCCGTGCGGCCCGTAGGACACGATGTTCTGCTTGTCGACGAAGCGCCGCCGGGCCACCGTGGTGCGCAGCGGCAGGTTGCGCCGGCCGCTGCGAGTGGGCTCCGTCGGCAGCGCCTTCAGTTCCTCTTCGTAGTCGGCCCCGAGTTGATCGGTCAGCCCCGCTTCCAGAACCGGGCCGGCTGTCGTGGCATTGCGATAGCGGACCACCCCGAGGATCCCCCACGATGCGGCGGTAAGGGCAAGCGCCGCTTTGCCTTTCGCGTCGGCGAAGTCACCGCGGCGGGCCCGACGCACGGCGTCCAGAGCGGAGACGGCGCCGTAGATGCCGGGCACCTCCGAGGCCGGCCAGCCGAACCAGAACACCAGCACCGAAGCGTACGGGTTACGGCTGAGCGGACGTAATCCGTTGGCAGCGTTGACTAACTCCAGCGTTGCCCGGGTCAACGGCTTTGGCCGCCGCAATGTTCGGAGCAGTCGGGCGCCCCTCATGAGTCACTCACCAAAGACTTGAGTTCGTTGCGCTGGATTTTGCCGGTGCTGCCACGGGGAAGCTCGTCGAGAATGGTTATCTCCCGGGGCACCTTGTAGTTGGCCAGGTTGTCGCGGACGTGTTGCTTGAGGGTCTCGACGGACGCCGAGCCGCCGGGCTCGAGCACGACGAACGCCGCCAGCCGCTGCCCGTACTGCTCGTCGTCGACGCCGATCACCGCGGCTTCGGCCACCTCGGGGTGGGCTGCCAGGGTCTTCTCCACCTCGATCGGGTAGACGTTCTCACCGCCGGAGACGATCATCTCGTCGTCGCGTCCGACGACGAACAGCCGCCCGTTCTCGTCGAGGTAGCCGACGTCACCCGACGACATGAACCCGGCATGAAAGTCTTTGGTGGCGCCCGACGTGTAGCCCTCGAACTGGGTGTCGTTGCGGACGTAGATGGTGCCCACTTCGCCGACCGGCAGTTCGTTGAATTCCTTGTCCAGGATGCGGATTTCGGTGCCGCCGGCGGGCCGGCCGGCGGTGTCCGGTGCCGCACGCAGATCCTCGGGCGTGGCGGTGGCGATCATGCCGGCCTCGGTCGCGTTGTAGTTGTTGTAGATCACGTCGCCGAACTGGTCCATGAACGCGATGACGACGTCGGGCCGCATGCGGGAACCGGAGGCCGCGGCGAACCGCAGCGAGCGGCAGCTGTAGCGGTTTCGTACCTCGTCGGGCAACTCCATGATGCGGTCGAACATCACCGGCACCACCGCGAGGCCGGTCGCCTGATGGCGGTCGATGAGGTCCAGAGTCGCCTCGGGGTCGAATTTGCGTCGGGTGACGACGGTGCAAGCCATCGACGCGGCGAAGATCAACTGCGAAAAGCCCCAGGCGTGAAACATCGGCGCCACGATCACAATGGTTTCCTCGGCACGCCACGGCGTGCGGTCCAGGATTGCCTTCAGTGTGCCGACGCCGGCGTTACCACCAGTTTGGTTGGCGCCCTTGGGCGTTCCGGTGGTACCCGAGGTGAGCAGGATCATCCGGCCTTTGCGACCGGTGCGCTCCGGCCGCTGCCCGAGGTGGTCGGCGATGAGGTTCTCGACCGTGAGTTCGTGCTGCGCCTCGGTCCATGCCACGATCCGGGTGGCATCCGGCTTGTCGGCCAGCGCGCGGTCCACCGTCGCGGTGAACTCGTCGTCATAGATGACGGCGTCGACGCCCTCGCGGTTGACCACGTCGGCCATCGCGGGGCCGGCGAATGACGTGTTGAGCAACAAGACATCGGATCCGATCCGGTTGGCCGCCACCACCGCCTCGACGAAACCACGGTGATTGCGGCACATGATCCCGATGACGTTCGGCTGGCCAGAGGGCAATTTCTGCAAAGCGGATGCCAATGCATTGATCCGCTCGTCGAGCTGTCGCCAGGTGAGTGTGCCCAGTTCGTCGATGAGGCCGGGGCGGTCCGGGCAGCGCTGCGCTGCGCTGGCGAAACCCACCGTCATGCCCATGCCTTCGCGACGCATGGCCGCCGCCATCTTCAGGTAGCGGTCCGGTCGCATCGGCGCGATCATCCGGGCGCGGTACAGCGTGCTGATGATTCCGGCGGCTTTTTCCAGACGAGATGTCATGGCTCAGCCCAGAATCGGGAAACGGCGCTTGGCGGCGAGCTGATCGAGGCCTTCCTGCATCACCGCGCGGACATGCTCGTCGACCTCGTCGACGTCGGGATTTTTACCGAATTGCTCGGTGAGATCGATGGGTTTGAGCACCTGCGTCACGATCTTGGCGGGCAGCGGAAGGTTAGGCGGGATCGGGGAGGTGAGTCCGAACGGAAAGCCGAAGGACAGCGGCAGAATCTCGCTGCGCAGCAAGCGCTTCAGCCCTAGCCTCTGGGCCAGCCAAGTGCCTCGGGTCAGGTAGAACTGCGTCTCTTGTCCGCCGATGGATACCATCGGCACAATCGGCACACCGGCTTCGAGGGCCGTGCTGACGTATCCCTTGCGCCCGTTGAAGTCGATCACGTTCTCCGCCAGCGTCGGCCGGTACGCGTCGTAGTCGCCGCCGGGGAAGACCACCACGATGCCGCCCGTCCGGAGTGCCTTCGCCGCGTTTTCACGATTCGCCCGGATGTAGCCGGTGCGCCGGAAGAAATCTCCGGTGAGACCGGTGAACAGAATGTCGTGGCTGAGCGTGTAGATGGGCCGGTCGTAGCCGAACTTGTCATAGAAGTCGACGCTGAGGATCGGGATGTCCATCGGGAATTGGCCGCCGGAGTGATTGGCGACCACCAGCGCCCCGCCCGGCGGAAAGTTCTCCAGGCCGTGCACTTCCGATCGGAAGTAGGTCTTCAATACCGGCCGCAGCACGCTGATCATCCGCTTGGTCAGGCCCGGGTCCCATTTGCCGTGCTCGTGGTCTTCGCTGTCGGTGCTCACGTTCCTCCTTCGAGCCTCCTGAAAGGGCTCGGCCGTCAAGTTCCTCGATGGTAGCGATGGTGCTCCGATGCGGTGTCAAATGGTGCCGGGGGTTCCTAGAAGGGACACTGCGGTGGCCGAGGTCGACGGCGAGGCCCTCTTGACGATCGTTCGGCGGATGGACAAGATCCGCGACGAATTCATCGCCGAGTTGTTCGAAATAATGAGAACCCAGATCAAGGGGCTCAACTACGACGCTCGAATGATCGACTTGTGGCGGGCCAGCGTCACCGAGAACTTCGTGGCGGCGGTTCACTACCTGGCTCGGGATGAGCCGACATCGTTGTTGGAGGCTCCGGCTGCCGCGCTGGCATATGCGCGCGCGGCCGCGCAGCGTGATATCGCGTTGGCGCCGTTGGTTCGTGCGCATCGGTTGGGACATGCGCATTTCGTCGAAGTGGCAATGCAATTCGTATCGGGGTTACCGCCCGAGCAGCAAATGCCGACGATTGTCGAGCTGGTCAATCGCTCGGCTCGCGTCATCGACATGGTGGCCGATCAATTGATCGTGGCCTACGAGGAGGAACACGACCGTTGGCTGAGCCGCCGCAGTGGCCTGCAACAGCGGTGGATCGGCGAGGTGCTTGCCGATACTCCGATCGACGTGGCGCGCGCCGAGAAGGTGTTGCGCTATCCGTTGAACGGTACTCATCTCGCGGCGGTGGTCTGGGTGGATGCCACGGTCGCCGCCGCTGACGTGGTGGCGCTCGTTGATCAGGTTCGGGCGCAATTGACGGCGGAGCTGAACCCGGTGGTCAGCCCGTTGTTGGTGCCGATTGACGAGCGTGAGGTTCGGCTGTGGTTTGCCCTGGGGCAAGCCCGCAACAGCGACGCACCCGACAGGTCGCGGCTGCGCTCGATTCTCGAGTCAGCAGGATTGCGGGCATGCGTGGCGTTCGGTCGAGTCGAGAGCGGCCTACGCGGGTTCCGCGCGTCGTTGGAACAAGCCGAGCGGGCGAAGGCGGTGGTTCTCGCCGGCGAGTGGCGCCGTCGGGGTCGGGTCATCTTCTATGCGGAGGTCGCGCCAATAGCTCTGATGGCCGGCGATGTGGAAGAGCTGGGACGCTTCGTTCTCGACGTGCTGGGCGATCTCGGTGTGGACGACGAGCGCAACGGGTGGCTGCGTGAGACGTTGCGGGAGTTCTTGGCCCGCAATCGCAGTTATATCGCCACAGCTGAGGCGATGACGTTGCATCGCAACACTATTCAGTACCGGGTGGCACAGGCGATGGAGCTGTGCGGACAGAGCCTTGACGATCCCGACGCTGTTTTCCGGGTGCAGACGGCATTGGAGATCTGCCGGTGGATGGCGCCCGGGGTGCTGCGCGCGGCTAAGCCGACGTCCTAGCTGTTGGTGCGGCGCGCACAACACCGGGCTCAAGCTTCGGGATCGGCGCATATGTGGTCAGCGAACTCAGCGGATTAGCGTTTGCCCGGTTCGCACCCAATCCGGTTGAGAGAGAGAACCATGATCCGCGATGCCACTGCTGCCGATGAGTGGCCCGAGTACTTTTGGCGGCTGCCCTCTCAGATCGTGTGGCGTACCGACCTCCGGATCGACATGTACCGGCGCGGAATTGCCTACGCCACCGAGCGGGGCGATATCGGATATGCCTGCGCTTTCCGGCATTTGACCCGTATCGACGAACAGGACCGGCAAGTTCTCGAGCTGCTGATCGATAGCCTGCAGCGACGATTCCCCCCGAGTGAGGAGTCGATTCCGTTAATTCCTCGGAAGGCATGGGCTGGTCCCGGTGGGACCGCAGAAAACACCTGACGAGCGCAAATCATCCACCGGACTCTTGCTTCCGAATAGATTGTGTAGCGACCGACTGGTTGCACGATCGCTAGGAGTGAGGCCGCCATGGGATTCATGTCACCAGAGCTTCCGGATGTCGACCCCGATACCTGGCTGATTCAGCCCCGGGCGGCGCGGCTGCAGACTGTCACCCGGCACTGGGCCGAGCACGGCTTCGGCACGCCCTATGCGGTGTATCTGCTCTATCTGATCAAGATCGGCCTGTACGTCGCCGTTCCCGCCGCGATCATCTCGCTGACCCCCGGCCTCGGCGGGCTTGGCCACATCGCCGACTGGTGGACCCAGCCGATCGTGTACCAGAAATTCATCGTCTTCACCCTGCTGTTCGAGGTGTTGGGCTTCGGGTGTGGATCGGGCCCGCTAACCGGGCGATTCATGCCACCAATCGGCGGGTTCCTTTATTGGTTGCGGCCCAACACAATTCGGCTGCCCCCGTGGCCCGGCAAGGTGCCGCTCACCAAAGGAGATACCCGCACCATTGTCGACGTCGTGCTGTACGCCGTCGTGCTGGCCGGTGCGGTATGGGCGCTGCTCTCACCCGGCCATGGTGGGCCGGTTCCCGGTGTGGGTGGCGTCGGTGTGATCGACCCCGTCCTGGTGATCCCGACCATCGTGGCCCTGGCGTTGTTGGGTCTGCGCGACAAGACCGTGTTCCTGGCCGCGCGCGGTGAGCACTACTGGCTGAAGCTGTTCGTGTTCTTCTTCCCGTTCATCCCCGACCAGATCGCGGCCTTCAAACTGATCATGCTGTGCCTGTGGTGGGGGGCGGCGACGTCCAAGCTCAACCACCATTTCCCGTACGTGGTTGCGGTGATGACCAGCAACAATGCCCTGTTGCGCAGCCGGTTGTTCAACCCGGTCAAGCACCTGCTCTACCTCGACCACATGCACGACCTGCGCCCGTCCTGGCTGCCGAAGCTGATGGCCCATGTCGGCGGGACCACGGCGGAATTCGTGGTGCCGACGGTTTTGGTGTTCGTCGCCGGCGATCAACCGTGGCGGTGGTACCTCATCGGGTTCATGGTGATCTTCCACCTCAACATCATTTCCAACCTCCCGATGGGAGTTCCGTTGGAGTGGAACGTCTTCTTCATCTTCTCGTTGTTCTATCTGTTCGGGCACTACGCCTCGGTCAAGGCGACCGACATCCAGTCGCCGTGGCTGCTGGCGCTCGTGCTGATCGCGGCGGCCATTGCGATCGCGGGAAACTTGTTCCCGGAAAAGATTTCGTTCCTGCCCGCCATGCGGTACTACGCCGGCAATTGGGCCACCAGCGTGTGGTGCTTCCGTGCGGGTGCCGAAGAAAGGATTGAGGCCAACGTCGTCAAAAGCTCTGCGCTGGTTGTCAATCAGCTGGCCCGGCTCTACGACGCCAAGACCGCCGAGATCATGGCCGACAAGACGGCCGCGTTTCGCGCCATGCACGTCCACGGCAGGGCGCTGAACGGTCTGCTTCCCCGCGCCTTGGGGGGAGAGGCCAACGAGGCCGACTACAAGGTGCGCGAAGGCGAACTCATCGCGGGCCCGCTGGTCGGCTGGAATTTCGGCGAAGGGCACCTGCACAACGAGCAGCTGCTGGAGGCTGTCCAGCGGCGCTGCAACTTCGAGGACGGTGAGGTGCGCGTCATCATCCTGGAAGGCCAGCCGCTCCAGACCCAGAAGCAGTGGTATCGCATTGTCGACGCCAAGACCGGCCTGATCGAGGCGGGCTATGTCAACGTCGAGGACATGCTGTCGCGGCAGCCCTGGCCCGAACCGGGCGACGAGTTCCCCGTGCACGTAACCAGTTCCCGCACGACGCCCGCCGCGTCATGACTTGCCGGGCGGGCCGTCGCTTCCGAGCAACGCGGTGATCGCCATCGCCGCCTTCGCGGTGTCGTGCTCTTCGCCGGTGATGATGTCGGCGTACAAGAAGGATTCGACGATCCGCACGATCAGGTAAGCCAGGTCATGCGGCGGCAGCGGCGGGTGCATCCCGGAGCGCGTAACCTCTTCGCCGACAAGGGTTTCGACGGCAGCAACCAGTCGCGCCTGCACCGTGCTGGCACGCGTGGTCAGGATGCGCAGCGCCCGCTCCGGTTCTCGCCGCAGAAACTCGCGGAAGAACTCCGCTTCGTCCAGCAAGGCGACGAAACGGCCCATGATGTTCGCGATCCGCTGTCCACCGGACCCGTCGGCGTCCTTGGTCGCCAACGCCAGCGTGGGCTGGGCGAGTGACCAGATGATCTCGGCCAGCAGATCGTCGCGGCTGCCGACCCAGCGGAACAGGGTGGCCCGGTTCACGCCGAGTTCGGCTGCCAGTTCCTGCATTTCGATCCGCCGGCCGGCGATGAACCACCGGCGGGCGATGCGGAAAGCGGTCAACGCATCGGGGCGGCGGTCCGTCGCTGTCAGCAGGCGAGCCAGCTGTGTCTCGGCGATGTGGCACCTCCTCGATCCTGATGCTCAAGCGTCTCGCTCATGCGACAGGTTAGCAGGCGTTGCTAGAAGTGAAATAAATCGCAGACCGTTGCTTGGATGCAACATACCATAGTATGGTGCAATTGTCTTCCTCGCCAGCGACGCGAGCAGCTACGTTGTCGAGATCACGCTGCCCGTCGCGGGCGGCCTGCTCACCACCAAGGCACCGACCCGGAAGGGCACGCATGAACGTCGGATCGCATCTGAGTAAGCGAGCAGAGCTGAATCCCGGTCTGGAGGCACTCGTCGACGACGCCGCAGGCCTACGGTTCACCTTCGCCGAACTCGACCAGCGCGCCGACCGTGCCGCGCACGTGCTGACCGGCTTGGGCCTTGCCAAAGGGGACCGGGTCGCGGTGCTGCTGCCCAACAATCACCAATTCGTCGAGGTGTTCTACGGCGCCGCGAGGGCCGGACTGGTGTTCATTCCGCTGAACTGCCGGTTGGTCGCCGACGAGCTGGCCTTCATGCTGCGCGACTCGGGGGCGACGGTGTTGGTGTTCGACACCGAGTTCGACGCGGTAGTGGCCGAACTGCACGACCGTGGCGGAAACGACGGAAACGATGACGGCACACCGGTTTCCCACTGGTTGCGCGTCGGCGCCGACGGGCCGGGTTGGACCGTGGACTTCGACGCCGCCGTCGAGCAGGCACCGTCTGACCCGGTGCCGGTCGAGGCCGACGGGGACGACCCGGTGTTCATCATGTACACGTCCGGCACCACCGGGCTGCCGAAGGGTGCGGTGCACACGCACGACAGCGTGCAGTGGGCCCTGCTCACCCTGTTGGCCAGCGCCGACATCAGGTTTCGCGATCGCTACCTGATCTCGATGCCGATGTTCCATGTCGGGGCGCTCACTCCGATGGCTGCTTCCATCTACCGCGGCGGGACCATCATCCTGATGCGTACCTTCGACCCGACCCGGATCTGGGATGTGTTCGCCGCGGAGCGCGTCACCTCCACGCTGGCGGTGCCCGCCATGCTGAACTTCATGCTGCCGACCTATCGGCCAGAGCTGCGCGAGGCGCTGCAGTTGCGCTGCTTCTACAGCGGGGCGGCGCCGGTGCCGCCGTCGTTGATCGAGACCTATGCCGGGCTCGGCTTCGAAGTTCACCAGGTCTACGGGCTCACCGAGACGTGCGGCCCGGCCTGCGTGATCAGCCCCGACGACGCCATGTCGCATATCGGGTCCACGGGCAAGGCGTTTTTTCACACCGAGGTGCGCATCGTCGACCTGCAGGGCGCCGATGTCGATCCCGGAGTGCCGGGGGAGTTGCTGGTGCGCGGCCGCCACATCATGGCCGGCTATCGGAACCGTCCGGAGGCGACGGCGGAGACGATCACCGACGGCTGGTTGCACACCGGCGACGTGGCCGTCCGCGACGCGGACGGTTTCGTCTACATCCAGGACCGGATCAAGGACATGATCATCTCCGGCGGAGAGAACGTGTACCCGGCCGAGATCGAGGACGTCCTGCTCTCGCACCCCGGCATCGCGGACGTCGCGGTGCTGGGCATGCCGTCGGCCAAGTGGGGCGAGTCGCCACTGGCGGTGGTGGTGCCCGCCGACCCAGATCTCGACGAGGCCGCAGTACTCGCACATTGCAGCGGCAAGCTGGCGCGCTTCAAACTGCCCAAGCGGGCGGTGTTCGTCGACGTCATCCCGCGCACCCCGACCGGCAAAGCACTGAAACGAGCTCTGCGCGAACAGTTTTCGTTCGACGCACCGGAATAGCCAAGGAGCCAACCGTGAAACAGCTCACCGGCCTGGACGCCGCGTTCCTCCACATGGAGACTTCGACGACCTTCGGGCACGTCACCGGCCTGATGATCTTCGAACGGCCCGGTCCCGACTACGACCCGTATGCGGCGGTATACGCCAAATACGCTTCGCTCGTCGGCGAACTCGAGCCGATGCGGCGGCGGCTGGTGGAAGTGCCGTTCGGACTCGACCATCCCTACTGGGTGTTCGATCCCAACTTCGACCTCGACTACCACATCCGCGAATTACATTTGGCCCGACCGGGTCTCGTCGATCAACTGGCCGACCAGGTGTGCCGGATCGTCGGGCGACCGATGGACCGTACCCGGCCGCTGTGGGAGGTGTACGTCATCGACGGCCTGGCCGACGGACGCTGGGCGCTGCTGACCAAGTACCACCACGCCACCATCGACGGGGCCTCCGGGCAGCTGATGCTGCAGATCGTCACCGACACCGAGCCCGATGTGCCGCCGCCGGGTTCGGGCCCGTCGTGGGAGCCAGAGCCGGTCCCGTCGAGCGCCGAATTGCTGCGCCGTACGGCGGGTGAGTTGGCGCGCAACCCATTTCGGGCGATGCGGGTGCAGGCTCGGATCGTCGGTCAGCTCGCCGACGCCGCCGGGATCCACAGCGTGAGCAGCGCGGCCGGCCGCGCCGGGGCGGCCATCAAGTGGGTCGCCCAACTGGGCCGCGGGAGCCGGCCTACCATCGCCTTGCCCACGATCACGGCACCGCCGACTCCGTGGAACAAGACGATCACCCCGCACCGTCGTTTCGCCATGCGCACCACCTCGCTGGAGAACGTCAAGCGGCTCAAGGACGCCACCGGCAGCACCGTCAACGACATCGTCATGGCGATCTGCGCCGGCGGGCTGCGCGAGTATCTGCTGGCTCACGATGCGCTGCCGGACCGCCCGCTGCGGGCGATGGTGCCGGTGTCGATCCGCAGCGGTGACGAGACGGACCCGTGGACCAACCGGGTGTCGGCCATCGTCGCCGAGTTGCCCACCGACTGCGCGGATCCGCTGGAACGCGTCGCCCGCTGCCGCAAGTCCATGCAGGACGCCAAGCGCACCCACGAGCTGGTCCCGGCTTCCGAACTGGTCGACCTCACCCGATACTCGCCCCCGGTGCTGTCCACCGCCGCGGTGCGGCTCGCGTCGCGGCTGCGATTGGCCGACCGGGTCTCGTTGCCATTCAACGTGGTGATCTCCAACGTTCCCGGCCCCCGAGAGCCGTTGTACTTCGCCGGGGCCAAGCTGGCTCACCAGTTTCCGGTGTCGATCGTCACCGACGGGCAGGGCCTCAACATCACCGTCGTCAGCTATCTGGACCGGCTCGACTTCGGCTTCATCGCCGACCGCGAACTGGTGCCCGATGTGTGGGACCTCGCCGACATGCATGTGGCCGAGATCACCCGGCTGTTCGAGGCCACCGGCGCCGAATGGGCCCAGCCGCCACAGCCCGCTCTCCCGCGACGCGGGCCGATGAAGAAGCGCTGACAGTGCAGTTTGACTTTGCGTCTGCGTAGGAGAAGTGCGAGTAGGGTGCGCCGTCAGCGCAGAATCAATGCTCGGCGGGCCACCTGGCGGCAGAGCGCCTGACACATGCGTCTATCGGTGCTCTCAAGTCACTTCAGTCACAGGGTCCTAGCTGCGCGACTGTTACCGGCCCTGCGACCGTTGACTATGACTGATCTAGGCTGACCACGAGCGGTTCATCAGCGGGCTCACGAAGACACAGCAGACAGGGAGAGACACGTGACGGTCCGAGTAGGCATCAACGGCTTCGGTCGAATCGGACGAAACTTCTACCGGGCCCTCTTGGCTCAACAGGAACAGGGCACCGCCGACATCGAAGTGATCGCGGTCAACGACATCACGGACAACAGCACGCTGGCGCACCTGTTGAAATTCGACTCCATCCTGGGCCGGTTGCCGCACGACATCTCCCTGGAAGGCGAGGACACCATCGTCGTGGGCCCCGCCAAAATCAAGGCGCTGGAAGTCAGGGAGGGACCCGCGGCATTGCCCTGGGGAGACCTCGGCGTCGACGTGGTGGTGGAGTCGACCGGGCTGTTCACCAACGCCGCCAAGGCCAAGGGCCACCTGGAGGCCGGCGCCAAGAAGGTGATCATCTCCGCGCCCGCCACCGACGAGGACATCACCATCGTGCTGGGGGTCAACGACGACAAGTACGACGGCAGCCAGAACATCATCTCCAATGCGTCGTGCACCACGAATTGCCTTGCGCCGCTTGCCAAAGTGCTCGACGACGAGTTCGGCATCGTCAAGGGGCTGATGACCACCATTCACGCGTACACCCAGGATCAGAACCTGCAGGACGGTCCGCACAAGGATCTGCGACGCGCTCGGGCCGCCGCGCTGAACATCGTGCCGACCTCCACCGGCGCGGCCAAAGCCATCGGCCTGGTGATGCCGGGCCTCAAGGGCAAGCTCGACGGGTACGCGCTGCGGGTGCCGATCCCCACCGGCTCGGTCACCGACCTGACCGCCGACCTGTCCAAGTCGGCCACCGCCGACGAGATCAACGCGGCGTTCAAGGCCGCCGCCGAGGGCAAACTCAAAGGCATCCTGAAGTACTACGACGCGCCGATTGTCTCCAGCGACATCGTCACCGACCCGCACAGCTCGATCTTCGACTCCGGCCTGACCAAGGTGATCGACAACCAGGCCAAGGTGGTGTCGTGGTACGACAACGAGTGGGGCTATTCCAACCGTCTCGTTGATCTGGTCGCACTGGTCGGCAAGTCGCTGTAGCCGTGGGCATCCCGACTCTGAAAGACCTCCTCGCCGAAGGGGTTTCGGGTCGCGGCGTGCTGGTGCGCAGCGATCTGAACGTGCCGCTGGACGACGGCGTCATCACGGACCCGGGCCGGATCACCGCGTCGGTGCCGACGTTGAAGACGCTGCTGGACGCCGGCGCGAAGGTTGTGGTCGCGGCTCATCTGGGCCGGCCCAAGGACGGGCCCGACCCGAAGCTGTCGTTGGCGCCGGTGGCCGCGGCGCTTGGCGAGCAGCTCGGCCGGCATGTGCAGTTGGCCAATGATGTTGTCGGTGCCGACGCCCTGGCCCGCGCCGAAGGCCTGACCGACGGCGACATCCTGCTGTTGGAGAACATCCGCTTCGACCCGCGCGAGACCAGCAAAGACGACGGCCAGCGGCTGGCCTTGGCTCGGCAACTCGCCGAATTGGTGTCGCCGGGAGGCGCTTTCGTCTCCGACGGCTTTGGTGTGGTGCACCGCAAGCAGGCCTCGGTGTACGACGTCGCCACGCTGCTGCCGCATTACGCCGGCACGCTGGTCGCCGACGAGATCAGCGTGCTAGAGCAGCTGACCAGTTCCACGGAACGCCCCTATGCGGTGGTGTTGGGTGGGTCGAAGGTGTCGGACAAGCTCGGCGTCATCGAGTCGCTGGCGACCAAAGCCGACAGTATCGTGATCGGTGGCGGCATGTGCTTCACATTCCTTGCCGCACAAGGGTTTTCGGTGGGTAAATCGTTGCTGGAAACCGAAATGGTCGAGACCTGCAGCCGGTTGCTGGACACCTACGCCGACGTCCTGCGACTGCCGAGGGACATCGTGGTGGCCGAGCAGTTCGCTGCCGACTCGCCATCGCAGACGGTGGCGTGCGACGCCATCCCAGGCGACATGATCGGGCTGGACATCGGCCCGGAATCGGTCAAACGCTTCGCGGTCTTGTTGTCCAACGCCCACACGGTGTTCTGGAACGGCCCGATGGGCGTTTTCGAATTCCCGCAGTTCGCCGCCGGCACCCGCGGCGTTGCCGAGGCGATCGCCGCGACGACCCGCAAGGGCGCGTTCAGCGTGGTGGGCGGCGGCGACTCGGCGGCTGCGGTGCGCGCGCTCGGTATCCCCGAGGGGGATTTCTCGCACATCTCCACCGGTGGTGGCGCGTCGCTGGAATACCTTGAGGGCAAAACACTTCCCGGTATCGAGGTACTGCGCAGCGCGCAGCCGAGCAAAGGAGACTCGTGAGCCGCAAGCCACTGATAGCCGGCAACTGGAAGATGAACCTCAACCACTTCGAGGCGATCGCGCTGGTGCAAAAGGTGGCGTTTGCGCTGCCGGACAAGTACTACGACAAGGTCGACGTCACAGTGCTGCCGCCGTTCACCAACCTGCGCAGCGTGCAGACCTTGGTCGACGGCGACAAGCTGCGGCTGACCTACGGCGCCCAAGACCTCTCCCAACATGACTCGGGTGCCTACACCGGCGATATCAGCGGCGCCTTTCTGGCCAAGCTGGGTTGCACTTACGTCGTCGTCGGGCATTCCGAGCGGCGCACCTATCACCACGAGGACGATGCGCTGGTGGCGGACAAAGCCACCGCTGCACTCAGGAACGAGCTGACCCCGATCGTGTGCATCGGCGAGCACCTCGAGGTCCGGGAGGCCGGAAATCACGTGTCCCACAACGTCGAGCAGTTGCGCGGCTCCCTGGCCGGGCTGTCGGCGGAGCAGATCGGCAAGGTCGTCATTGCCTACGAACCGGTTTGGGCGATTGGAACCGGACGGGTGGCCAGCGCGTCCGATGCTCAGGAAGTGTGCGCGGCGATCCGGGCGGAGTTGGCGTCCCTGGCCTCGTCGGAGATCGCCGAATCAGTGCGAGTGCTCTACGGCGGCTCGATGAATGCCAAGAACGTCGGCGACCTCGTCGCTCAACCCGACGTCGACGGTGGCTTGGTCGGCGGGGCGTCGCTGGACGGCGAGCAGTTTGCGACTTTGGCGGCCATCGCCGCCGGCGGGCCGCTGGTGTAAGAGCAGCTGCGCTGATGCGGCGTCCAGTTGTGGGTAAGGAGCGGAATCGACTCGACGTCGTGTCGACTTACCTTGATGCGTTGTTGCTGAATGGATTGACCACCCGCGGGGTGATAGTCGCCGCGACCACGCACCAAAGCAGCGCCTTCGCTGCGTAGATCGTGTCGCACATGCCAATCGCCGAGGCAGCGGGATCGCGTCCAAGGATCGGTATTCGGTTGCGTCGAGCTTGTGCGCCGTATGAAACGGCTCCGTCGTGTTCATCACAGATGTGTCATTGGACACCTCGGTGCGCCGTGCCGGCGCTGCGCCGATCATCAGCGGAATCCGCGTGTCGTCAGCACGCCATCAATGAATCGAAATCCGCCTGTTGGTGCCTGGCAGTCGATACCTCCGCCGGCAAGTGCTGTGCAAGAGAAACCATTGACGCTAATCCGGTGATTAGGTAACAACGTTCGCGCCGTTGGGCGACCGCCTTCGGTCAGCACGCCGGTCGGGCCGTCGGGGGGAACGATCCGCACTGCGTTCGGCGGCCCGCTCCACAGTCCGTTGCTGACCTCCGGCGTGCCGGGTGGAAACTCGACGTCGCACGATACCCCTTCTGGAATAGCGGATTTGGGATCGACCGGAAAGATTACGCATTGGCGATAGGTCGGTGCCCTGGCGTACGCCCAGGTGTAGTAGCCGGGCGATTCGCTGTCTTGGTAGTCGATTGGATCCACATCGATGACGGGAGGCATCTCCGCGGTGGCGGTCGCTGCTGTCGGAGACGGGGGACGCGGCGGGGGAGTGGCCGAGGACGCGTGTGTCGTCTCAGTAGTGGTCCCCGAATGCCGGGACGTCGCTATCAGGCCCGCGATCAGGCCCATCAAAGGAATCGCTAGCGCTCCTGCCAAGATGACGGCGAGGACGTTCGTTAGGACCGGCCAACGCTCTTCCCTCTCATCGCTGACTGGTCCGTCGGCGCTTCTAGGGGGTGCGGAGCTCGGCTCGGAGGCTCGCTCGGCTAGTGCGCTGACGAAGTCGGAGCATCGCGCGAAGCGCTCCTTGGGGCTCTTCGCCAGTGCCACGCGCAGGATCGCATCGAGTCGGCTGAGCTCTGGACGCTTCTCAGACAGCGCCGGTGGCGCCATGGTGAGCTGGCGGCTGATCACAACGGCTGGGTTGGAGTGGGGGAAAAGCGTTGCACCGCTGAGCAAGTGATAGGTCGTGGCGGCCAACGCGTACTGGTCAGCGCGGCCGTCGAGGTCCGCGCCGATAAGCTGCTCGGGGGCCGCATATGCGACGGTGCCGATGGCCATGTTGGTCGCAGTCGGGCCGCTGATCTCGTCGACGGGGCGGGCAATGCCGAAATCGGTCAGCATCGCATGCTGTTCACCGTCATTGTCGTAGGGCTGGGTGATCATGATGTTGGCCGGTTTGACGTCTCGGTGCAGCAGGCCTTGTTTGTGCGCATAGTCGAGCGCGCTGGCGACCGCCCTGACGATGCGCAGGACCTGAATCAGCGGCATTCCGTCGGGGTAGCGCCTAGCCAGAAGGCAAGCCGCGTCCAGACCGTCGACGTAATCCATGGCGATCCACAGCTGCTGGTTGTATTCACCCCGGTCGTGAACGCTGACGATGTGCGGATGAAACAGCTTGGCGGCCAGGTCAGCTTCGCGTTGGAACCGCGCGCGGTAGTTAGTGTCGCGGGACAGCTCCACCGGAAGCACCTTGAGCGCATCACGCTTCGGTAGCCGCGGATGTTCGGCCAGATAGACCTCACCCATCCCACCTGCCCCCAGCAAGCGCACAATGCGGTAGCCCGCAAAATGCTCCCCCGCACTCAACGCCATGAGCCGCATACTACGAACATGGCAGGACACTGCGCCAGATTTCCGCTTCTGTTTCGAGCACCTCTGCCGGGCTGTGGAAATGCGCAGATCCGGCGACGTGACATTGGCTCGACCCATTTGGTAGAAAAAAAGATTTCCGCCGAGGCGGGCCTGCCACAGCGCAGAGAGCCCGTCGACTCGGATTGACGGGACTATTCAAAGCAAGGCTCGCTGCACCTGGTCACCGCGGTGCAGCCGCAGTCTAATCCGACAGCGACGAGAGACTCGCGCGGCGTTAGGTACCGGTCGCCGGACTCGATTGGCCGTCACCGGCTCAATTCGGGTGGTACGGGCAAATTGAACGAGTTCCCAAAGAAAGATGAGTTCACTAAAGAAACGAGCTGAGCGATATTCGGTCTCGACGATGAGCAGGCACGCAAAATCGAACCTCGGTTTTGGTCATGGCGCGACTGCCGTTACCGAAAGCTGCTGCGACATTGACCTTTCCGCGGCCGATGCGGACAATTGCGCCTGGCTCGCTTAGCGCTGAACGAAGGTAAGAGCGAGGTCCCACGGTAGGAGGTCCCAGGTCCCGATCGCCTCCATCATTGCGATCGGCGCCATGTCGATGGCCTCTCGCGATGCCGGAGATATCAAGCAGTTGTACCCCGGACCCGGCAATATGTGTGGCGCCCACAGCGCGGAGCCGCGCGGCTCGGGCGCGGTGGCGATCAGTATGGACAGACCCTCGTCCTCCGCGATCACCATGAATTGGCAGCAGGGTTCCTCGGACGCGTCCAAAGTACCCTGCTCCACGACAAGGATCTCGTTGCTAGCCAGCGCATGGCGGGTCGCCTGCCTGAGCAGTGAAAGCGTGTCGTCGTAGACCGGTTTACTCGTCTCGCCGGCGGGCTCCAGCCTGAGCACGTTGCCTTCGAACCGCGGATTGCTTCGTTCCTCCGCTATTGGCAAACGTGACGGCAGAAGCGCAGCGCCCTTGCGCTCGCAGAGCATTACACACTCGCGGTATCGCCGCTCATCTCGCAATGTGCGACCGATCACGCCGGTACCTTGAATTGTGCGTAGAAAATCGGCTGCCGGGACCGACCACAGACACGACGACCCGTCGGGTGTCCAAGTGCGAAGGAGACCCCCAGCGCACAGGCTGAGCATGGCCGTTTCGAGGATATCGCCCTGGTCGAGCGGGAAGTCTTCCATCGCAGTTCCTCCTCTCGATGACATCGCAATGTACTCTCGAGCTCGGCTCCGACCGGTCTCTACAAGTCAGGGGGAAGCTGTCTAGCCGAGATCGTCCGCCCCGTGCGTTAAGCACAGGGCGATTATTTACCGGCGACCCGAAATGGCGAGACCACCAAGCATTACTGCGGCTCCGAGGCCAGCAATTGCCCCAGCGATAGTCCTGCGTGTTTCGATCTTTTCTAGGCATATGTCATAGAGATGGGTGCGCATGGGTCCAAGAACGGCGTTCCTGTCGTCCTCTTTCTTGGCGTCGTCCAATTTTGAGGCGAAGGCGGCACCGCAGCTTGCGGTTGACACCCGGTCATTTGCGCGCAACTCGCCATACCCAACAAATAGGCCGATGCCGAGGATCGCAAGGCCGACGATCAAGACGAAAGCTTTCACGGCGAATCCCTCACTTTCTGAACGGTCGACAAATACGAAATGTAGCGAAAGGCGAAACGAAACGCTGCACTCTGGCCGCAGAGTGGCCGCAGGGAGGGGGATGTCGGCCGATCGCCGCTAAGGCACCGCGTGAGCGTGGGTCGGGAAGCTCACTGGCAGAGCCGGATTCGTATCCGCCGGCGGATGGCTGGCCTCGCTTCGCATGCAGTTGATCGGTGCCGGAAGTCAGTCACGGCCATGAAAACCTCGCTCAGCCCTCGCCATTTCAGCGGGCAATGCGTCGTCGGTGTTAGCTCGTCAACGGGTTGGTTATGCTAGCCGGCACCGCCCCTTGCGGGGAACGCACACGGCAAGCCTGTCAATTTTTGGTGTTTAGTCACATCCGGGCGAGGATCATGATCAGCGGCAGCACCACCGCGAGAAACAGCGACACCGCCATCACGCCGACGGTGATGCCGACGCCGTTGTAGCTTTGCGGCGGCGCGCCCAACGATCCCCGGCTGAATCCCCACACCGGCGCCTTGTATTCGAGCTCAACGAGCCTGCCGGGGTAGACGTCGACCGAAATGTCCGCCGGTCCGATCTGCGGCGGCAGCCAGTAGGGCACATGTACGTGCACATGATGCGGACCTGGCCGCACCGGGACGACGGTGCGGCCCCAGCCGGCGACTGGCGCTTCGTAGCCGTCGATGACGATCTTCGGCCTGAACATTGCCATCATGAACCCCAGCGGGAAGTACTGGGTGTTCACGGCGATGCCTTCGGCCGGTTGGCCGTAGCCGTGCGGGCCGGGTTGCTGGGGCGGGTAGGAGGGACGGGCCTGATACGGGCTGGGCTGCGGCGCCTGAGGATGCGGCTGATAGGGCGCCGGCGGCTGATAGGGCGCCGGCGGCTGATAGGGCCCCGGCGGCGGATAAGGCCCGGGTTGATGCGGATAGTTCATCGGCTGTCAGTGCATGTGGTACTTGATTGCCAGTGCCACGCCGATGATGCTGACCAGCCAGATGCCGGTGATGAACAGCGTCAAGCGGTCCAGGTTCTTCTCGACGACGGTCGACCCGGAAAGGCTGGACTGCACCCCACCGCCGAACAGCGTCGACAGACCGCCGCCCTTCGCGCGGTGCAGCAACACCAGCAACACCACCAGGACACTGGTGACCACCAGGGTGATCTGCAGGGCCAAGATCATGAGGGGCAGCCTACCGAACGTCGTCGGGCCGGCCAAAGGCGCCGGGCCTGTGCCGAGTCTGCGGCCACGGCGGGAGAATCCGAGGCAGGCTCGCCCTGGCCGCAGGCTCGGCGCCAAGAATGCAGACTCGTCAGCCGCCACCGGCGGCAAGCGACGCCAGCGATTCGCGTCGATACTGAAACGCATGGCCGAACCCACTGATGCCGCGTTGGAACCCATCGGTGCCGTGCACCGCACGCGGGTTGGTCGCGAGGCGACCGAACCGATGCGCGCCGATATCAGGCTGCTAGGCACCATCCTCGGCGACACCGTCCGCGAGCAGAACGGCGAAGAGGTTTTCGATCTCGTCGAGCGGGCGCGGGTAGAAGCGTTCCGGGTGCGTCGCTCCGAGATCGACCGGGCCCAGATGGCGCGGATGTTCGACGGGATCGATATTCATCTGGCGATCCCGATCATCCGGGCGTTCAGCCACTTCGCGCTGCTGGCCAACGTCGCCGAAGATATCCACCGGGAACGCCGCCGCGCCATCCACGTCGAGGCCGGCGAGCCGCCACAGGACAGCAGCCTGGCCGCTACCTACGCCAAACTCGATCGGGCAGAGCTGGATTCGGCCGTCGTGGCCGACGCCCTGAAAGGCGCGCTGGTCTCTCCGGTCAGCACCGCCCACCCCACCGAGACCCGGCGGCGCACGGTGTTCGTCACCCAGCACCGGATCACCGAGCTGATGCGGCTGCGCGCCGAGGGACACACCGAGACCGACGACGGGCGCAACATCGAATTCGAGTTGCGCCGCCAGGTCCTCACGCTGTGGCAGACCGCGCTGGTGCGGCTGTCCCGGTTGCAGATCAGCGATGAGATCGAGGCCGGGCTACGGTTGTACCCGTCGGCGTTCTTCGAGGTGGTTCCGCAGGTCAATGCCGAAGTCCGGGAAGCGCTGCGCACCCGCTGGCCCGACGCCGACCTGCTTTCCGAACCGATCCTGCAGCCCGGCTCCTGGATCGGCGGCGATCGCGACGGCAATCCCAACGTGACCGCCGACGTGGTGCGCCTGGCCACCGGCGGCGCCGCCTACACCGCGCTGGCGCATTACCTGGCCGAACTCAGCGCCCTCGAACAGGAGCTGACGATGTCGGGCCGGCTGATCACGGTAACCGCCGAGCTGGCGGACCTGGCCGAGGGCTGCACCGAGCAGGCCCGTGCCGACGAGCCCTACCGGCGGGCGTTGCGGGTCATCCGGGGCCGGCTCAGCGCAACCGCGCGCCAGATCCTGGACCGGCAACCGCAGGGCCTGCTGGACTCGGATTTGCCGCCGTATGCCGCGCCCACCGAGCTGCGCGCCGACCTGGACACCATCGACGCATCATTGCGCACACACGGTGCGGCGCTGTTGGCCGACGACCGGCTGGCCCTGCTGCGGGAAGGCGTGGGCGTCTTCGGGTTTCACCTGTGCGGCCTGGATATGCGGCAAAACTCCGACGTGCACGAAGAGGTGGTCGCCGAGCTGCTCGCCTGGGCCGGGGTGCATCCGGACTACAGCTCGCTGTCCGAAGACGAACGGGTCGAACTGCTGGCGGGCGAACTGAGCACCCGCCGCCCGCTGGTCGGTGACCGCGCGCAACTGTCCGAACTGGCCCGTAGCGAGCTGGGCGTGGTCGGCGCGGCGGCCCGCGCGGTCGATATCTACGGGCCGGCCGCGGTGCCCAACTATGTCATCTCGATGTGCCGGTCGGTCTCGGATGTGCTCGAGGCCGCGATCCTGCTCAAGGAGGCCGGCCTGCTGGACGCTTCCGGGTCGGAAGTCTATTGCCCGGTAGGGATTTCGCCGCTGTTCGAAACGATCGACGATCTGTACAACGGCGCGACGATCGTGCAAGCGATGCTGGACCTTCCGCTTTACCGGACGATCGTCTCCGCGCGCGGCGACGCGCAGGAGGTGATGCTGGGCTATTCGGACTCCAACAAGGACGGCGGATATCTGGCCGCCAACTGGGCGGTCTACCGGGCCGAGCTGGCCCTGGTGGAAGTGGCCCGCAAAACCGGAATCCGGTTGCGGCTCTTCCACGGTCGCGGTGGCACCGTCGGCCGCGGCGGCGGCCCCAGCTATCAGGCCATCCTGGCGCAGCCACCCGGAGCGGTGCACGGGTCGCTGCGGCTGACCGAGCAAGGGGAGGTGATCGCCGCCAAGTACGCCGAACCCCGCATGGCGCGACGCAACCTGGAGAGCTTGGTGGCCGCCACCCTGGAGTCCACCCTGCTCGACGTGGAAGGCCTTGGTGACGCCGCGGCGCCCGCCTACGCGGTGCTCGACGAGGTGGCTGGCCTGGCGCAGCGCGCCTATGCCGAATTGGTGCATGAGACACCGGGTTTCGTCGACTACTTCAAGGCCTCGACGCCGGTGAGCGAAATCGGGTCGCTGAACATCGGCAGCCGGCCGACATCGCGCAAGCCCACCGAGTCGATCGCAGATCTGCGTGCGATTCCGTGGGTGCTGGCCTGGAGTCAGTCACGGGTCATGCTGCCCGGCTGGTACGGCACCGGATCGGCGTTCGAACAGTGGATTGCGGCGGGCGAGGAAGCCGAGCGGGTACAGGTACTGCGCGACCTGTACCAGCGGTGGCCGTTCTTTCGCAGCGTGCTGTCGAACCTGGCGCAGGTGCTGGCCAAAAGCGACCTGGGACTGGCGGCGCGCTACGCCGAACTGGTGCCCGATGAGTCGTTGCGGCGCAGGGTGTTCGACAAGATCGCCGATGAACACCAGCGGACCATCGCCATGCACAAGCTCATCACCGGCCAGGAGGACCTGCTCGCCGACAATGTGGCGCTGGCGCGTTCGGTGTTCAACCGGTTCCCCTACCTGGAACCGCTGAACCACCTGCAAGTGGAGCTGCTGCGCCGGTACCGCTCGGGTGACGACGACGAATTGGTGCAGCGCGGCATCCTGTTGACGATGAACGGGTTGGCCAGCGCGTTACGCAACAGCGGATAACGGGCAATTAAGCCAACATGTCCGACGAATCGGCCGTCACCGCGACGGAGTTGGCCCAGAACAGCGTCTTCGAGCGGTGTGCCCGGGCCGGGTTCGTGGTCAGCGGGTCGCTGCACATGATCGTCGGGTACCTCGCCATTCGGATCGCCCTAGGCGACGGTGGCACCGCCGATCAATCCGGGGCGCTGGCGGCACTGGCAGCTCAACCCGGCGGGCGAGTCGCACTCTGGTTCGCCGCCGCCGCCCTGCTGACGCTGGGCCTGTGGCGGCTGGTCGAAACCGTTCTGGGCAGATCGACGGACCGCAGGCCCGATGGCGGCACCTCGTCGGGCGCGCTGGAACGGGTGAAGGCCTTTGGCTTGGCGATCGTCTATTGCGGCTTCGCCTACTCCGCGTTCGGATACGCCCACGGTGCCAGGAGGTCCGCGGGTGAACAGAATTCGAGCATCAGCGCGCGCCTGATGCAGACCGGCCCGGGCACCGCCGCGCTCGTCGCCTGCGGCATCGGCGTGGTCGCGGTAGGTGTCTATCACGTGTACAAAGGGGCCAGCCGCAACTTCGTGGACGATCTGAACGGCAAATCGGGCAACCTGGTGCGACGCGTGGGCATGCTCGGCTACATCGGCAAAGGCGGGGTGCTCGCCGCGGCCGGCGCGCTGCTCGTCGTCGCCGCCTTGCGCTCAGAGCCGAAAAAGGCCACCGGGCTCGACGGGGCGCTCAAAACACTGGGCGCTCAGCCGTATGGCGCTGCGCTGTTGATCGCCGCCGCCTTGGGCATCATCACCTACGGCCTGTACAGCTTCGCCATGGCCCGGTTGACCAAGATGTAGCCGCCGGACAGGGCGGCGAGCAGACGCAAAATCCCCTCTGTCACGGCGTGTCGAGGGGATTTTGCGTCTGCTCGCCAAGGTTGGCGAGCTACCGCAGGCTTCGGTTACGCAGCCTGTCCATCACGCCGCGCACGGCGTGCTCGGTCATCGAGAACGGAGACACCATCGTTTCGCCCAGGCTCACGATGTAGTCGATCCGTTGGACGATGGCTTCCACCGGTTCGACCAGCACGATCAGCCGCTTGGCGAGATCGTCGAGGCTGTGCAGGGTGCCCTCGAGATGATCCAGGCCGCCCTCGAGGCGCTCAACTGTGGCGTTCAGCGCCGACAGCGAGCTGTTGAGTTCGACCATGGTTTTGCTCAGGCCGTCGAGAACGTCTTCGACTTGCTCGACCGTCCGGTCCGCGTTCAGCGCGGCCTGGGTGAGGGTCTTCATCCGCTTCCGCACCGGCGTGGGACGGTCGGTTCTGTCTGCCATAGCGGTCATTATGACCCGGCGTCGGGCTCTCCTGGAAGCTTTGCCGCCGCTTCCTCGTCGAGCAGCCACAGTGTGGTGTGCAGTCCGACGCCTCCGGCCGCCGGTACCGAGACCGGGTCCGCACCGCCGATCGCAGCGGCCGCAGCGTCCGCTTTGGCCGCGCCCGACACCAGCAGCCAGACCTCGCGGGAACGTTGAACGGCGGGCAGTGTCAAGGTGATTCGGCGGGGCGGCGGTTTCGGGCAGTCTTCGACCCCGACCACCATACGGGTGGTTTCCCGCACCGCCGGGGTGTCCGGGAACAGCGAGTTGATATGGCCTTCGGGCCCCATTCCCAACAGGTGGACGTCGAAATCCGGCACCGGCTGGCCCGCTTCGGCGTTGGCGGCCAAAACCTGCTCGTAGGCCAGGGCCGCCGCGGCCAGGTCGCTGCCGAACTCACCGTCGCTGGCCGGCATCGCGTGCACATTGCTCGACGGGATGTCGATGTGATCGAGCAACGCCCCGCGCGCCTGCTTGTCGTTGCGCTCGTCATCGTCTTCCGGTACGTAGCGCTCGTCGCCCCAGAACATGTGCACGCGGGTCCAGTCGATCTGTCGACCATGCAGGCCGAGCTGCCGCAGCAGCGCGATGCCGTTGCCCCCACCGGTCAGCACGATCAGCGCTCGGCCCCTAGCCGCGATGGCTGACTGGATCGTCTCGATCAGTCGTTCGGCGGCGGCGTCGACCATGGTTGTGCTGTCGGGGAAGATTTCGACGGCGGTGCTCATACGTACTGAACCTTCTTGATGCCTTCGAGTGCGGACAGATAGATCACGTCCGGATCCAGCCGGCGCAGGTCTTCGGCCAGGCACTCACCGGTTACCCTGCGCGCCAACGGAACCAGCGCGTCGGGTTTGGCCGTCCGGCTCAAGGTGGCCGTGACGCCCTCTTGCGGACGGCTGAGCACGATGGTCTCGCTCTTGCGCACCAGCTCGACCTTGAGTTCGCCCACCCGGCGTTGCACCCGCCCATCGATCCGGCTGGCCAGCCAGCCGGCCAGGATGTCGAGCGCCGGCTCGGTTTTCAAACCGGAGATCAGCGCTGACTCGATGGGCTCGTGCGGCGGCAGGTCAACCGCGGACGTCAGCAGGGCCCGCCAGTAGGTGATGCGGGCCCAGGCCAGGTCCGTGTCGCCGGCGGTGTAACCGGGCAACCGGCTGGTGATGGCAGCCAACGGGTCGATCGCGTTCGTCGCGTCGGTGATGCGACGGATAGCCAACTTGCCCAATGGATCCTGGGCAGGCACCGCGGGAGCGATGTCGGGCCACCACGCCACCACCGGAATATCGGGAAGCAAGAACGGGATGACCACGCTTTCGGCGTGACCGGCCAGCGGCCCGGACAGTCTCAGCACCACAACCTCGCCGGCGCCGGCGTCGCCGCCCACCCGCAGTTGAGCGTCAAGCCGCGGTTGGTCGGCGTACGGGTCACCCCTCATCGTGACAATGATCCGGCTGGGATGCTCATGGCTGGCATCGTTGGCCGCTTTGATGGACTCCTCGAGCACGGCATCGCTGTCCGGGGCGATGATCAGCGTCAGGACCCGGCCCATCATGACGGCACCGATCTCTTCACGCAGCTCGTCGAGCTTCTTGTTGACGGCCGTGGTGGTGGTGGCGGGCAAATCGACAATCACGGCCGCCGCCATTCCCGGCCGGTGCGGCGCAGCATTTCGAATGCCGACTCCGGCCCCCAGGTACCCGCCTCGTAGGGGTCGGGCTTGCCATGGGCCGCCCAGTGGTCGAGCGCCGGATCGAGTATTTCCCAAGCCAATTCGACTTCCGCGTTGACCGGGAACAGCGACGGCTCGCCGAGCAGCACGTCCAGGATCAACCGCTCGTAGGCCTCGGGTGACTCCTCGGCGAACGCCGAGCCGTAGGAGAAGTCCATGTTGACGTCGCGGACTTCCATCGCGGTGCCGGGCACTTTGGACCCGAACCGCAACGTGATGCCCTCGTCGGGCTGCACGCGGATGACCATGGCGTTGGTGCCCAGCTCGTCGGTCATGGTGGCATCGAACGGCAGGTGCGGCGCGCGTTTGAACACCAACGCGATCTCGGTGACCCTGCGGCCCAACCGTTTTCCGGTCCGCAAGTAGAACGGCACCCCGGCCCAGCGGCGGGTGTCCACCTCGAGTGTGATGGCGGCGAACGTCTCGGTGGTGGAGTCCTTGGAGAACCCCTCCTCGTCGAGCAGCCCGACCACTTTCTCTCCGCCTTGCCAGCCGGCGGTGTACTGCCCGCGGCTGGTGGTCTCGTCAAGCGGCTCGGCGAGCTGCGTTGCCGAAAGCACCTTGATCTTCTCGGTTTGCAGCGACGACGGGTTGAAGCTGACCGGCTCTTCCATCGCGGTCAGCGCCAGCAGCTGCATCAGGTGATTCTGGATGACGTCGCGGGCCGCGCCGATGCCGTCGTAATAGCCTGCGCGCCCGCCCAATCCGATGTCCTCGGCCATCGTGATCTGCACATGGTCGACATAGTGCGAATTCCAGATCGGGTCGAACAGCTGGTTGGCGAACCGCAGCGCGAGGATGTTCTGCACCGTCTCTTTGCCCAGGTAGTGGTCGATGCGGAACACCGCCTCCTCGGGGAAGACGGCATTAACCGACTTGTTCAGGGCCTGCGCGCTTTCCAGATCGTGACCGAAGGGTTTCTCGATGACTACCCTGCTCCACCGGTCACCTTGTGGCCGGGCCAGTCCGGATTTGTGCAGCTGCTCGCACACCACCGGGAACGACTTGGGTGGGATCGCCAGGTAGAAGGCGTGATTACCGCCGGTGCCGCGCTCTGCGTCGAGCTTCTCCAGGGTCTCGGCCAGCCGGGCGAACGCCTCGTCGTCATCGAAAGCTCCTGGGACGAAACGGAATCCCTCGGCCAGCCGGTCCCAGTTCGCCTGCCGAAACGGCGTGCGGCAGTGTTGCTTGACCGCGTTGTAGACCACCTCGCCGAAATCCTGCGTGGTCCAGTCCCGGCGGGCGAACCCCACCAGGGCGAACGACGGCGGCAGCAGGCCGCGGTTGGCCAGGTCATAGACGGCCGGCATCACCTTTTTGCGGGCCAGGTCGCCGGTGACGCCGAAGATGACCATTCCACACGGGCCGGCGATTCTGGGCAGCCGCTTATCCAGCTTGTCGCGCAGGGGATTTCGCCACTGTGCTGCGCCGCTCGCGGCGCGGGCCGGACTCATTTGGCGGCGGAGTCCAATTGTTTTTGCGTCTCGGTCGACAACTCGGTCCAGGAGTCGACGAACTTTTCCACACCTTCGTTTTCCAGCACGACGAACACGTCGGTCAGGTCGACTCCCACCGCCTCGAGCTGGTCGAACACCTCCTGCGCGGCCGCAGCCGTGCCTGTGACGGTGTCGCCGTTGATCACGCCGTGATCGGCGACGGCGTCAATCGTCTTCTCCGGCATGGTGTTAACGGTGTTCGGAGCCACCAGCTCGGTCACGTAGAGGGTGTCGGAGTAGTCGGGGTTCTTGACCCCCGTCGACGCCCACAGCGGACGCTGCACCCGGGCGCCGTCGGACCGCAGCGCCTGATAACGGTCGCCGCCCTCAAAGACCTCCTGGTAGGCCGCGTAGGCCAGCCGGGCGTTCGCGACACCGGCCTGCCCGCGCAACGCGAGCGCCTCTTGCGAGCCGATCTTCTCCAGCCGCTTGTCCACTTCGGTGTCCACCCGGGACACGAAGAACGATGCCACCGAATGGATCTTGGACAGGTCGTGGCCGGCTTCGCGGGCCTTCTCCAAGCCCGCCAGGTAGGCGCCCATCACCTCGCGATGCCGCTCGACAGAGAAGATCAGCGTAACGTTGACCGAAATCCCTTCTGCCAGAGTGGCTGTGATGGCCGGCAGGCCCGCCTTGGTGGCCGGGATCTTGATGAACAGGTTCGGCCGGTCGACGATCTTCCACAATTCGACGGCCTGCTGGATGGTCTTGTCGGTCTCGTTGGCCAGCCGTGGGTCGACCTCGATGGACACCCGGCCGTCGACGCCATCGGAGGCCTCCCACTCGCGGGTCAGCACGTCGCAGGCATTGCGCACGTCGTCGGTGGTGATGGTGCGGATGGTGGCGTCGACATCGGCACCACGTTCGGCCAGCTCGGCGATCTGGTCGTTGTAGACGTCGCCTTCGGCGAACGCCTTCTGGAAGATCGACGGGTTGGTGGTCACTCCCACAACGCATTTCGTGTCGATCAGCTCCTGCAGGTTGCCCGAACGCAGTCGCTCCCGAGATAAGTCATCCAGCCATACCGATACCCCCGCGGCACTCAACGCCGCGAGGTTGGCGTTTTGAGTGGTCATGCCAATTACCCTCTCTCAGTTGTCTACTACCTGTTCCGCGGCATCAGCGACGGCCTCCGCTGTGAAGCCGTACTCACGGAACAATGTCTTGTAATCCGCGGATTCTCCGTAGTGCTCGATCGAAACGATTTTTCCGGTGTCGCCGACCAGCTTGTGCCAGCACTGCGCGACACCCGCCTCGACGGCCACCCGGGCCGACACCGACGGGGGCAGCACGCTGTCGCGGTAGTCCTGAGGCTGCGACTCGAACCACTCCACGCACGGCATGGACACCACCCGCGCGATGATGTCCTTGTCCGCCAACAACTTCTGCGCCGCCACCGCGAGCTGGACCTCGGAGCCGGTGGCGATCAGCACGACGTCCGGTTCTTCGCCTCCGTCTTCCCCCAGGATGTACCCGCCGCGGGAAACACCCTCGGCGTCGGTGCCTGCCAGCACCGGCACATTCTGACGGGTCAGGATCAGCCCGACCGGCCCGCTGCCGTTACCGCGCGCCAGAATCGTCCGCCAGGCGTACGCCGTCTCGTTGGCGTCGGCGGGACGGACCACCGACAGGTTCGGGATGGCGCGCAGCGCCGACAGGTGCTCGATCGGCTGGTGGGTCGGGCCGTCTTCGCCCAGTCCGATCGAGTCGTGCGTCCACACGTAGATGGTGTCGATGTCCATCAGCGACGCCAGCCGCACCGCCGGGCGCATGTAGTCGGAGAACTGCAGGAAGGTGGCGCCGTAAGCCCGGGTTGGGCCGTGCAGCACGATGCCGGACAAGATCGCGCCCATGGCGTGTTCGCGAACACCGAAATGCAAGGTGCGCCCATACCAGTGCGCGGTGTAGTCCTTGGTGGAAATCGACGGCGGCCCAAAGGAATCCGCACCCTTGATGGTGGTGTTGGTGCTGCCCGCCAGGTCGGCAGAGCCGCCCCACAGCTCCGGCAGCTTCGGTCCCACCGCGTCGAGCACCGCGTTGGACGCTTTCCGGGTGGCGATCTCGTCCGAGCCGGGGTCCCAATGCGGCAGGTCGGCGTCCCAGCCGTCGGGCAGTTTCTCGGCGGTCAACCGGTCCAGCAGGGCCTTGCGTTCCGGTTCGCGCTGTGCCCAGGCATCGAACTCCGGTTGCCACTTCTCGTGCGCTTCCTTACCCCGCTCGACCAATTTGCGGGTGTGGGCGATGACGTCGTCGCGGACCTCGAAGTTCTTGTCGGGATCGAAGCCGAGGATCTTCTTGACGGCGGCCACCTCCTCGTCACCGAGGGCGGCGCCGTGCGCCTTGCCGGTGTTCATCAGGTTGGGCGCCGGATACCCGATGATGGTGCGCAGCGAGATGAACGACGGCCGGTCGGTGGCGGCTTTCGCGTTGGCGAGGGCTTCCTCGATGGCTACGACGTCCTCGCCGCCCTCCACCTCTTGGACGTGCCAACCGTAGGCGCGGTAGCGGGCCGCGGTGTCCTCGCACAGCGCGATGTTGGTGTCGTCCTCGATGGAGATCTGGTTGTGGTCGTAGATCACGATGAGGTTGCCCAGCTGCTGGACCGCCGCCAGCGACGACGCCTCGGAGGTCACCCCTTCCTCGATGTCGCCGTCGGAGGCGATCACGAAGATGTGGTGGTCGAACGGGCTGGTCCCCGGTTCGGCGTCGGGGTCGAAGAGGCCGCGCTCATAGCGCGACGCCATCGCCATGCCGACCGCCGAGGCCAGGCCCTGGCCCAGCGGACCGGTGGTGATCTCCACGCCTTTGGTA
The DNA here is from genome assembly GCF_059812225.1 of Mycobacterium sp. NGS66. Taxonomy (NCBI): domain Bacteria; kingdom Bacillati; phylum Actinomycetota; class Actinomycetes; order Mycobacteriales; family Mycobacteriaceae; genus Mycobacterium; species Mycobacterium sp. NGS66. The sequence continues at coordinate 99,914 of NZ_JCALCG010000008.1, read as the reverse complement.
TGGCGGAACTCCGGGTGGCCCGGGGTTTTCGAGCCCCAGGTGCGCAGCGACTCGATATCGGAGAGCTCCAGGCCGAAGCCGCCGAGGTAGAGCTGCAGGTAGAGGGTCAAGCTGCTGTGTCCGGCCGACAGCACGAACCGGTCACGGCCCAGCCAGTGGGGGTCGCTGGGGTCGTGGCGCATTGTGCGCTGAAAAAGGGTGTAGGCCAACGGGGCAAGGCTCATCGCCGTGCCGGGGTGACCGTTGCCCACCTTTTGCACCGCGTCGGCGGCCAACACCCGGATGGTGTCCACCGCGGCTGAGTCGATGTCGGTCCAGTCGTCCGGGTGGCGCGGTTGGGTCAGCGTGGAGATCTCTTCGAGTGTGGTCACAGACGCAGTCCTTGGGTCATGAAGCTGATCAATCCTCACCCTAGTGCGGGAGGGCTCACTAGTGCAGGGCCGGATTTCGGGTACCCAGGGCCGGCCCTGCGGAATCAGTGTGAAACCTACTTGTCCGCCGCCTACGCTGTGCGAACAATCGCGCCCTCGGCGGAAAAAGTCGCGGAATGGACCCTGCGGCGCCGCGGCGGTGGACATGCTGTCTACCATCGTGCGTAGTAGAAAGCTGCGCGCGCTGCTGCGACCCCGAGGAGTAAATGCGTTGAGCGTTCGCGGGCGCGTCACGTCGATCCGGATGACCGGCACCGCCCGGCGACAAGCCGGGCCGGATGCCGGCCGGGCCAGGAGCCGGGTACTCGGCGCGGTCCTGGCTTACGTGGCGCTGACGAAGCCCCGCGTGATCGAACTGCTGTTGGTGACCGCGATACCGGCGATGCTGCTGGCCGATCGGGGCCATGTGAGCCCACTGTTGATCCTCAACACGCTGATCGGCGGCATGATGGCCGCCGGTGGCGCCAACACGCTCAATTGCGTGGCTGACGCCGATATCGACAAGGTGATGAAACGCACCGCCCGGCGCCCACTGGCCCGAGAGGCGGTACCGCCGCGAAACGCGCTGGTACTGGGTCTGGTGTTGAGCGTCGGTTCGTTTTTCTGGCTGTGGTGGACGACCAATCTGCTGTCCGGCCTGCTGGCGGTGGCGACCATCGCGTTCTACGTGTTCGTCTACACCCTGCTGCTCAAGCGCCGCACGTCGCAGAACGTCGTCTGGGGCGGTGCGGCCGGCTGCATGCCGGTGATGATCGGTTGGTCGGCCGTGACCGGTGGCATCGGCTGGCCGGCGTTGGCGATGTTCGCGATCATCTTTTTGTGGACGCCGCCGCACACCTGGGCCCTGGCGATGCGGTACAAGGAGGACTACAAAGCGGCCGGTGTGCCGATGCTGCCGGCCGTGGCCACCGAACGTCAGGTCACCAAGCAGATCCTGGTCTACACCTGGCTGACCGTGCTGGCGACGCTGGTGCTGGCGCTGGCGACCGGGTGGCTGTATGCGGCGGTCGCGGTGGTGGCCGGGGTGTGGTTCTTGGCCATGGCCCACCAGCTGTACGCCGGGGTCCGCGCCGGTGAGCCGGTGAAGCCGCTGCGGCTGTTCCTGCAGTCGAATAACTACCTGGCGGTGGTTTTCTGCGCGTTGGCGATCGACTCGGTGATCGCCCTGCCGACATTGCTCTGAGCTCGCTGGCCGCGCCGATGCTGGTGTGACAGAAGGGATTTGAAGGACCGGTCCTACGGCAGCAGCACGATGGAGCCCGCCGTCTTGCGGCCCTGCAGATCCTGGTGGGCGCGCGCCGCCTCGGACAGCGGATACCGTCCGCCGACTTCGACGGTCACGATCCCACTGCCGATCACGTCGAACAGCTCGGCCGCCCGCCAGCTGAACTCCTCGCCGGTGCGGATGAAGTGCACCAGTGAGGGCCGGGTGAGATAGACCGAGCCGGCGTAGTTCAGGCGCTGCGGATCGAAGGGCGGAACGGGTCCGCTGGCGGCGCCGAACAACGCCAGCGTTCCGCGGACGGCCAGGCTGGCCAGGCTGGCGTCGAACGTGGAAGCACCGACGCCGTCGTAAACCACGGCGACCCCGGGACCCCCCGTGATCGCACGCACCTGGTTGCCGAATTCGGCGGCATCGGTGGGGTAAGGGAGCACCTCGGCGGCGCCGGCCTGCCGGGACAGTCGCTCCTTCTCCGGCGTCGAAACGGTGGTGATCACCCGGGCGCCGAGGTGGGTGGCCCATTGCGTGAGGATCAGTCCGACGCCGCCCGCGCCGGCATGAATGAGCACCGGGTCGCCGCTTTGCACCGGGTACACCGATTTGAGCAGGTAGTGCGCGGTCAGGCCCTTCAGCAATACCGACGCGGCCACGTCGGAATCTACCGATTCGGGCACTTTAGCCGTCAAAAGTGTTGGCGCAGTACAGAATTCGGCGTAACCACCGTTTGCCGATGCGCTCACCACCCGATCGCCGACCGCTATCCCGCCGTTGTCCACGCGATCGCCCAGGGCGGCGACCGTCCCGCATACCTCGGAGCCGACCACGAACGGCAACGGGCGTGGGTATTGCCCCGAACGGAAATAGGTGTCGATGAAGTTGACGCCGATCGCCTCGGCCTTGATCAGCAGCTCGCCCGGCCCGGGAGAGGGTTGGGGCAGGTCGACATAGCGCAGGACCTCGGGGCCCCCGGTTTCGGACACTTCGATCGCATGCATGTGCTTATCATGCCCGTGAATGAAGTTAGCGCGGCCAGACGTCTTCCACCCGCGCATCGTGCTGGCCGGGTGTCCGCGACAGGTCGCCGGAGACGGCGATGACGCCGGGCTGCTTGCCGCGTTGCGACACCGCGGCCTGCATGCCCATTGGATGTCCTGGGACGATCCCGAAATCGTTCGTGCGGACCTGGTGATACTGCGGGCTGTCCACGACTACGCCGACCGGCTCGGCGAATTCCTGGCCTGGACGCTGAAGGTGAAAAACCTGCTGAACCCGCCCGCAGCGGTGGCCTGGAACGCCGACCGGCGGTATTTGGACGAGCTGGCGAACCGGGATGTGCCGACCGTGCCCAAGACGACCTTCGCGCCGGGCGAGCAGGTGCGGCTGCCGCGCGCAGACCTGGTTTTCGTCAGCGCCACCATCGGGTCGGGTGCGCGGCGTTGCCGCAGCCGGTCGGAGGCCGCCCAATACGCGGCCGAATTGCAGGCGGCCGGCCGCAGCGTGGTGGTGCAATCCTGCGACTCGGCTACCGAGACCGCACTGGTCTTCTTGTGCGGCGAGCCGTCGCACGCCCTCACCAGACGGGCGGGCAGCTGGCATCAGACCGAGGCTGATTTCGAAATCTGGGACATCGGAGCCGCCGCGCTGGCCGGCGCGGCCGCCCGAATCGGCGGCAGCACAAGCGATTTGCTTTACGCGAGGGCGCAGGTGATCGGCGAGGCCGACGCTCCCGCGCTGCTGGAACTGCAGTTGGTTGGGCCGTCGCTGCTCTTCAGAAAGCTCGATGCCGGCACCCGCGACGGGGCCGAACGAGAGTTTGCGGTGGGCGTGGAGTCAGCTCTGGAGCGGTTCGGGCTCGGCCCGTTCTCGCAGTCGTTCCCGCATTGAGGCCCATAGCGCGGCGGTGGCTGCGGTGCACGCCGCGGCGCCGGCCACGTGCAGCGCGACCAGCGCGGGCGGCACCCCGGTGAAGTACTGGGTGGTGCCGACGGTGGCCTGCGCAAGAACCAGCGCCACCAACACGGCAAGCCGTAGCCTGACCGGGCGGGACGCGCCGACGGCCAACAGCCCGAAACCCAGCCCGACAAGTAGTGCGAGGTACGCGATCAGCAGCGACGAATGCATGTGCACCAGGGTGGTGATCTCAACTTTGAGCCGCGGCACCGTCCGGGTGGCGCTCCGGTCACCGGCATGCGGTCCGGCCGCCGTCACCAGCGTGCCGGTCACCAGCACGGCGGCCAGGTTCAGCGCGCTGAGCGCGGTGAGGGCCCGCAGCGGCTTCGCCACCCGCTGCTCGACCACGCCATCGTCGGGTTCGCCGACCTTGACGTAAAGCAGCACCGACAGCCACACCATGGTCATCGACGCCAGCAGGTGGACCGCCACCGTCCACCACAGCAACCCGGTGCGCACGGTGATGCCACCGATTACCGCCTGCACCACCGTCGAGGCCGGCATCAGCCACGCGTAGACGAGCACCTCGGTGCGGCGTCTGGCGCGGGTGACGGCCAGCACCGCCAGCAGCGCGGTGATGACGACCGCGATGGTGATCATGCGGTTGCCGAACTCGACCGCTTGATGGATGCGTGGCACTTCGGCCACCGCTACCGGCACGAAGCTGCCCGGAAAGCACTGGGGCCAGGTCGGGCAACCCAGCCCCGACGCGGTGACCCGTACGATCGCGCCGGTGACGGCGATGCCCCCCTGCGTCAGGATGACGGCCGCCGCAATGAGCCGCTGGACACGCAGGCTGGGGTCGGGGAGCAGGTCCACCAACCGCGAAAGCGCTCGTCCGACGGGCATCGCCCGATCGTAACGACAACTACGTCACGTAGTAGAAGTGGGCGGCTTGATCGAGTTGGCTCTGCGCTGACGGCGCGTTTTACTCGAACTTCCACGCCATGGACGCAGAATCAATGGGCGCCCCACGGACCGTCAGGTGAAGCGGAACCAGCGGCGCGCGGCCAATGCCGCGAGCACACCCCATACCGCCAGCACCGCGAACCCGAACCAGTCCACCGACAGGCTCATGGCCTGCGACAGCGCCTCAGTGAGCGCTCCCGAGGGAGTCAGCCGCGCTGCCCATTTGACACCTCGCGGGATCATGCCGGTCTCGAGCGTCAGGGCGCCGAACCCGGCGAAGACGAACCACAACAGGTTGGCCAGGGCCAGCACGATCTCGGCCCGCAAGGTGCCACCGAGCAGCAGGCCAAGCGCGGCAAATCCCGCGGTGCCCACCGCGATGACCGCCGCACCCAGGGCCAGCGCCGCCAAAGCCGGACGCCAGCCAAGGGTAAATCCGATGACCCCCAACAGAATTGCCTGCAAGAAGACGGTGAAGACGACGGCCAAGGCCTTGCCGATGATGATCCCCCAGACCGGCAGCGGCGTCGCGCCGAGCCGCTTCAACGCGCCGTAGCGGCGATCGAACGCGACGGCGATGGCCTGTCCGGTGAAGGCGGTGGAGATGACCGCGAGCGCCATGATGGCGGGGACGAACACCGCGGCGCGGTGCGGGCCGAACGAACCCAGCGGCAACAGGGTCAGCCCGACCAGCAGCGTGATCGGGATGAACATGGTCAACAGCAGCTGCTCGCCGTTGCGCAACAGCAGCTTGAGCTCCAGGGCGAACTGCGCGGCCAGCATCCGGGGCACGGCGTTCGGTCGCGGGTCGGGGGTGAATGTGCCAGGCGGAAACACATCGGTCATGGCCGCAAGCTCCGCCCGGTGAGATCGAGGAAGAGATCCTCGAGGCTGCGCTGCTCGACGCGCATGTCGGTGGCCAACACGTTGATCTGCGCGCACCAAGCCGTGACCGTCGCCAGCACCTGCGGATCGACCGGGCCTTCGACCAGATACTCGCCCGGGGTTACCTCGGTGACTTTGTAGTCCTCCGGCAGCGCCGTGGCCAACAGGGACAGCTCGAGCCGCGGCGGCGCGCTGAACCGCAGTTGGTCTTTGGCGCCGGCGCGGGTCAGTTCGGTCGGGGTGCCGGCGGCGACCGTCACGCCGTTGTCGATGATGACCAGCCGGTCGGCGAGCTCCTCGGCCTCCCTGAGCTGGTGGGTGGTCAGCACCACGGTCACGCCGTCGCGGCGCAGCGCATCGATCAACTCCCACACCAGCAACCGGGCATGCGCGTCCATGCCCGCGGTGGGCTCGTCGAGAAACACCAGCTCGGGGCGGCCGACCAGCGCGCAGGCCAGCGCGAGCCGTTGCTGCTGTCCGCCGGAGAGCCGCCGATAGGTGGTGCGCGCGGCGTCGGTGAGGCCCAGCGTGTCCAGCAGCCACTGCGGGTCCAGCGGGTCGGCGGCGTAGGCGGCCACCAGATTCAGCATTTCGCCGGCTCGCGCCGCGGGGTAACCGCCGCCGCCCTGCAACATGACCCCGATCCGCGGGCGCAGCCGGGCGTTGTCGGCGATCGGGTCCAGCCCGAGCACCTCGATGGTTCCGGAGTCCGGGCGCACGAAGCCTTCGCACATCTCGACTGTCGTCGTCTTTCCGGCGCCGTTGGGTCCCAGCAGGGCCAGCACCTCGGCGGCGTGTACGTCCAGATCGAGATTGGTGACGGCCTTACAGACGGACGCTCCCGACCCGTACTGCTTGCTGACCCCACGCAGCCGAACGACCGTGTCGGGAATCTGCGGGGCCGAGCTCACGTGGAGTCAGCGTAGGCGTCAGGTGCCGACTTGGAGCGAGGGGTGGCCGGGGGCGTCTCGGTGGGCCCGGCCGGGGGCGCTGTTTGCGCAGGGGGTTCGTGGTGGTGGATCGGGACGGGTAGGAGCAGTCGCCACGGCAGGCGCGTGTAGGTCAGCGCGATGAGCACCACGACGATGATGGTGCTGGCCACGGTGGCATCGACGATCTGGAACAGCGCGAAGCGGTCGCCGTTGGCCGTCGGGCCGAAGATGCCCACGACCAAGGTGACGACGATGGCAGCCACCCGGAAGCCGGTGCGGGTTGCCCAGGCGGCGAGAGGGATGATCGCCCAAAGCAGATACCACGGCTGCACCACCGGAAACAGCAGCACCGTGACCCCCAGCGCCACGCCCAGCCCGCCGATCGGATGCAGCCGGCCGCGGAAGACCGCCACCAGCAGCCAGCAGACCAGCACCATGATGATCAGCACGCCGATGGCACGTGTCAGGGACAACACCGCGGTGGTGTGATCGCCCAGGCCCAGCAGAATCCCGACCTGCCCGGTGCCCAGAGCCAGCAGTGTCGGCGGCGACATCCAGCTCCGCACTACGTTGGCGGTGCCGAGCGTGAAAATCCAGCCGAATCCCAGGCCGCTGACCCAGCCCACGACCGCCATCACCGCCAGCGTCAGCCCCGACATGGCCCCACCGGCCAGTAAGAGCGCCTTCAGCGTGCCCCCGCAGCGGTAGGCCAGCGCCATGGTGACGAAGCCCAGCGCCAGCAGCGACGGCAGCTTCACCTGCGACGACAGCACGATCAGGATCGCGCCGGCCACCAGCATGCCCAACGGCTCCCAGTCCGGGCCGATCCGCCACGACGTGGGCATCAGCCGCGGGGAATCGATGCCGCGCAGCGCGAATTCCGCGCCGCTGAGCATCAGCCCGAGCATCAAGGCCTCGTTGTGGATGCCGGCGACCAGATGCATGATCAGCAGCGGGTTGGCCGCGCCCAGCCACAGCGCGCTGACTTCGGCGACGCCGCACCGCCGGGCCAGCCGCGGGGTGGCCCACACGATCATGCCCACGCCGATCAACACCACCAGCCGGTGACAGAGCACGGCCGCGACGATGTTCTCGCCGGTCAATGCCGAGATTCCGCGCCCGATCCACAAGAACAGCGGACCGTAGGGCGCCGGCGTTTCGCGCCACAGGCTGGGGACCGACAGGGTGAAGACGTGACCGAGGCCCAGGCCCGACGCCGGGCCCACCCGGTAGGGGTCGAGTCCCTCCAGCGAGATCTGGCTTTGCGCCAGGTAGGAGTACACGTCCTTGCTGTACATCGGCGGCGCGATCAACAGCGGCAGGGACCACAACAGCAGGGTGCGGTCCAGTTCGCCACGCGACATCCGCCGGTCGCCGAGTGCGAAGCGGCCGAGCATCAACCAGGCGAGCGCCATCATGACTGCCCCGGTCGTCGTCATCGTCAGCGAGACGGTCTGGATGCGCGACGGCAGGTTGAGTAGCCGGACGCCGAAGGTAGGGTCCTGTACGACCGGCCTGGCCCCGGCGCCGAGGGCGCCGATGGCCATCAGCACGGTGCCGGTGGCGCCGAACAGGCGGGTGCGCTGCAGGGCGGTGATCTCGGCGTTGTTCAGCGGCGAGCCCACCGCCTGCTCGTCACCATGCAGGCTCGCGATCGACGAGCTCAGCGTGTGCTGGCGGGCTGCCATCCTCAGGAGCCTAGCCTGAGGTCGCGAGCCGCCGGGGCGATCCTCATGGTGTGACCAGGTGTGACCAGCGCAACCGCCGGCAAAGGGCACCCTTGCTGGACCGTTCACCGGAATTGCGTCACACTGGTGTTGTGAAAATCCAATCCGAGCTGGATGCTGCTGTGCCTGCAGCCGCCGCAGGGGGAACGGATGGTCACACCCGGCGCGCCGTCGTGCGGCTACTGCTGGAATCCGGATCGATCACTGCCGGTGAGATCGGTGAACGCTTGGGCCTGTCGGCCGCCGGCGTGCGACGTCATCTCGACGCGCTGATCGAGGCCGGCGACGCGGAGTCGGTGCCGGCCGCCGCCTGGCAGCAGGTGGGACGGGGGCGGCCCGCGAAGCGCTATCGCTTGACCGCGGCCGGCCGGGCCAAGCTGGAGCACTCCTACGACGACCTGGCCGTCGCGGCCATGCGGCAGCTGCGGGAAATCGGCGGTGACGAGGCGGTGCGGACGTTCGCCCGCAGGCGGATCGACGCGATCCTGTCCGGCGTCGAAGGGGCGGGCAGCGGCGACGATGCCGATGTCGAGGCCGCCGCCGAGCGTGTGGCGAACGCCCTGACGAAAGCCGGCTATGTGGCGACCACGACGGAGGTGGGCGGGCCTATCCACGGCGTGCAGATCTGCCAGCACCACTGCCCGGTATCCCATGTCGCCGAGGAGTTTCCAGAATTGTGCGAAGCCGAGCAGCAGGCGATGGCCGAGGTGCTCGGAACGCACGTGCAGCGGTTGGCGACGATCGTCAACGGCGACTGCGCCTGCACCACCCACGTGCCGCTCACTCAGCCGATGAGCAACGCGGCCAGCAAGACCTAGCACGAAACGGCGCCCAGCCCGCGCCGAACATACGACGAACTCGAAGGAGCGTCCCTATGACCATGACGCCAGAGGCCAGCAAGACGGCCACCGAGCCGCTGACCCAGGCAGAGGCGATCGCCTCGCTGAGCCGCTACGGCTATGGCTGGGTGGACTCCGACGTCGCAGGTGCCAGCGCGCAGCGCGGGCTGTCCGAGGCGGTGGTCCGGGATATCTCGGCGAAGAAGAACGAGCCCGAGTGGATGCTGAACAACCGGCTCAAGGCGCTGCGCATTTTCGAGCGCAAGCCGATGCCGACGTGGGGCTCCAACCTCGGCGGCATCGACTTCGACAACATCAAGTACTTCGTGCGGTCTACTGAAAAGCAAGCGGCTAGTTGGGACGATTTGCCCGAAGACATCAAAAACACCTACGACCGGCTGGGGATCCCTGAGGCCGAAAAGCAGCGGTTGGTGGCTGGCGTGGCGGCTCAGTACGAATGCTTGGCAGGGGACACGCTGGTGTGGACGGCCAACCGTGGCCAGGTCCCGATCAAGGAGATCGAATACGGCGACCGCGTGTTCGCCTACGACGAGGATGCCGAGCGATTTGTGGTGGCCCCCGTTCGTGCGTCAGCCCAGACCGACACCCGGTTGACCTACACCGTCAAGACGACGCGGCGCAGCATCCGCGCGACGGACAACCATCCGATGCTGGTTTTGCGCGACGAGCGCAAGGAAGGCCGGCAGCGTGCCCGCTACGCCCGACGTTGGGTCACCGTCGGCGAACTCAAGGCCGGTGACTTCATCGCAGTACCGCGAGCTGTGCCCGAATTCGGTGTAGCGGCCGAACTTCCGCTGATCGCCGGACTGACGGCTCCAAAGACCAGTTCGGTCGATCTGATGTGGCTGCTGGGGTTGTACATCGGCGATGGCAACCTGCATCTCTCGACGAGGACCTACCGTGTTCAGTTCGCCATCCCGGCTACGGATGTCGAGCTGCGCGCCGAGGTGGGCCGTGTCGTCAAGGAACTGTTCGGCCTACGGTGCATAGAAGCCGACGAATACCGCATTGTTGTCAACTCGAAGGCACTGACCGAGTGGATCGTTGCCCTGGGGTTCGGAGGTCTTTCGCTGACGAAGCGTGTGCCGGACTGGGTCTACGGGCTGCCAGTTGAACAGCGGCTGGCGTTCCTCGGTGGCTGGGTCGACGCCGACGGATATGTCCAACCCGACCGTAGTGGCTCGGTAATGCTGACCTGTGCCAACGAAGCTTTGCTCGAGCAGGCGCGCGAACTAGCCGAACTGTCCGGTCTCCGTGCGGGTGGGCCGTGGTCATTCACCCAGCCTTACCGGCACGCTCCGGAACGGATGCAAATTGCTTGGCGGCTGGGCATTTCCGGTGATTTTGAGCGCCTCGGCTGCCGCAACTTGAAGCGGACGAATCGCTTCGGGCGCCGGCGGTTTATGCACTCGTCCAACAGCTCGCACGGGACGACAATTCGGGTGCATTGCAACGATTGGCTTGGCTTCGAGCGGATCAAGTCCATCGAGCCATATGCGGTCGAGCCGGTGTACGACATTGAGGTCGACGGCCCGCACAACTTCATCGCCGAAGGTCTGGTTGTCCATAACTCCGAGGTGGTCTACCACCAGATCCGGGAAGACCTTGAAGCCCAGGGCGTCATCTTCCTGGACACTGACACGGGTTTGCGTGAGCATCCCGAAATCTTCAAGCAGTACTTCGGCACCGTTATCCCCGCTGGCGACAACAAGTTCTCCGCGCTGAATACCGCAGTCTGGAGTGGTGGAAGTTTCATTTACGTCCCGCCGGGCGTGCACGTGGACATCCCGCTGCAGGCTTACTTCCGGATCAATACCGAGAACATGGGCCAGTTCGAGCGGACGCTAATCATCGCCGACGAGGGCGCTTACGTGCACTATGTCGAGGGCTGCCTGCCGGCCGGCGAGCTGATCACCACGGCGGATGGCGACCTGCGGCCCATCGAGTCGATCCGCGTGGGCGACTACGTCACCGGCCATGATGGACGGTCGCATCGCGTTACCGCGGTACAGGTGCGCGATCTCAATGGCGAGCTGTTCACCTTCACGCCGATGTCGCCCGCCAACAAGTTCTCGGTCACCGCGGAACACCCCTTGCTGGTCGTTCCGCGTGACGAGGTGCGGGTCGCGCGAAAGGAGCGCAACGGATGGAAGGCGGAGGTAAATAGCGCCAAGCTGCGTGCCACCGAGCCGCGCTGGGTCGCCGCGAAGGATGTCGCCGAGGGTGATTTCCTGATCTATCCCAAGCCGAAGCCGATCCCGCACCAGACGGTTCTGCCGTTGGAGTTCGCCAGGCTGGCGGGCTACTACCTGGCCGAAGGTCACGCGTGCCTGACCAATGGCTGCGAATCGCTGATCTTCTCGTTCCACAGCGACGAGTTCGAGTACGTCGAGGACGTGCGTCAAGCGTGCAAGTCGCTGTACGACAAGCTGGGCTCGGTGTTGATCGAAGAGCACAAGCATTCGGCCCGCGTCACCGTCTACACCAAGGCCGGCTACGCCGCGATGCGCGACAATGTCGGCATCGGATCGTCGCACAAGAAGCTGTCCGACCTTTTGATGCGTCAGGACGAGATCTTCCTGCGCGAACTGGTCGACGCCTATGTGAACGGCGACGGCAACGTCATCCGTAGAGGCGGCGCCCTATGGAAGCGCGTGCACACGACGTCGCGTGTCTGGGCCTTCCAGTTGCAGTCGATCCTGGCGCGGTTGGGTCACTACGCTACCGTCGAGCTGCGCCGGCCAGCTGGTCCCGGTGTAATCCAGGGCCGAAACATCATGCGCAAGGACATCTACCAGGTCCAGTGGACGGAAGGCGGCCACGGGCCGAAGCAGGCCCGCGACTGTGGCGACTACTTCGCGGTGCCGATCAAGAAGCGCGCAGTGCGTGAGGCACATGAGCCGGTATACAACCTCGATGTAGAGGCGCCAGACAGCTACCTCGCCTACGGATTCGCCGTGCACAACTGCACCGCGCCTATCTACAAGTCGGACTCACTGCACTCCGCAGTGGTCGAGATCATCGTGAAACCGCATGCGCGCGTTCGTTACACCACGATCCAGAACTGGTCGAGCAACGTCTACAACCTGGTCACCAAGCGGGCCCGGGCCGAGGCCGGCGCGACCATGGAGTGGGTCGACGGCAACATCGGGTCCAAGGTGACCATGAAGTATCCGTCGGTCTGGATGACCGGCGAGCACGCCAAGGGCGAAGTGCTGTCGGTGGCGTTCGCCGGCGAAGGCCAGCACCAGGACACCGGCGCCAAGATGCTGCACCTGGCGCCGAACACGTCAAGCAACATCGTGTCCAAGTCGGTGGCCCGCGGTGGCGGCCGCACCTCCTACCGCGGCCTGGTCCAGGTGAACAAGGGCTCGCACGGTTCCAGGTCGAGCGTGAAATGCGATGCGCTGCTGGTCGATACGGTCAGCCGCAGTGACACCTACCCGTACGTCGACATCCGCGAGGACGACGTCACGATGGGTCACGAGGCCACCGTGTCGAAGGTCAGCGAGAACCAGCTCTTCTACCTGATGAGCCGCGGACTGACCGAGGACGAGGCGATGGCGATGGTGGTGCGTGGCTTTGTCGAGCCGATCGCCAAGGAACTCCCCATGGAGTACGCGCTGGAGCTCAACCGGCTGATCGAGCTGCAGATGGAAGGCGCGGTCGGCTAGTGACGGAATTGACTGCAGCGGTTGAGGGTTCGTCACTCGCCGCTGCCAACAAGGGCGAGCTGTTCGCCTCCTTCGACGTCGACGCCTTCGAGGTTCCGCACGGCCGCGACGAGCTCTGGCGCTTCACTCCGCTCAAGCGGTTGCGTGGCCTGCACGACGGCTCCGCACGGGCCTCCGGCAGCGCCCAGATAACCGTCAGCGAACACCCTGGCGTGCGAACCGAGACCGTGCGACGCGGCGACGAGCGCCTAGGCCAGGGCGGTGTGCCCGCCGATCGGGTTGCCGCTCAAGCGTTTTCGTCGTTCAACTCCGCGACGGTGGTCACCGTCGAGCGGGCCACGCAGGCCCACGAACGGGTGAACGTCACCGTAACCGGGCCGGGCCCAGGCGCGGTGGCCTACGGTCATCTGCAGATTCGGGTGGAGGAACTCGCCGAGGCCGTCGTCGTCGTGGACCACCGCGGGAGCGGAACCTACGCCGACAACCTTGAATTCGTGGTCGCCGACGCCGGCCGGCTCACCGTGGTGTGGATCGCTGACTGGTCCGACGACGCGGTTCATCTCAGCGCACATCACGCAAAGCTCGGCAAGGACGCGCTGCTGCGGCACGTCGCCGTCACACTCGGCGGCGAGGTGGTGCGGATGACGGCCAACGTGCGTTTCGATGCCCCAGGTGGCGACGCCGAGTTGCTGGGACTGTATTTCGCCGACGACGGCCAGCACCTCGAGTCGCGGCTGCTGGTCGACCACGCCCGGCCGGATTGCCGGTCCAATGTGCTGTACAAAGGTGCGCTGCAAGGAGATCCGGCGTCGCACTTGCCCGACGCCCATACCGTCTGGGTGGGTGACGTGCTGATCCGCGCCGAGGCCACCGGTACCGACACTTTCGAGGTGAACCGCAACTTGGTGCTCACCGACGGCGCGCGCGCCGACTCGGTGCCCAACTTGGAGATCGAGACCGGCGAGATCGTCGGCGCCGGACACGCCAGCGCCACCGGACGTTTCGACGACGAGCAATTGTTCTACCTACGTTCCCGCGGCATCCCCGAAGAACAGGCCCGCCGACTGGTGGTGCGTGGATTCTTCGGCGAGATCATCGCCAAGATTGCGGTCCCGGAAGTCCGGGAACGCCTGACCGCTGCCATCGAGCACGAACTGGAAATAACGGAATCGAGATCGACAACCTTATGACCACATTGGAAATCAAAGACCTGCACGTCAGCGTCGAAAATCCCAACGCCGCCGATGGGGAGCGCGAAATTCCCATCCTCAACGGCGTCGACCTGACCGTGAAATCCGGTGAGACGCATGCGTTGATGGGCCCCAACGGCTCCGGCAAATCCACGCTGTCGTACGCCATCGCCGGCCATCCCAAATACCGGGTGACCTCGGGCTCGATCACCCTGGACGGCGCCGATCTGCTGGCGATGAGCGTCGACGAGCGCGCACGGGCAGGCGTGTTCCTGGCCATGCAGTACCCCGTCGAGGTGCCGGGTGTGTCGGTGTCGAACTTTCTGCGCTCGGCGGCCACGGCCATTCGGGGTGAGCCGCCGAAACTTCGGCACTGGGTCAAAGAAGTCAAGTCCGCGATGGCCGGCCTCGACATCGACCCCGCCTTCGCCGAACGCAATGTCAACGAAGGTTTCTCCGGCGGCGAGAAGAAGCGGCACGAAATCCTCCAGCTGGAACTGCTCAAGCCCAAGATCGCCGTTCTCGACGAGACCGACTCCGGCCTGGACGTCGACGCGTTGCGCGTGGTCAGCGAGGGGGTGAACCGCTACGCCCAAGCCGAGCACGGCGGCATCCTGCTGATCACCCACTACACCCGCATCCTGCGCTACATCCACCCGGAATACGTCCACGTCTTCGTCGGCGGCCGCATCGCCGAATCCGGCGGCCCGGAGCTGGCCGACGAACTCGAACAGAACGGCTACGTGCGCTTTACGCAGGCTGATGGCGGCGACCCGCTGCGCTCGGCTTCGCCGAGCTTGCGATCGCCGCGGACGGCGGCAACCGGGGCATAACCATGTCTGCCTCTGTCACGCCGCTCGATATCGCAGCGATCCGCGCCGATTTCCCGATCCTCAAGCGTGTCATGCGTGGCGGAAAACAGTTGGCGTATCTGGATTCCGGCGCAACGTCGCAGCGTCCCCTGCAGGTGCTGGACGCCGAGCGCGAGTTCCTGACCACTTCCAACGGCGGGGTGCACCGCGGCGCGCATCAGCTGATGGAAGAGGCCACCGACGCCTACGAACAGGGCCGCGCCGACATCGCCGCGTTCGTCGGCGCCGACGCTGAGGAGCTGGTGTTCACCAAGAACGCCACCGAGTCGCTCAACCTGGTCTCGTATGCGCTGGGGGACAACCGCTTCCAGCGCGCCGTCGGGCCCGGCGACGTCATTGTCACCACCGAACTCGAACACCATGCCAACCTGGTCCCGTGGCAGGAGCTGGCCCGGCGCACCGGCGCCACGTTGCGCTGGTACGGCGTCACCGACGACGGTCGCATCGACTTGGACTCGCTGCAACTGGACGAACGCGTCAAAGTCGTTGCATTCAGCCATCATTCGAACGTCACAGGCGTCCACGCGCCGCTGGAGGAACTGGTCTCGCGCGCCAGGGAAGTGGGTGCGCTCACGGTGTTGGACGCCTGCCAGTCGGTGCCGCACCGCCCGGTGGACCTGCACACGCTGAACGTCGACTTCGCCGCGTTCTCTGGGCATAAGATGCTGGGGCCCAACGGGATCGGCGTGCTCTACGGCCGTCGCGAGCTTTTGGAAGCGATGCCGCCATTCCTCACCGGCGGTTCCATGATCGAAACGGTCGCGATGGAAAGCTCGACCTACGCGCCGCCGCCCCAACGTTTCGAGGCCGGCACCCCGATGACTTCCCAGGTCGTCGGGTTGGCCGCGGCGGCACGGTATCTGGGCGCCATCGGCATGGAGGCGGTGGAATCCTACGAACGTGAGTTGGTGGCCGCCACCTTGAAGGGCCTGTCCGGCATCGACGGTGTCCGCGTCATTGGCCCGGCGTCGCTGGAAAACCGTGGCTCGCCGGTGGCGTTCGTCGTCGACGGCGTGCACGCGCATGACGTGGGTCAGGTGCTCGACGACGACGGCGTCGCCGTGCGGGTCGGGCATCACTGCGCACTGCCGCTGCACCGCAGGTTCGGCCTGGCCGCCACCGCACGCGCATCGTTCGCGGTGTACAACACCCTCGACGAGGTCGATCGCCTGGTGGCCGGTGTGCGGCGTGCCCTGGACTTCTTCGGGAGAGCCTGACGTGCGCCTGGAACAGATGTATCAGGACGTGATCCTCGACCACTACAAGCATCCGCAGCATCGGGGCTTGCGAGAACCGTTCGGCGCGCAAGTTTTTCACGTCAATCCGGTATGCGGCGACGAGGTCACCCTGCGGGTCGCGTTGTCTGACGACGGCGCCCGCGTCACCGACGTCTCCTACGACGGACAGGGCTGTTCGATCAGCCAGGCCTCGACGTCGGTGCTCGCTCAGCAGGTGATCGGTCAGCGCGTGCCGCAGGCGCTGAAGACCATCGAGGCGTTCACCGAAATGGTGTCCTCGCGGGGAAACGTCCAAGGCGACGAGGAAGTCCTGGGCGACGGAGTAGCGTTCGCGGGAGTGGCCAAATATCCCGCCCGCGTCAAATGCGCATTACTTGGCTGGATGGCGTTCAAGGATGCGTTGGTCCAAGCCAGCCACGCCTTGGAGGAGGTGACCGATGAGCGAAACCACCGCACCGGATGAGGAATTGCTCGCCGACGTCGAAGAGGCGATGCGCGACGTCGTCGACCCCGAACTCGGCATCAATGTCGTCGACCTAGGGCTGGTCTACGGCTTGAACGTGGAAGAGGCCGAGGAGGGGACCGTCGCGCTGATCGACATGACCCTGACGTCGGCGGCCTGCCCGCTCACCGACGTCATCGAAGACCAGTCGCGCAGCGCGTTGGTGGGTAGCGGTCTAGTCGACGACATTCGCATCAATTGGGTGTGGAACCCGCCGTGGGGTCCGGACAAGATCACCGAGGACGGGCGCGAGCAGCTACGCGCCCTCGGCTTCACCGTCTGAGTTCAGCTAGTCGCGCCCGCATTTGCCGTTGGTGGCCGGCCGCAGGGTGATCGTCGTCGCCTGCAACGCGCCGCCACCGTCCTTGGTGCCTTTGGCCGTCATGCATTTGCCCTGAGCGATGGCCTTCGTGTCGGCTGGGGCCTGCTTTGTGTACTTGGTCTTGTCGTCGACCGAGACGGCAGTTTGCGTCGGGTTGCCGTTGGTGTCGGTGCTCGTGACGTTGATGGTGCTTCCCGAGACGGAGGCGACGGTACCGGCGACGTCGGGTTTCCTGCTTGGAGGCGTAGACGGAGTGGTTGACGGCGTCGGCGAGCCGGACGGCGGCGTAGGCGTCGAATCCGGCCCGGACTCCTTGGCCGTCGGGCATTTGCCATCGGTGGCGGGGCTCACCCGCACGGTCGCGGCCGTGATCGGTTTGCCGCCGTGAGACCCGTGCACCGACCGGATGCTGACACAGCTACCAGGGGTGACGTCGGTCAGTTGTGCCCGGCTGACCTCGGTGACCTTGGTCGTGCCGGTGAAGTTGACCGTCGCGTTGCCGCTTTTCTGGGTGACCTGAGCGGATTCACCCGACACCGACGCGATTAGTCCGCTGACGCGGGCTTCACCGCCGGGCGTCGTTGGCGCGCTCGTCGTCGGTGTGGTTGCCGACGGGGAGCCTGCGGTGGTGCCCGCTGACGACGTCGCGCTGGGCGGGTTGCTCGTCGAGCTGCACGCCGCCAGGGAAAGCGATAGGGCACCTGTCACCGCCAGGATCGCGGCCCGGTTCAGCTGCGCCGATATGACAGCCATCAACGTTTCTCCGTTCGTGAGTTGGTCTCGACGATCGGGTTTACTCCATGGAGCTGTGCGTAGTCTGTGCGTTCAGAACGCTTCCTCGGGGAGGCGCATGATTTCGTCGTCAATCGACTCGATGATGGCGCGCACCGACGTCAGCCTGGGCAACATGTTCTTCGCGAAAAACCCGGCGGTCGCGATCTTGCCCTGGTAGAACGCCTGGTCGTGCTCGGATGGCCCGCTCTCCAGTGCGGCCCGCGCGATATCGGCCTGCACCAGCAGCCGCCAGCCGATCAGCAGGTCGCCGACGGCCAGCAGGTACCGCACCGAGGCGAGGCCGACCTTGTATATATCGGTGGGGTGTTCGGCCGCAGACATCAGGTAGCCGGTGAGGGCGCCCGTCATCGCGGTGACATCCTCCAGGGCGGCTTGCAGGAGCTCGACTTGCGGCTTCAGCGACTCGTGAGCGTTGTCGATGCTGTGGGTGATCTGGGCCGTCACATGCTGCAGCGCCTGGCCGTGGTCGCGCACGATCTTGCGGAAGAAGAAGTCCAGCGCCTGGATGGCGGTGGTGCCTTCATAGAGCGAGTCGATCTTGGAGTCGCGCAAATACTGCTCGATCGGGTAGTCGGTCAGGAAGCCCGAGCCACCCAGCGTCTGCAGCGATTCGGTCAGAATCTCAAAGGCCCGTTCCGAACTGGCGCCTTTGACAATGGGCAGCAGCAGGTCGTCGACGCGGTGCGCCATGTCCGGGCCGGCGCCCGAAACCCGTTGTGCTACTTCGTTGTCCTGGTGTGCCGCCGCATACAGATACAGTGCCCGCAGGCCCTCGGCGTAGGCCTTCTGCGTCATCAGACTGCGGCGCACGTCGGGGTGGTGCATGATGGTGACTCGCGGTGCGGTCTTGTCGGTCATCTGAGTCAGGTCGGCGCCTTGGATCCGCTCCTTGGCATAGGCCAGAGCGTTCAAGTAGCCGGTGGATAGCGTGCCGGAGGCCTTGACCCCGATCGTCATCCGGGCGCTCTCGATCACGGTGAACATCTGCGCGATGCCGTTGTGCACGTCGCCCACCAGGTAGCCGACCGCGGGCACATCGGTTGCGCCGAAAGTCAATTCGCACGTCGGCGAGGACTTCAGGCCCATCTTGTGTTCCAGTCCGGTGACGAAAACCCCGTTGCGGGAACCAAGTTCGAAAGTGTCGGGATCGAAAAGATACTTCGGAACGTAGAACAGGCTCAAACCCTTGGTTCCGGGACCGGCGCCTTCGGGCCGGGCCAGCACCAGGTGAAAGATGTTCTCCGCAGTGTCGCCGACGTCTCCGCCGGAGATGAACCGTTTCACTCCCTCGATGTGCCAGGTGCCATCGGGCTGCTGGATGGCCTTGGTCCGGCCGGCGCCTACGTCAGAACCCGCGTCGGGCTCGGTGAGCACCATGGTGGCCTGCCAGCCGCGCTCCAAACCTTCTGCCGCCCAACGCTTTTGCTGTTCATTACCCTCGATGTAAAGTGCGCGGGCCATCGGCGGGCCAAGCAGGAAGAAGCACGCCGAGGGATTGGCGCAGTAGATCATTTCGTTGACCGCCCAGGTCAGCGGCGGCGGTGCGGCGATGCCACCGATCTCCTCGGGCAGGCCCAACCGCCACCAGCCGGCCTCTTTGATCGCCTCGACCGACTTGACCAATTCGCCGTCGGGCACGCTGATGCTGTGCGTCGACGGGTCGAATACCGGGGGATTGCGGTCTGCCGAGGCGAACGACTCGGCGATCGGTCCTTCGGCCAGGCGAGCGGATTCGGCCAAGATGGTGCGGACCGTGTCGGCGTCCAGCTCGCTGTACGCTCCGGTGCCCAGGACGGCGCCGATATCAAGAACCTCGAACAGGTTGAACTCGAGATCGCGCACGTTGGCAATGTAGTGGCCCAATGTGGTTCCCTCCACCGGCGGAAATTCAGCGCACTCAGTGTGGTCGACTCGGGAAAACGTACGCAACCGTAACCTGCGGAGATGGCGCTGAGCACTCGCAAAACTCCGTGGAGCCGAAGTGTGGTTCTGCGGACTGCCACGTCGCGGTGTTCGTCCAACCGCCTCGCCATAGCAGAGCCGGATCTTTAAGCTAAGACGTTGTGCCGCAGCAGGTTTGCTCATGCCGGCGATCCGAAGACGGCCACCACGGCAAAGATCTCCCAGCCCACCAGGCGTGGCGGGTAAGCCGGCGTCGGTCTACGCCCCCCGCGGCGGGCCGGGAACAATAAGGTCGTCGCGCTGCGTTACCGAGAGGTGACTACCCAAGATCTCACTGCTGAGCAGTTCAACGACACGATCAACAGCAACGACATCGTGCTGGTCGACTTTTGGGCCTCCTGGTGCGGCCCGTGTCGAGCATTCGCGCCGACGTTCGAGGCGTCGTCGCAGAAGCATCCCGACGTGGTGCACGCCAAGGTCAATACCGAGGCCGAACAACAGCTGGCCGCGGCGGCCCAGATCCGGTCCATTCCCACGCTGATGGCCTTCAAGAAGGGCAAGCTGCTGTTCAACCAGCCCGGCGCGCTGCCGCCGGCAGCGCTGGAGGATCTGGTACAGCAGGTCAAGGCTTTCGACGTGGACGCCGCCGAAGCACAAGAACCCCGAGAAGTCTGACCCAGCGCCGTCTTAGGCGGCGCGCTACCTTTCTATCGTGAATCTGGTCCTCGTCGAACACCCGCGCCCCGGGGTCGCACTGATAACCCTCAACCGGCCCGAGCGGATGAACTCGATGGCGTTTGACGTCATGGTGCCGCTCAAAGAGGCCCTGGAGCAGGTCACGTACGACAATTCCGTCCGAGTGGTGGTGCTGACCGGGGCCGGCCGGGGATTCTCCTCTGGGGCCGATCACAAGTCCGCGGGCACGGTGCCCAACGTCGAAGGTCTGACCAGGCCGACGTATGCGCTGCGGTCCATGGAGCTACTCGACGAGGTCATCCTGGCGCTGCGGCGGCTGCATCAGCCGGTGATCGCCGCGGTCAACGGCCCAGCCATCGGCGGCGGGCTGTGCCTGGCGCTGGCCGCAGACATCCGGGTGGCCTCGACGACCGCCTATTTTCGGGCCGCCGGCATCAACAACGGGCTGACCGCCAGCGAGCTGGGGCTCAGCTACCTGCTGCCCAGAGCCATCGGGTCCTCACGCGCGTTCGAGATCATGCTGACCGGTCGTGATGTCAGCGCCGAGGAGGCCGAACGGATCGGACTGGTGTCGAATCAGGTGCCGGAAGCCCAGCTGCTGGACACCTGCTATGCCATCGCGGCCCGGATCGCGATGTTCTCCCGCCCGGGAATCGAGTTGACCAAACGCACACTGTGGAGTGGACTGGACGCCGGTAGCCTGGAAGGGCACATGCAAGCCGAAGGCTTGGGTCAGCTTTTCGTCCGTCTGCTCACCGCCAACTTCGAAGAAGCGGTTGCCGCGCGTGCGGAACGACGGCCGCCGGTATTCACCGACGACAAATAGTGCAACAGGAGCTGGATCGTGATCACGGCTACGGACCTGGAGGTCCGCGCTGGTGCGCGCATCCTGCTGTCCGCGGACGGGCCGGCCCTGCGGGTGCAGCCGGGCGACCGCATCGGGCTGGTCGGCCGCAACGGCGCCGGCAAGACCACCACGCTGCGCATTCTGGCCGGTGAAACCGAACCGTATGCGGGATCTGTCAGCCGAATCGGCGAAATCGGTTACCTGCCACAGGATCCCAAGGAGGGCGACCTCGACGTGCTGGCGCGCGACCGGGTGTTGTCGGCCCGTGGGTTGGACGTGCTGTTGACCGATCTGGAAAAGCAGCAGGCGCTGATGGCCGAGGTCGCCGACGACGACGCACGCGATCGCGCGATCCGCCGCTACGGCCAGCTCGAGGAACGTTTCGTCGCCCTGGGCGGCTACGGCGCCGAAAGCGAAGCGGGCCGCATCTGCGCCAGCCTCGGCCTGCCCGAGCGGGTGCTCACGCAGCAACTGCGCACCCTGTCCGGCGGTCAGCGTCGCCGGGTGGAGCTGGCGCGCATTCTGTTCGCGGCGTCCGACAGCGGCGCCGGATCGTCCACGACACTGCTGCTCGACGAGCCGACCAACCACCTCGACGCGGATTCGCTTGGCTGGCTTCGGGATTTTTTGCGGAGCCATACCGGGGGGCTGGTGGTGATCAGCCATAACGTCGACTTGATCGCCGATGTCGTGAATCGGGTCTGGTATCTCGACGCCGTGCGCGGTGAGGTCGACATCTACAACATGGGCTGGCAGAAATACCTCGACGCCCGGGCAACCGACGAGCACCGTCGCCGTCGGGAACGCGCCAACGCCGAACGCAAGGCGGCGGCGCTGCGCACCCAAGCCGCCAAACTGGGTGCCAAGGCCACCAAAGCCGTTGCGGCGCAAAACATGCTGCGCCGCGCCGACCGGATGATGGCCGCACTCGACGAAGAGCGGGTCGCGGACAAGGTGGCCCGCATCAAGTTCCCGACGCCGGCCGCGTGCGGGCGCACCCCGCTGGTGGCCCAGGGCCTGAGCAAGTCGTACGGATCACTCGAAGTCTTCACCGATGTCGATCTGGCTATCGACCGCGGCTCGCGGGTAGTGGTGCTGGGACTCAACGGCGCGGGCAAGACCACCCTGTTGCGCCTGCTGGCCGGTGTCGAGACGCCCGACACCGGAGTGTTCGAACCCGGACATGGTTTGCGGATCGGCTATTTCGCGCAGGAGCACGACACGCTGGACAATGACGCGACCGTCTGGCAGAACATCCGGCACGCCGCACCCGATTCCGGCGAACAGGATCTGCGCGGGCTACTCGGGGCGTTCATGTTCAGCGGCCCGCAGCTCGACCAACCCGCGGGTACGTTGTCCGGCGGAGAGAAAACCCGCCTCGCGCTGGCCGGCCTGGTCGCGTCCACCGCCAATGTCTTGCTGCTCGACGAGCCGACCAACAATCTCGACCCCGCCTCGCGTGAGCAGGTGCTGGATGCGCTGCGCAGCTATCGTGGCGCGGTGGTGCTGGTGACCCACGATCCTGGGGCGGCCGAGGCGCTGGACCCCCAGCGCGTCGTGCTATTGCCCGACGGTACCGAGGACTATTGGTCCGACGAGTACCGGGATCTCATCGAGCTGGCCTGATTATTCGCGGAGCCGCAAACCATTTCGGCAAAAGCCCCGCGCTATCGACCGCGGGTTCTTACGCTAAGTGCTTGCCGATCGTGTCGAAGCGTGGAGGGGCCCGTGCGAAACCCAACCAAGAAGTCGAAGAAGACACGCGATCAGTTGTTGCACGAGTTGCGCAACGCCTATGAAGGCGGCGCCAGCATCCGCAAGCTGGTGGCCAGCACCGGCAGATCTTACGGGTCGGTTCACAGCATGCTGCTCGAGTCGGGTACTACGTTGCGCGGCCGCGGCGGCCCCAATCACGTTTCCCGTGCCCGCTGAGCAGACGCAAAATCGCCCAAATCGGGGCTGTTTTGGGCGACTTTGCGTCTGCTCGCCAGCGAAATCAGTGGCGCCGCACCGAGTTTTCGACTAGGTCCAGAACAGCGGTAAGCCGCTGTGGGTCCTCGCCGGACGCCAGCCGGGCCACCAACCCGTCGAGCACGAGTTCCAGATAGCACTGCAACACGTCGCCGGGAACGTCGTCGCGTACCCGATGGGCTTCCTTCTGCCTGCGCAGCCGATCGGTCGTCGCCGCCGCCAGCTCCGCCGACCGTTCCGCCCACCCGCGGCTGAACTCGGGGTCGTTGCGCAGCTTGCGGGCGATCTCCAACCGCGTGGCCAACCAGTCGAACTCCTCGGGCGCGGCGAGCATGTCGCGCATCACCTGGATCAGGCCCTCGCGGGACGCGACGTCGGCCATGCGCTCCGCATCCTGGTGCGCCAGCGCGAAAAACAGCGCGTCCTTGTCCCGGAAGTGGTGGAAGATCGCCCCACGCGACATTCCGATCGCTTTCTCGAGACGCCGAACCGTCGCCTTGTCATAGCCGTATTCGGCGAAGCAACGGCGAGCGCCGTCGAGGATCTGACGGCGGCGAGCCGCCAGATGGTCCTCGCTGACCTTGGGCACGGGGCCGGTGTCAGCCGGACTTCAGCATGTTGCGCAGCACGTACTGCAGGATGCCGCCGTTGCGGTAATAGTCCGCCTCACCGGGAGTGTCGATGCGCACCTTGGCGTCGAACTCGATCGGGTCCGAGCCCTCTTTTGTCGCTTTGACCTTCACCGTCTTGGGCGTCTTGCCGTTGTTCAGCTCCTCGATGCCGGTGATGTCGAAGGTTTCGGTGCCGTCCAGGCCCAGCGACTCGGCGGACTCGCCGTCGGGGAACTGCAGCGGGATGACGCCCATGCCGATCAGGTTGGAGCGGTGGATGCGTTCGAACGACTCGGTGATCACGGCGCGCACACCCAACAGCAACGTGCCCTTGGCCGCCCAGTCGCGCGAGGACCCGGAGCCGTATTCCTTGCCGCCCAGCACCACCAGCGGAATGTCTTGTGCCGCATAGTTTTGCGCCGCGTCATAGATGAACGCCTGAGGAGCGTCGTCCTGAGTGAAGTCGCGGGTGTAGCCACCGGCCACGTCGTCCAGCAGTTGGTTGCGCAGCCGGATGTTGGCGAACGTGCCGCGGATCATCACCTCGTGGTTGCCGCGCCGCGAACCGAAGGAGTTGTAGTCCTTGCGTTCGACGCCGTGCTCGTCGAGGTATTGCGCCGCTGGGGTGCCCGGCTTGATGGCGCCGGCGGGGGAGATGTGGTCGGTGGTCACCGAGTCGCCCAACAATGCCAGCACCCGGGCGCCTTTGATGTCCTTGACCGGCTCCGGCTCCGCGGACATCCCCTCGAAGTACGGCGGTTTGCGCACGTACGTCGAATCCTGGTCCCACTCAAAGGTATTGCCGCTCGGAGTCGGCAGGTTACGCCACCGTTCGTCGCCCTTGAACACGTCGGCGTAGTTCTTGGTGAACATCTCCTGGTTGATCGCCGAGGCGATGGTGTCCGAGACATCCTTCTGCGACGGCCAAATGTCCTTCAGGAAGACGTCATTGCCGTCTTTATCAGTGCCCAGCGGCTCGCTGTCGAAGTCGAAATCCATGGTGCCGGCCAGCGCGTAGGCGACCACCAGCGGCGGAGACGCCAGATAGTTCATCTTCACGTCCGGGTTGATGCGGCCCTCGAAATTGCGGTTGCCGGACAACACGGCGGCCACCGAAAGATCGTTGTCGTTGACCGCCTTCGAGATTTCTTCGGGCAGCGGGCCGGAGTTGCCGATACACGTGGTGCAGCCGTACCCGACGAGGTAGAAGCCGAGCTTCTCCAGGTACGGCCACAAGCCGGCTTTGTCGTAGTAGTCGTTGACCACTTGCGAGCCCGGTGCCATGGTCGTCTTCACCCAGGGCTTGGAGGTCAGGCCTTTTTCCACGGCGTTGCGCGCCAACAAGGCCGCCCCGAGCATCACCTCGGGATTGGAGGTGTTGGTGCATGACGTGACGGCGGCGATCACCACCGCGCCATGGTCGAGCACGAATTCGCCGAGTTCGTCGGACTTGACCGGCACCGGGTTGCTCACGCGGCCCTTGGCGTGCTTGGCGGCCGATTCCACCTTCTGCGCATGGTCGTCGGCGTGGCCATTGGAAATTCGCCCCGGGTCGCTGGCCGGGAACGACTCGTCCACCAGCTCGTCGAGCTTGGAGTACTCCTTCTTGTCCGGGTCGTCACCGACGTAGTCGCAAATCTGTTCGCGGAAGGTCGATTTGGCGTCCTTCAGCGCGATGCGGTCCTGCGGGCGCTTGGGTCCGGCGATCGACGGCACCACGTCGGACAGGTCGAGCTCGAGGTACTCGGAGAACTTGGGCTCGTGCTTGGGGTCATGCCACATGCCCTGCTCTTTGGCGTAGGCCTCGACCAGCGCCACCTGTTCGTCGCTGCGACCGGTGAACTTCAGGTACGAGATGGTCTCTTCGTCGATCGGGAAAATGGCTGCGGTGGAACCGAATTCGGGACTCATGTTGCCGAGTGTGGCGCGGTTGGCCAACGGCACCTCGGCCACGCCCTCGCCGTAGAACTCGACGAACTTGCCGACCACGCCGTGCTTTCGCAGCATCTCGGTGACGGTCAGCACGACGTCGGTGGCGGTGACGGCCGGCTGGATCTCACCGGTCAGCTTGAAGCCGACGACCCGCGGGATCAGCATCGACACCGGCTGGCCGAGCATGGCGGCCTCGGCTTCGATGCCACCCACGCCCCAGCCGAGCACCCCGAGGCCGTTGACCATCGTGGTGTGCGAGTCGGTGCCCACGCAGGTGTCGGGGTAAGCCACCCCGTCGCGTTCCATCACCACCCGCGCCAGGTATTCGATGTTCACCTGGTGCACGATCCCGGTGCCCGGCGGCACCACCTTGAAGTCGTCGAATGCGCCCTGCCCCCAGCGCAGGAACTGGTAGCGCTCACCGTTGCGCTGGTACTCGATCTCGACGTTGCGCTGGAAGGCGTCCTCCCGGCCGAACAGGTCGGCGATCACCGAGTGGTCGATCACCAGGTCCGCCGGCGCCAGCGGGTTGACCTTCTCCGGCTTGCCGCCCAAGTCGGCGATGGCCTCGCGCATGGTGGCCAGGTCCACGATGCAGGGCACGCCCGTGAAGTCCTGCATCACCACGCGCGCCGGCGTGTACTGGATCTCGATGCTGGGCTCTGCGTCGGGATCCCAGTTGGCGATGGCCTCGATGTGCTCTTTGGTGATGTTGCTGCCGTCCTCGTTGCGCAGCAGGTTCTCGGCCAGCACCTTCAGGCTGTACGGGAGTTTCTTGGTGTTGGGGACGGCGTCGAGACGATAGATCTGGTAACTCTTGTCGCCGACCTCGAGGGTGTCGCGGGCTCCGAACGAGTTCACCGAATCTTTGCTGGTCACATCAACTCCCGGGATTGAGTTCTGCCGCCGACGGGCTGGTCGACGGGGCAGTGCTACTTTAACAGTACGCTTGTCCTGTAATAAGCGGCACCCAATACTTCAGTCTTGTCGCGTCGGGCGTGCATGGAAAGCCCTTCGATTGGCTCGTCAGCCTGGAGCCAGCGCGCCGCAGCGCGAGTGAGTCTCTCGGCAATTGCATGCTGCGCGAATCGACCGGTATGTGGGCGGCGCATCGGCCGTCAGCCCGTCCCCGGGACGGGGGATGGGCAGATAGCGCTTGCGTTGTGAAGTGAGGGCGTTCGTTGTGAAGTGAGGGCTTTCGTCGTGAGTACAGGGCGGGGATCGGCGCGATTTTCCACCCAGGATTCACGCCGGAAGCCAAGGATTCACACGCAAAGCCCAGGATGCACGCCCAATGCCCGGAGTCATCGCGCAGAAAGCGATCCACGATGGCACGGCCTTGGCGGCAGGCCCGGGGCACTCGCGTACGGTGCGTGTATGACCGGGCACATGCTGCCGCTTTACATTCCGCAAGACGTGGACATGAACCTGATCAAGGCTCAGGTGAAGGCCAGCGGTGTCAGCGCGCCGCCAGAAGCCATGCCCGGGCTGCTGCAGGTCCTCGACAAGGCGCACGCCGAGGGCATCAATCTCAAGATCGTGCTGCTCGACCACAACCCGCCCAATGACACACCGCTGCGGGACATCTCGACCGTGGTTGGCGCCGACTACCCGGACGCCACGGTATTGACCCTCAGCCCGAACTTCGTCGGCAGCTACAGCACGCATTACCCGCGCGTAACGCTCGAGGCAGGAGAAGACCACTCCAAGACGGGCAATCCGGTGCAGTCGGCGAACAACTTTTTGCACGAGCTGGAAACCCCGGAGTTTCCCTGGACGGGATTGACGATTCTGCTGCTGGTCGGGGTCCTCGCCGCGGCCGTCGGCACCCGATTCATGCAACTGCGCAGTAGGCGGCCAGCAACCTCCACGCAGCCCGCGGACACGGACGTGGCAGAGCCCGCCCAGGACGCCTAACCGCGGCTATCGGTCTCCGCCGCCCCTTCTGGCGAGCGCCGCCAATTCGTGCGGCAAACCGCTTAGATCACTATTCGGTCACATTAAACGCACGTCCAGAACGCAGTTGGTGACGCGCGTTTCCACGGTCTCAGATGTGACGTACGGTGCAAATGATGCTGATGTTGTCTTTGGCGCTTTGTGTGAAAAATGTGACCTGCGCCGCCCGTATGGATTAGGCCGTAGGAGACCTGCGAATGAGACGGACCCGTCGTGGCTGCGTCCGGCGATCAGCCGCAAGGTTGGTGCGGCCGGCCGTTCCGTCGATCTTGAGTGTCGCCCTGCTGGCGTGCACGGCGGGGCTGACGCCCGGACTGGCCTCAGCCGATCCGGGTGCCGACACGATGGGCGCGCTGATCGCCGAGGTCGCGCGGGCCAACCAGCGGCTGGAAGACCTGAGCGCCGAAGTCCAGACCGAACAACAAAGCGTGAACAAGGCCCTGGTCGATGTGGAAACCGCACGCGACAACGTCAGCGCCGCCGAGCGCGAGCTCGCAGCCAGCCAGGAGTCGGTCAAAGACGCGAACACGGCCATCGCCGCTGCTCAACGCCGGCTTAGCCGCTTCGCGGCGGCTACCTACATGGGCGGCCCGCCGGGAAGTTACCTGACCGCCAAGAACCCCGACGAGATCATCGCCGCTGCGGCCGCCGCGCAGACTCTCACGGCCAGTTCCCAGACGATGATGGCCAACCTGATGCGCGCCCGGACCGAACAGGTGAACAAGGAGTCCGCGGCGCGACTGGCCAAGCAGAAGGCCGACAAGGCCGCCGCCGATGCCAAGGCCAGCCAAGACGCCGCGGTCAAGGCACTGCTCGAAACCCAACGCAAGTTCGACCAGCAACGTGAGCAGGTCAATCGCCTGGCCGCCGAACGTGATGCCGCACAGGCCAGGCTGGAAGCCGCCCGCTGGTCGGCTGGGGGCGGGACCGTTCCGGTATCGGGCGACCGTTGGGACCCCGGCGCGCCCGGGGGGCCGCCTCCGGGCGGCGGCCGCACCTGGGACGGCGCCTGGGATCCCACGTTGCCGGCGATTCCCAGCGCCAACGTTCCCGGCGACCCGATCGCGGTGATCAACCAGGTGTTGGGTGTGTCGGCCACGTCCACTCAGGTCACCGCGCAAATGGGGCGCAACTTCCTGCAGCAGCTGGGCATCCTCAAGCCCAACGACACGGGCATCACCAATGCGGCTACCGGCCCGAGCCGGATTCCGCGGGTCTATGGGCGGCAAGCCTCCGAATATGTGATCCGGCGCGGTATGTCGCAGATCGGGGTGCCCTACTCCTGGGGTGGCGGCAACGCGGCCGGCCCCAGCAAGGGCATCGACTCCGGCGCCAACATCACCGGCTTCGACTGCTCGGGCCTGGTCCTGTACTCGTTCGCCGGGGTGGGCATCAAGCTGCCGCACTACTCGGGTTCGCAGTACAACATGGGCCGCAAGATCCCGTCGGCGCAGATGCGCCGCGGAGACGTCATCTTCTACGGCCCGGGCGGCAGCCAGCACGTGACCATCTACCTCGGCGACGGCCAGATGCTCGAGGCTCCCGACGTCGGCTTGAAGGTGCGGGTGGCGCCGGTGCGCACCAGCGGCATGACGCCCTTCGTGGTCCGCTACATCGATTTCTGACGAGGAGCTATGTGCCGCAGACCTTTTCGTTTGATCAACCTGGTTCGCTCGATCAACCTGGCCTGGATCACCACCGTCGTGACCGGGCTGCTGTTGGCTCTCGCCGCGCCGGCGGTGCCGGCAAACGCCGACCCGGGCCCGTGGGATCCCACGCTGCCGGCCACGGTCAGCGCCGGGGCTCCCGGAGATCCGCTCGCTGTCGCCAACGCCTCGCTGCAGGCCACGGCGCAGGCCACCCAGACCACACTCGACTTGGGTAAGCAGTTCCTCGGCGGGCTCGGCATCAACCTCGGCGGCACCCCGGCCGCCGAGAGCACCAGCCCCAGCCGGATCCCCCGGGCCAACGGCCGCCAGGCCATCGAGTACGTGATCCGGCGGGCCGGCTCGCAGATGGGCGTCCCGTATTCGTGGGGCGGTGGCTCGCTGGAGGGCCCGAGCAAGGGCGTCGGCGACGGCGCCAACATCACCGGATTCGACTGCTCGGGGCTGATGCGCTACGCCTTCGCCGGGGTCGGCGTGCTGATCCCGCGATTCTCCGGCGACCAGTACAACGCCGGCCGCCACATCCCGCCGAACGAGGCCAGACGCGGTGACCTGATCTTTTACGGGCCGAACGGCACCCAGCACGTCACGCTGTACCTGGGTAACGGCCAGATGCTGGAGGCCTCCAGCCTGGCTGGCAAGGTCACCATCAGCCCGGTGCGCAAGCCCGGTATGACGCCGTTTCTGACCCGGATCATCGAGTACTGACCAGGCGGCCCGGGGTTCGACTGGCCGGGCCGGGTGGCCGAGCGGGAACGGTGGCGTCGACGGAATCCCAGCGGCCTGGAATAGTTGGACGCGGGCACGCCGCTGCCCCGCGACATTGGGTCTAGTCAGCAGTCGTGTCTGAATGAGCTGTGGAGGGTGTTGATGACATCAGCAGGTGGGTTGCCCCCGGGCGCCGGCGGTTACCCGGGCGCGGGCGCCCATGAGGCACCGTCGGGAAGTGCTGACGGCCTGGCCGCCGAGGTACACACGCTGGAGCGGGCCATCTTCGAGGTCAAGCGGATCATCGTCGGGCAGGACCAGCTCGTGGAGCGAATGCTGGTCGGGCTGCTGTCCAAGGGCCATGTGTTGCTCGAGGGTGTTCCCGGCGTGGCCAAGACGCTGGCGGTGGAGACCTTCGCCCGCGTGGTCGGCGGGACGTTCTCCCGTATCCAGTTCACCCCGGACCTGGTGCCGACCGACATCATCGGTACCCGCATCTACCGGCAGGGCCGCGAAGAGTTCGACACCGAGCTCGGTCCGGTGGTGGCCAACTTCCTGCTGGCCGACGAAATCAACCGCGCCCCGGCAAAGGTGCAGTCGGCATTGCTGGAGGTCATGCAGGAACGCAAGGTGTCCATCGGCGGCAAGGATTTTGCATTGCCCAACCCGTTCCTGGTGATGGCGACGCAGAACCCGATCGAGCACGAGGGCGTCTACCCGCTGCCGGAGGCGCAGCGCGACCGCTTCCTGTTCAAGATCAACGTCGGTTACCCCTCGCCGGAGGAAGAGCGGGAGATCATCTACCGGATGGGTGTGCGGCCGCCGGAGCCCAAACAGATCCTGACCACCGGTGACCTGGTGCGGCTGCAGGACATCGCGGCAAACAACTTCGTGCATCACGCGCTGGTCGACTATGTGGTGCGGGTCGTCTTCGCCACCCGCAATCCCGAGCAGCTCGGCATGACCGACGTCAAGAGCTGGGTCGCGTTCGGAGCGTCGCCGCGCGCGTCGCTGGGCATCATCGCCTCCGCGCGCTCGCTGGCGCTGGTGCGGGGTCGCGACTACGTCATTCCGCAGGATGTCGTCGACGTCATTCCCGACGTGCTACGCCACCGGTTGGTGCTCACCTATGACGCGCTCGCCGACGAAATCTCGTCGGAGATCGTCATCAACCGGGTCTTGCAGACCGTCGCCATGCCGCAGATCAATGCCGTTCCGCAGCAAGGGCATTCGGTGAGTCCGGTGATGCAGACCGCGACCGCCGCTACCGTCGCCGGTCGGTGACAGAATCCAAGACGCCGGCGGTGGTTCATCCGCCGTCGATGCAGCGCGGTGACATCGACGACCCGAAGCTGGCGGCAGCGCTACGCACCCTCGAGCTGACCGTCACCCGCAAGCTCGACGGCGTCCTGCATGGCGATCACCTGGGCCTGATTCCGGGTCCCGGTTCCGAGCCGGGGGAGTCACGCCTCTACCAGCCCGGGGATGACGTGCGCCGGATGGATTGGTCGGTGACCGCGCGCACCACCCATCCGCATGTCCGGCAGATGATCGCCGACCGCGAACTGGAGACCTGGCTGGTTGTCGACCTGTCGGCCAGCCTGGACTTCGGCACCGCGTTCTGCGAGAAACGCGACCTCGCGGTGGCGGCGGCGGCCGCGATCAACTTCCTCAACAGTGGTGGCGGTAACCGGTTCGGCGCGCTGATCGACAACGGCGCGACCATCACCCGGGTACCGGCCCGTAGCGGGCGCCAGCACCAGCACACGCTGCTGCGCACCATCGCGACCATGCCCAAGGCGCCGCCGGGAGTGCGCGGTGACCTGGGGAGGACCATCGACGCGCTCCGCCGGCCTCAGCGCCGCCGCGGAATGGCGGTCATCATCAGCGACTTCCTGGGCCCGATCAACTGGACCCGGCCGCTGCGCGCGATCGCCGGACGACACGAGGTGCTCGGCATCGAGGTGCTCGACCCACGTGACGTGGAGCTTCCCGACGTCGGTGAGGTCGTCCTGCAGGACGCCGAAACCGGAGTCACCCGCGAGTACACCATCGACGCGCAATTGCGTGACGACTTCGCCAGGGCCGCCGCAGCGCACCGCGCCGAGGTGGCGCGCACGCTGCGCAGCTGCGGCGCGCCGCTGCTGACGCTGCGCACCGACCGGGACTGGATCGCCGACATCGTCCGTTTCGTGGAGTCCCGGAGGCGGGGTGCGTTGGCGGGACGCCAGTGACGCTGCCGCTGCTCGGACCGATGACGCTGTCCGGCTTCGCGCACTCGTGGTATTTCCTGTTCCTTTTGGTCGTCGTGGGCATCGCCGCCCTGTACGTGCTGATGCAGCTGGCCCGTCACCGGCGGATGCTGCGGTTCGCCAACACCGAGTTGCTGGACAGCGTCGCCCCCAAGCGGCCCAACCAGTGGCGGCACGTGCCGGCGATCCTGCTGGTGTTGTCATTGCTGCTGTTCACGATCGCGATGGCGGGGCCGACGACCGACATCCAGATACCCCGCAACCGCGCGGTGGTGATGCTGGTGATCGACGTGTCACAGTCGATGCGCGCCACCGACGTCGCACCCAACCGGATGACCGCCGCGCAGGAGGCCGCCAAGCAGTTCGCCGATGAGCTGACCCCGGGCATCAACCTCGGGCTCATCGCTTACGCGGGCACCGCGACGGTGCTGGTGCAGCCGACGACGAACCGGACCGCCACCAAGGCCGGCCTGGACAAGTTGCAGTTCGCCGACCGCACCGCCACCGGGGAGGCCATCTTCACCGCCCTGCAGGCCATCGCGACGGTCGGCGCGGTGATCGGCGGCGGCGACACCCCGCCCCCGGCGCACATCGTCTTGTTCTCCGACGGCAAGGAGACCATGCCGACCAACCCGGACCAGCCCAAAGGCGCCTACACCGCGGCGCGCACCGCCAAGGACCAGGGCGTGCCGATCTCCACGATCTCGTTCGGCACGCCGTACGGGTTCGTCGAGATCAACGGCCAGCACCAGCCGGTGCCCGTCGACGACGAGACGATGAAAAAGGTCGCCCAGCTGTCGGGTGGAAATTCGTACAACGCCGCGAGCCTGCAGGAGCTGAAGCAGGTTTACTCCACGTTGCAGCAGCAGATCGGCTACGAAACCATCAAGGGCGACGCCAGTGTCGGCTGGCTGCGGCTGGGTTCGTTGGTGCTGGCGCTGGCCGCGTTGGCGGCGCTGTTGATCAACCGACGCCTGCCCAACTGACGCCAGCCAGGACCAATAAGTTGCCGAGGCTGTAAATCTGCAGCGTAAGTGCGAGTAACGGCCTGCAAAATTACAGGGTCGGCGAAACCAAGCGTCGAATGGGGGCAGACTTCGATGCTGAAGCGCCGGGACGATAGGTTGTCGGGGTGACTGAGACAGCCACCGAACCTGCTACCGAACCCGCCGGGGGCAAGCCTCCTTTTGTGTCCCGCTCGGTTCTGGTGACGGGCGGAAACCGGGGGATTGGCCTGGCGATAGCACAGCGGCTGGCCGCTGACGGCCACAAGGTGGCCGTCACGCACCGCGGGTCCGGGTCGCCCGAAGGGCTGTTCGGCGTCGAGTGCGACGTCACCGACAACGCCGCCGTCGACCGGGCCTTCACCGCGGTCGAGGAGCATCAGGGCTCGGTGGAGGTACTGGTCTCCAACGCCGGTCTGTCCGCGGACGCTTTCCTCATCCGGATGACCGAGGAGAGGTTCGAACGAGTCATCAACGCCAACCTCACCGGGGCGTTCCGGGTGGCGCAGCGGGCATCGCGCAGCATGCAGCGAAAGCGGTTCGGCCGCATGATTTTCATCGGCTCGGTATCCGGCACCTGGGGCATCGGGAACCAGGCCAATTACGCGGCCTCCAAGGCCGGTGTGATCGGCATGGCCCGCTCTATCGCCCGGGAGCTGTCCAAGGCCAACGTGACCGCGAACGTGGTCGCCCCGGGCTACATCGACACCGACATGACCCGCGCGCTGGATGAGCGGATTCAAAAGGGGGCCCTGGAATTCATCCCCGCCAAGCGCATCGGCACCGCCGCCGAGGTCGCCGGGGTGGTCAGCTTCCTGGCTTCTGAGGATGCGAGTTACATCTCCGGTGCGGTCATCCCGGTGGACGGCGGCATGGGCATGGGCCATTAACACACGAGGGACGGACATGACAGGACTGCTCGAAGGCAAACGGATCCTGGTCACCGGGATCATCACCGACTCGTCTATTGCGTTTCACATCGCCCGGGTGGCCCAAGAGCAAGGCGCTCAACTGGTGCTGACCGGCTTCGACCGGTTGCGGCTGATCCAGCGCATCGTCGACCGGCTGCCGCAAAAGGCGCCGCTACTGGAACTCGACGTGCAGAACGAGGAGCATCTGGCGACCCTGGCCGACCGCGTCACCGAGGTCATCGGGGAGGGCAACAAGCTCGACGGTGTGGTGCATTCGATCGGCTTCATGCCGCAGACCGGGATGGGCATCAACCCGTTCTTCGACGCGCCCTACGAGGACGTCTCCAAGGGCATCCACATCTCGGCGTATTCCTATGCCTCGCTGGCCAAGGCGCTGCTGCCGATCATGAACCCCGGCGGCGGGATTGTCGGGATGGACTTCGACCCCAGTCGGGCGATGCCGGCCTACAACTGGATGACCGTCGCCAAGAGCGCGCTGGAATCGGTCAACCGGTTCGTGGCCCGCGAGGCCGGCAAGTATGGTGTCCGTTCGAATCTCGTTGCGGCAGGGCCGATCCGGACGTTGGCGATGGCGGCGATCGTCGGGGGAGCGCTGGGCGACGAGGCCGGCGCCCAGATCAAGCTGCTCGAGGACGGCTGGGATCAGCGGGCGCCGCTGGGCTGGAACATGAAGGACCCGACGCCGGTCGCCAAGACCGTCTGCGCACTGCTCTCCGACTGGCTGCCGGCCACGACGGGTACCGTGATTTTCGCCGACGGCGGCGCGGCTACCCAATTGCTCTAGCTGGCAATGCTTTTCGACGCCGTCCTGGTGCTGTCCTTCGGCGGTCCGGAGGGGCCCGAGCAGGTGCGGCCGTTCCTGGAGAACGTCACCCGGGGGCGCGGCGTGCCCGCCGAGCGGCTGGACGCCGTGGCCGAGCACTATCTGCATTT
Source organism: Mycobacterium sp. NGS66 (assembly GCF_059812225.1). NCBI lineage: Bacteria > Bacillati > Actinomycetota > Actinomycetes > Mycobacteriales > Mycobacteriaceae > Mycobacterium > Mycobacterium sp. NGS66. Next base: position 64,994 of record NZ_JCALCG010000008.1, on the reverse strand, counting down.
CGGCGGCGTGTCACCGCTCAACGGGATCAACCGTGCGCTGATCGCAGAACTGCGCGCGGCCCAGGACCTGCCGGTGTACTTCGGCAACCGCAACTGGGAGCCGTATGTTGAAGATGCCGTCATAACCATGCGCGACAACGGTATTCGTCGTGCAGCGGTCTTCACCACGTCGGCGTGGAGCGGGTATTCCGGCTGCACGCAGTATGTCGAGGACATCGCGCGGGCGCGTCGGTCGGCAGGTGTGGATGCACCCGAATTGGTCAAGCTGCGACCGTATTTCGACCATCCGCTTTTTGTCGAGATGTTCGCCGACGCGATCGCGGTGGCGGCGGGCACCGTGTCCCCTGATGCGCGGCTGGTGTTCACGGCGCATTCGGTCCCCGTGGATGCAGACCGGCGCTGCGGCCCCAACCTCTACAGCAGCCAAGTCGCTTACGCCGCAAGGCTGGTCGCAGCCGCGGCGGGCTATGCGGACTACGACCTGGCTTGGCAGTCACGATCCGGGCCGCCGCACGTCCCTTGGCTTGAGCCAGACGTAGCGGACCATCTCGAATTGCTGGCGGACGCGGGGGTTAAGGCGGTAATCGTCTGTCCCATCGGATTTGTCGCCGACCACATCGAGGTGGTCTGGGACCTCGACCATGAGCTGCGGGCACAGGCCGAGGCGGCGGGTATGGCGTTCGCCCGGGCCACCACACCCAATGCGGATCGGCGATTCGCCGCGCTGGCTGCGGATTTGATCGACGAACTGCGAACTGGCCGCGCGCCCGCCCGGGTCAGTGGCGCCGATCCGGTGCCGGGCTGCCTGGCGAGCACTAACGGTGAGCCGTGCCGGCCGCCGCACTGCGTCGCCAGCTGCGGTGCGCCCTCGTTGGGAGTGAATCGTCGGCGTTGAGCGTGAAACGTCGGCGTCGGGCGGGTAGGCAGGGAGAGAAAATCGCGCAGATCCCGCCCTGGTTTCACGCCGAAAGCCGTGGTTTCACAACAAAAGCCGCGGCTTCACACTGAAAGCCGCGGCTTCACACCCCGAATGCGACTATTGCCAGGCCGAACGAAGGATCGCGCTGACGGCCGCCATCCGCGCCGAACGCACCACGGCCGCAAGCGGGCGCAAGGCGTCACTGGCGATCTGCGTTTCCGCCGAAGAGTTTCCGGTCGGCAACCGACTCAGCCCGGCGCTGACCGCGATGATCGCGTCCACGTGCGAGGCGTTCTCCAAAACCCGCAGTGCGCGCGGCGGCGCGTGCTCTGGAATCCGGTGCTGCCGAGAAGATTCCAGCATCTGCTCGACCAGGCCCCGCGGGTCGGCTACATCGTTCGCCGCGCATCCCAATCCGATGCTGCCAAGGGTGTCGGCGGCCGAGCGCACCGCCGAGCGCAGCGCGTACTCCGCGTCGCCCAGTTCGTAGTGCTCGTGGGCCGATGCGCCGGGCAGTGAGTAGACCATCCAAGACAGCGCACACAATTCGGGTGAATCGTCGCCGGTGTCGGCTTCGCCGTAGGTGAACTCGGGCACCAATCCGATGGCGGTGGCCGAGTCGTCGGCGTTGGTGACGATCACTGCCTCGCCCACGGCCAGCGCGTCGCGCTCGAACTGGGTGCCCGGCGCCAGCCCGCGCACGTCACCGGGCACCGGCAAGACCACGTTGACCGTTCCATGCGTCCGGGTTTGGCCCACGGCCGCCCGCAGCGTCTGTAGCAGCGAAACCGTGCCCGCGTCATGCACGTCCGGCCAGGGCAGCCCGGTGTGACCCGCGGCGACCGCATCATAAGCGGCCACCGATTGCGTTGGCGCCCAAAGCGATAAGGCATCCAGGACGTCGTCGGGCGCGGCCTTGCCGGCTAGCCAGGCGTTGGCCCATAGCGACAGCGAAACACTTGGACACCACATGATCTCGCAGTGTAGTTGTTCGGCCCCGGAAAGGCTGATCACGCGTATTCTGACCGCATGCCCGTCGCGCTGATCTGGTTGATCTTCGCTCTGGTGCTGGCCGGTGCCGAAGCGCTCACCGGCGACATGTTCTTGCTGATGCTCAGCGGCGGCGCACTCGCCGCGGCCGGGGCCAGCTGGCTGACCGATTGGCCGCTGTGGGCCGAAGGCGTGATTTTCCTGGTGGTATCGGTGCTGCTGGTGGCCTTGGTCCGGCCCCCGCTGCGGCGCCGGCTTACGCCCACCACGCACGTCCAGATGGGCATCAAGGCACTGGAGGGCAAGCAGGCCTTGGTGCTGGACAGGGTCGCCAGCCAACAGGGCCAAGTGAAGCTTGACGGCCAGGTGTGGACCGCACGCCCGATGAACGAGGGCGACGTCTACGAACCCGGGGAGTCGGTGACCGTGATGCACATCGACGGTGCCACGGCAGTGGTCTTCAAGAGCGTCTAAGTGGTCTTCAAGAACGGATAACCCTGCGAGAAAGGAACTCTGGTGGGTGCAGGTGGAACTCTTGTCCTGGCGTTTTTCGTCGTCCTGGTGATCTTCACCATCGTCGTGGTGGCCAAGTCGATTGCCTTGATCCCGCAGGCCGAGGCGGCGGTCATCGAGCGGCTCGGCCGGTACAGCCGCACGGTCAGCGGGCAGCTGACGTTGCTGGTGCCGTTCATCGACCGGATCCGGGCCCGGGTGGACCTGCGCGAGCGGGTGGTGTCCTTCCCGCCGCAGCCCGTCATCACCGAGGACAACCTGACCCTCAACATCGACACGGTGGTCTACTTCCAGGTCACCGTGCCGCAGGCGGCGGTGTACGAAATCAGCAACTACATCGTCGGCGTGGAGCAGCTCACCACGACCACGCTGCGCAACGTCGTCGGCGGCATGACGCTGGAGCAGACCCTGACCTCACGCGACCAGATCAACGCCCAGCTGCGCGGCGTGCTCGACGAGGCCACCGGCCGCTGGGGCCTGCGGGTGGCGCGGGTGGAGCTGCGCAGCATCGACCCGCCGCCGTCGATCCAGGCCTCGATGGAAAAGCAGATGAAGGCGGACCGGGAAAAGCGAGCGATGATATTGACCGCCGAAGGCACGCGCGAGGCGGCGATCAAACAGGCCGAAGGCAACAAGCAGGCCCAGATCCTGGCCGCCGAGGGCGCCAAGCAGGCCGCCATCCTGGCCGCCGAGGCCGACCGTCAGTCGCGCATGCTGCGGGCTCAGGGTGAGCGGGCCGCCGCCTACCTGCGAGCCCAGGGGCAGGCCAAGGCGATCGAGAAGACGTTCGCCGCGATCAAGGCCGGCCGGCCCACCCCGGAGATGCTGGCCTACCAGTACCTGCAGACGCTTCCCGAAATGGCCCGCGGCGACGCCAACAAGGTGTGGGTGGTGCCCAGCGACTTCAGCGCGGCGCTGCAGGGGTTCACCCGGCTGCTGGGCGCGCCGGGTGAGGACGGCGTGTTCCGGTTCCAGCCGTCCCCGGTCGATGACGCACCCCGGCATGCCACCGACGACGATGACGCCGAGGTCGCCGACTGGTTCTCCACGGAAACCGATCCCGCGATCGCGCAGGCGGTGGCCAAGGCCGAGGCGATCGCCCGCCAGCCCGTGGACGGTCCGCCAGGGGTGCCGCCACAGCTGACTCAATAGCCCTCAATAAGGTGTGCGCATGAGTGCATTGACTTCCCCGAAAACCTATGTGGCCCTAGCCGCTTTCCAGGCCGGTGACGCGGTGGCGTGTGCCATTCCGCTGGCGCCGATCGAAAAGTCATTGGACACCGTCGGGCTGCCGGTCAACGTGCGCCCGGTCCTTCCGGTGGTCAAGGCCGCCTCGGCAGTCGGCCTGCTGTCGGTCAGCCGCTTTCCCGCCGTGGCGAGGCTGACGACGGCGCTGCTGACGTTGTACTTCGTCTGCGCCCTCGGCGCGCACATCCGGGTGCGGGACAAGGTGGTCAACGCCCTACCGGCGGCGTCGTTCCTGGCGCTGTTCGCGGCGATGACGGCTAAGGGACCTGACAGGCGCTGAGGTCAGCGCTGTCCGCCAGGCGGTGCCGGCGTCGGCGATGCCGGTGACTGGCTGGGTGCTGGCGGTGGCGGTGCTCCCGGCGCGCCGGGCGGGGGTCCTCCCGGGAGCGGCGGCCGAGGCGCCCGGGGCCCCGGACCCATCGGGGACATCCCCAGGCCGCTGTGCGGTCCGGCCATCGGCCCGGGCGGACCGGGCGGTGGCGGGAAGCCGAATTGCGGTGCGGCGGGCCCGAATCCGGGCGGCGGGGGCGGCGGAGGGGGATCGAAACTGAACATAAATATCAGCAGGGATGCGGCCGCGGTGAACAAAGCTCCCAAAAACCCGCCGGCCACTCCGGCGCCGATCACGACTCCCGTGGAATGGCGGCGTCTGGGCGGCCGGGGCGGAACGACCGGCGCCTGTGGCGGCGCTGCGGGCCCCTGGTGCTCGGTGCCGGGCTGTTCGGTGCTGGTTTCGTCGGAGGTCATGCGGCTCCTCACGTCGTCGGTTTATGGCCAGCTGCCACGGTAGGAACCGAAGTTGAAGCGAAGCTGAAGATTCAGGGGTGCTGGCCGGGCGGCGGGAACGCGGGCGGCGGGAGCACACTGGGCCCGGACGACGGGACGGTGACCACCGGCGGCGATGGCGGGACATAACTGACCAGCGGCGTGGACATCGGCGCGGGATACGGCGGCGGCGGGAACTCGAGTCGGACTTTCCAGGTGGGCCCGGTGACGGCAAGGACCACCAGCGCGCCGACCGCCAGCCCGCCCAGCGCAGCGCCGATCACCACACCGGCGGAATAACGGCGCGCCGCGGGCGGTGGCGATGCCGGTGGTTGTGGCGATGCCGGTGGTTGTGGCTGCGCCGGTGGTTCTGGCGACGCCGGTGGTTCTGGCGACGGTGGCGGCTCAACGGTCTCATCGGAGGTCATGTGGCTCCCCATGTCGGCTGGATCGGATCGGGAGGACTTTCAATGACATTGCATCCTTAAGCCTGATCCCAGAATGGCGCGTTAACAATGGGGCCATGACTGATTGTTCGCGACCGGGACCGACCGGCAGCCGTTCGGTTTCGGCCCGGGCCGACCAATTCAGCGTCGGTACCCCGCGCGTCCTGGTAGTCGAGGACTCCGAGACGATCCGGGAAATGGTCAGCGAGGCGTTGGCCGACGCCGGCTACCACACCGAGAGCCGCTGCGACGGTGAAGGACTGGAAGAGGTTCTGGACGGCCTGCGCCCCGACTTGGTGGTCCTGGACGTGATGCTGCCTGGGCGGGACGGATTCGCGCTCGTGGACGTCGTTCGGGAATGGGGCGACATCGGCATCGTGTTGATCACCGCCCGCGACGGCCTGCCGGACCGGTTGCGTGGCCTCGACGGCGGCGCGGACGACTATGTGGTCAAGCCCTTCGAGCTCGCCGAACTGATATCGCGGGTCGGGGCGGTGCTGCGCCGCCGGGGACGGCTGCCGCAGGTGGTTCAACTCGGTGACTTGATGCTCGACGTGGAGGCCGGCGTCGCCGCGCGAGACGGACACCGCCTGGAGCTGACCGGCACCGAGCTTCGGCTGCTCGACTTCCTCGTCGCGCAACGCGGCCGGATCGTCAGTGCCGCCCAGATCCTGAACGCGGTGTGGGGCTATGACGCGTACGACCCCAACCTGGTGCAGGTGCACGTCAGCGGGTTGCGACGCAAACTCGAGGCGCATGGCCCGCGGATTTTGCACACCGTCCGCGGCATCGGGTATCGGCTCCAACCGCAGCGGTCATGAGCTGCCCTGCGCCGGCCAACGCGGATTCCGGCACGCCGACACCGTCGCTGCAGCGCCGGGTCACCGTGATCGTGGTCGCGTTGCTCGCGGTGCTGCTGACGATGCTGGGGCTGACGATCGACGTGGTGATGGGTGTCCAGGCGCGCCGAGACCTGCACGACCGGCTGCTGGCGGCGACGTCACGTGCCGACGCGCTGACAGCCGCGCATACCGCACCGGACCTGCTTGTGGCCGAACTCAACGGCGGCAGCGTGCGGGCGCTGCTGGTGACCGCCGACGGCGCGACCTATGGGGACCGCCGCATCAGCCCCGACACCACCGCGGGCCCGCCGCCGGAGCCGCTACCGCCGGGGCCACCACCCGGCCCACCCGCAAATCCGCCCGAGCCGCCGCCCCCGGGACTGCCGCCGCCGCCAGGGCCGCCGCCTCCGCCGCCAGCTCCGCCGCCGGATGCGACCGCGACCGTGCTGGTCCACCCGTTGCGCGACGGTGGCCGGGTGATCCTGGTTGCCGACACCACGCAGACGACACAAGTGACCAGGCAGCTGCGCCGGTTAATGATCGGCGCAGGCCTGGCGACCCTGGTGGTGGCCGCGCTGCTGATGATGGCGGTCAGCCGCGCGGCGTTGCGGCCCTTGGACCGGATGACGGCGCTGGCCAAGGGCATCACCACCGGCGATCGCGGCCGGCGGCTGCGTCCCGAGCGCACTGACACCGAACTCGGTCGCGCGGCCAGCGCCTTCGACGAGATGCTCGACGCGCTGGAAAGCTCCGAACGTCGGGCCCGGCAGGCCGCGGACGCCGCGCACCGCGCCGAGACGGCGACCCGTCGCTTCCTCGTCGACGCCGCACACGAGCTGCGGACCCCGATCGCCGGCATCCAGGCCGCCGCCGAACAGCTCGTCGGGAGCGCCGGTCAAGCCGACGACGATGCGGCGCGTGATCAATACCGCCGCGCCAGCCTGTTATTGTCCGATGCCCGCCGCGCCGGCCGGCTCGTCGCCGACATGCTGGATTTGAGTCGTATCGATGCCGGGCTCGCCCTGGACCTGCGCGACGCCGACCTGGGTTCCATCGTCGCCGCCGAAGCCGACCGGGCCGCCATGCTGGCGCCGCGGGTGACCGTGTCCGCCACCGGACCGACGACGTTGATCGTCAGGGCAGACCCGACCCGGGTGGAGCAGATCCTGTCCAACCTCCTCGACAACGCGCGCAAATACACCCCGGACGGCGGGTCCATCACCGTCGAGCTGAGCAGCGATGATCACACGGCGGAAGTGACCGTGACCGACACCGGACCGGGAGTTCCCGACGAGGAGCGCGACCGCATCTTCGAGCGACTGGTGCGCCTGGATGCGGGCCGCGCCCGCGACCACGGCGGCGCTGGGCTGGGCCTGCCGATCGCGCGAGCGCTGGCCCGAGCCCACGGTGGTGAGCTGGTGTGTGTGCCGCACGAGGGCGGGGCGCAATTCCGGCTCAGCCTGCCCGCAACCTGACTGCGTGCTCAGTGGGTGATCGCCGGCTCCCGAATCTCCTGATGAGCGACGTGTGACCGCTTGGGGTGGTGCTGGCGGTAGTGGCGCACCTCGTAGATCAGACCGGTGAGCCCAAGGGCGGCGGTGCACAGCGACACCAGAATCAGCAGCGGGCTGACGTCACCGGTGAGCGCGTCGCCCAGGATCACCACCGCAGCGGTGCCGGGCAGCACACCGGCCAGCGTCGCCAAGGCGTAGGGCAGCAACCGGACGGCCGACGCCCCGGCGGCATAGTTGAGCGGTGAGAACGGCACGGCTGGAATCAGCCGCAGCGACAAGATGGCCTGCCAGCCGCGCTCACGCAGCCGTTCGTCCAGCCGGTCCACCGCATGGTGTCGGATCAACCGGTTGAGCCGCCACCCAGCCGCGCGTACCAGTAGAAACGCCACTACCGCGCTCGCGGTGCTGCCGACCACCGCGATCAGCACGCCCAGCAGCGGCCCGAACAACAGGCCGGCGGCCAGGGTGAACGCGGTGCGGGGGACAGGTGCCACCGTGACGACGATCTGCGCGGCCAGGAACGCCAGCGGAAACCAGGGGCCGACCGACTGGGCCCAGTCGCGCAACTGCACCGCGGTGGGCAGTTTGACCAACAGCGCCACCGCGACGAGCACTGTGATAACCACCACTGTCACGACGGTCCGCACCGGCGGCAACTGGCGCACGGCGGTGCCCACCGCGCTGGCGAGACTGCGCAGGCTATCGGCGGTTTTCGAGGTGGCGGGGGTCGTCACGGTCTACAGGGTACGGGGCCGACCTGAATAACTCGTTTCGCTTTGGTCGGCGTTTCACCACCGCAACGCTGCTTTTTAGCGACTAGCTCCATCAATTAGCCTGATTAGTAAGTCGCATTACCAAATGCAACGCGAGGCAACCCGAAGAAATCGCTGCGTTTCGCTGCGGAAACAGGAGCAGTCGGTGTCCATTGACGTACCCGAGCGCGCCGACCTGGAACAGGTTCGCGAACGCTGGCGCAGCGCGGTCGCCGGTGTATTGTCGAAGAGCGCGCGTAAAGACCCTGCGGAGTTGGCGGAGCAGCCCGAGCGGTGGCTCGAGACGCCGACCTACGACGGGTTCGCGATCCGGCCGCTTTACACCGCGTTCGATGAGCTGCCCGAGCCGCCCCTGCCGGGTCAGTGGCCGTTCGTGCGGGGCGGTGACGCATCCCGTGACGTCAAGTCCGGGTGGAAAGTCGTCGAGGCATTTCCGCTGCCGGGGCAGGCCGGCGCCGACGTCAACGCGGCGGTGCTGGCCGCGCTCGGCGAGGGGGCCGGCGCGCTGCTGATTCGGGTCGGGGAGTCCGGGGTGACGCCCGGGCAGCTGGAAAAGCTGCTCGACGGTGTCTACCTGAGCATGGCGCCGGTCATTTTCGACGCGGGATCTGACTACGTCGCGACCGCCGACGTCATGCTGGCCCTAGCTGACCAGGTGGACGTCGGCCAAGGTGGCACGGTGTCGATCGACCTGGCCGCAGACCCGCTGACGGCGACCTTGAGCAACCGTCGTGCGCCGACGATCGAGGAGGTCGTCGCGGTCGCCGCCCGGGCGGCCGCAGTGCCGGGAGTGCGGGCGATCACCGTCGACGGCCCCGCCTTCCACAACCTGGGCGCCACCGCGTCCTGGGAGCTGGCCGCCAGTATCGGTGCCGCGGTGGCATACCTGCGGGTGCTCACCGAAGCCGGGATGCCGGTGGGCCAGGCATTGCGGCAGATCAGCTTCCGGCTCGCCGCTGACGACGACCAATTCATGACGCTGGCCAAGATGCGTGCGGTGCGTCAGCTCTGGGCACGGGTCGCCGAGGTCGCGGGCGATCCGGACGGTGGCGCAACCGTCGTCCACGCGGAGACCTCGCTGGCGATGATGACCCAGCGTGATCCCTGGGTGAACATGCTGCGCTGCACGCTGGCCGCCTTCGGCGCCGGCGTCGGCGGGGCAGACACCGTCTTGGTGTACGCCTTCGACGTAGCCATCCCCGGTGGCTGGCCGGGCACGGCGACCGGCTTCGCCCGCCGGATTGCCCGCAACACGCAGCTGCTGCTGCTGGAAGAGTCACACGTCGGTCGGGTGCTGGACCCCGCCGGCGGATCGTGGTTCGTCGAAAACCTCACCGAGCAGCTGGCCGAGCAGGCGTGGGCACATTTCCAGTCCATCGAGTCGCACGGCGGATTCGTCGACGCTCATGATCACCTGACCGCTCAGATCGGTGAGCTGGCCGCACGGCGCGCCGACGACATCGCGCATCGCCGTATCGCGATCACCGGCGTCAACGAATTTCCCAACCTCGCCGAACCCCCACTGCCGCAAGGTGATTGCTTGGGCCGGGCGGGAAACGTGGTGCGCTATGCCGCCGAGTTCGAGGCATTACGCGACAGGTCGGACCGCTATCTGGCGCGCGAAGGCGCGCGGCCGCAGGTGCTGTTGCTGCCGTTGGGCCCACTGGCCGAACACAACATCCGGACCACGTTCGCAACCAACCTGCTGGCCTCCGGCGGCATCGAGGCGGTCAACCCGGGGCCGGTCGGCGCCGAGGGCGTCGGCGAGGCCGTCGCAGCCGCGGGGTCACCGAAAGTGGTGGTGATCTGCGGCACCGACAAGCGCTACCAGGATGAGGCGGCCGACGTGGTGCGGGCGGCCCGCAGCGCGGGCATCGAGCACGTCTACCTGGCGGGCTCGGCGTCGGCGCTGGACGGGTCAGGGCACCGGCCAGACGAATTCTTGACCGCGAAAATCAATGCCGTGGAAGCACTTTCGAATCTGCTCACCAGGTTGGGGGCGTAGCCGCAATGACGATCAGTACCCCCGTTATCGGTAGTTTCGCCGACATCCCGCTGCACGGCGATCGGGCCGCGCCGGCCCCCACCGAAGCCGCGGTGCGCGAGTATGTCGCCGCCGCGGCGGCCGCTCACTGGTCTACGCCAGATCAGCTGGTTTGGCAGACGCCGGAGGGCATCGACGTCAAGCCGGTGTACATCGCGCAAGACCGCCACGCGGCCGAGCAAGCGGGCTATCCGCTGCACAGTTTCCCCGGTGAGCCGCCGTTCGTGCGCGGGCCGTATCCGACGATGTATGTGAACCAGCCGTGGACGATTCGTCAATACGCCGGGTTTTCCACCGCAGCCGATTCCAATGCCTTCTACCGCCGCAACCTGGCCGCGGGCCAGAAGGGCCTGTCGGTGGCTTTCGACCTGGCCACCCACCGCGGCTACGACTCCGACCATCCCCGTGTGCAGGGCGACGTCGGAATGGCCGGCGTGGCAATCGATTCCATCTTGGACATGCGACAGCTGTTCGACGGCATCGACCTGTCTTCGGTGTCGGTGTCGATGACCATGAATGGTGCCGTGCTGCCGATTCTGGCGCTGTACGTGGTGGCTGCCGAGGAGCAGGGGGTGCCGCCGGAGAAACTGGCCGGCACCATCCAGAACGACATCCTCAAGGAGTTCATGGTCCGCAACACCTACATTTATCCGCCCAAGCCGTCGATGCGGATCATCTCCGACATCTTCGCCTACACCAGCGCCAAGATGCCGAAGTTCAACTCGATCTCGATCTCCGGCTATCACATCCAAGAGGCCGGTGCCACAGCGGATTTGGAGCTGGCCTACACGCTGGCCGACGGCGTGGACTACATCAAGGCGGGCCTGGACGCCGGGTTGGACATCGACAAGTTCGCGCCGCGGCTGTCGTTCTTCTGGGGCATCGGGATGAACTTCTTCATGGAGGTGGCCAAACTGCGGGCCGGCCGGCTGCTGTGGAGTGAGCTGGTCGCCCAGTTCGGGCCGAAGAGCCCGAAATCGCTGTCGTTGCGCACACATTCGCAGACCTCCGGTTGGTCGCTGACCGCGCAGGACGTCTTCAACAACGTCGCCCGCACCTGCATCGAGGCGATGGCCGCGACCCAGGGGCACACCCAGTCGTTGCACACCAACGCCCTCGACGAGGCGCTCGCACTGCCCACCGACTTTTCCGCCCGGATCGCCCGCAACACCCAGCTGGTGCTCCAGCAGGAGTCGGGCACCACCCGCCCGATCGACCCGTGGGGCGGCTCCTTCTACGTGGAGTGGCTGACTCATCAGCTCGCGCAACGGGCGCGTGCTCACATCGCCGAGGTCGCCGAGCACGGCGGCATGGCGCAGGCCATCAGCGACGGCATTCCCAAGCTGCGCATCGAGGAGGCGGCCGCGCGCACCCAGGCCCGCATCGACTCCGGCCAGCAGCCGGTGATCGGGGTGAACAAGTACCAGGTCGACGAAGACCAGGAAATCGAGGTGCTCAAGGTCGAGAACAGCCGGGTGCGCGCCGAGCAGCTGGCCAAATTACAGGAGCTGCGGGCCGGCCGGGACGCTGCCGCCGTCGAAGCCGCCTTGGCCGACCTCAGCCGTGCCGCGGCGGCCCACGGTGGGGATGGCTTGGGCAACAACCTGCTGGCGCTGGCCATCAACGCGGCCCGGGCAAAGGCCACCGTCGGGGAGATCTCCGACGCGCTGGAAAAGGTGTACGGGCGTCATCAAGCGGAGATCCGTACCATCTCCGGGGTCTACCGCGACGAAGTCGGAAAGGCCTCCAATATCGCAAGCGCTATCGAGCTGGTCGAGAAGTTCGCCGAGGCCGACGGCCGGCGGCCCAGGATTCTGGTGGCCAAGATGGGCCAGGACGGCCACGACCGCGGACAGAAGGTAATCGCAACGGCGTTCGCCGACATCGGGTTCGACGTCGACGTCGGGTCGCTGTTCTCCACCCCCGAGGAGGTGGCGCGGCAAGCCGCCGACAACGACGTGCACGTAGTGGGCGTGTCCTCGTTGGCCGCCGGGCATTTGACGCTGGTACCGGCGCTTCGCGACGCGCTGGCCGAAGTGGGCAGGCCCGACATCATGATCGTGGTCGGCGGCGTCATCCCGCCCGGCGACTTCGACGAGCTGTACCAGGCCGGGGCCACCGCCATCTACCCGCCCGGGACGGTGATCGCCGACGCGGCGATCGGCTTGCTGCACAAGCTCGCCGAACGACGAGGTTATGACCTTGGCGATCGCGCCTAGTGCCCGCAGCTAGATGACGTCTCCGAACAACCCCACCGTCGAAGCGTTGGTCAAGGCCGTTCGCGCCGGCGATCGGGCGGCATTGCCGCGTGCCATCACATTGCTCGAATCCACCCGCGACGACCACCGTGAGCAAGCCCAACAGCTGCTGCTCGAGTTGACGCCGGACTCCGGGAACGCCCACCGGGTCGGTATCACCGGCGTGCCCGGTGTGGGCAAGTCCACCGCCATCGACGCGCTCGGCATGCACCTGATCGAGCAGGGCCATCGAGTCGCGGTGCTGGCCGTGGACCCGTCGTCGACCCGGACCGGCGGGTCGATTCTGGGCGACAAGACGCGCATGGGTCGGCTGGCAGCGCACCCGGACGCCTACATCCGGCCGTCTCCTACGTCGGGCACTTTGGGTGGCGTGGCAAAGGCCACCCGGGAAACGATTGTGCTGCTGGAAGCGGCCGGGTTCGACGTGATCCTGGTCGAAACCGTCGGGGTGGGTCAGTCCGAGGTGGCCGTGGCCAACATGGTCGACACGTTCGTCTTGCTGACGCTGGCACGCGCGGGCGATCAGCTTCAGGGCATCAAGAAAGGTGTGCTGGAGCTGGCCGACATCGTGGTGGTGAACAAGGCCGACGGTCCGCACCTGCCCGAGGCGCGGTCAGCGGCCCGGGAACTCTCCTCGGCGATCAGATTGATCTACCCGCGCGAAACCTTATGGCGGCCACCGGTTCTCACCATGAGTGCGGTGGGGGAGACCGGATTGTCAGAGCTCTGGGACACCGTGCGGCGTCATTGTCAGGTGCTCAGCGACGCCGGGGAGTTCGAAGCGCGAAGGCGCGCACAGCAGGTCGAGTGGACGTGGCAGATGGTCCGCGACACCGTAGTGGACCGGGTGCTGCTCAACCCGGAGGTCCGCAAGATCCGCGCGCAGGTGGAGCGCCAGGTCAAGGCGGGGGAACTGACGCCGGCCATGGCGGCTCAGCAAATTTTGAAGGTCGCGTCAGTTTAACGGAAAGGTAACTTAATCTTAGTTTGCTCGTGAGCTACGACGCCTAAGAAGTAGATTCATTGCCGTGAACGCAGAATCGGGGGTAGGGCTCAGCGCGGAGTCCTCCCGGAGCGGCGATCGAGTCGGTCGTCGGGTGTTTGGTGCGGCGGACCCGAGTTTTTCCTGCCTCGTTCGTGGCTTCGCCAGCTTGTTTCCCGGCCGCCGATTCGGTGGCGGTGCCCTGGCTGTGTATCTCGACGGGCAACCGGTCGTAGACGTGTGGACCGGGCGTTCGGACCGCGCCGGCAAAATCCGGTGGACCGCGGATACCGCTCCGATGGTGTTCTCGGCGACCAAGGGTATGGCATCCACCGTCATCCACCGCCTGGCCGACCGTGGGTTGATCGAGTACGAAGCTCCGGTTGCCGAATACTGGCCGGCTTTCGGTGCCGCGGGCAAGTCCGAGATGACCGTTCGCGAGGTGATGAAGCACCAGGCCGGCCTGTCCGGACTGCGCGGTGCTACCCGGGAAGACTTGCTGGACCACCTGGCAATGGAAGAGCGCCTCGCGGCTGCGCCGCCCGGGCGGCTGCTGGGCAAACCCGCCTACCACGCGCTGACCTTCGGCTGGCTGATGTCCGGGCTGGCGCGGGCGGTGACCGGAAAGGGTATGCGGACACTGATTCGTGAGGAGCTGGCCGAGCCCTTGGGCACCGACGGCATGCACCTGGGCCGGCCTCCCGCGGACTCATCGACCCGGGTCGCCCAGATCATCACGCCGCAGAGCGTTCCCGGCCTTTCGTGCCTCAACTCCGCCGCGTACCGAGTCGCGTCGGAGCTGTCCGGCGGATTCCGCTCGATGTACTTCAAGGGCGTCATGGCCGCCGTGCAAGGGGAGATCCCGCTGTTGGACGCCGAGATGCCGGCCGCCAACGGTGTCGCCACGGCGCGCGCTCTGGCGCGGATGTACGGAGCGATCGCCAATGGCGGTGAGATCGACGGCACCCGATTCCTGTCCCGCGGGATCGTCGCCGGGCTGACCAGTCGGCGCAACCGGCAACGGGACCGAAACGTCTTCGTGCCATTGTCATTCCACCTGGGCTATCACAGCGTCCCAGGTCCGACGCCCGGCTTCGGTCATGTGGGACTGGGCGGTTCGTTCGGCTGGGCGGACCCGTCGTCCGGAATGGCCTTTTCGTTCGTGCACAACCGGCTGCTATCGCCGTTCGTCGTGCTGGATCACAGCGGGCTGGCGACATTAGGAACGCTGGCCCGGCGTGGCGTCGCGTTAGCGCGTAAGCGTGGGTTCCAGTCGGTGGGCGATTTCGGAGCGCCGTTCGCCGAGCCGGGCGCCGTCGCAGGCTGAGCGGACGGCCGAGCTATCGATAGTGGGGCGCTATCGGTATCGGGGCGGTGTCCGTCTCGTCGTCGTAGGGTTGCTCCCTGAGCAAGTAGGCCCGAGCCACCGGACGCGGTGCCAGCGACCTGAGCATTCGGCTGGCCGGCCGGGGACGGACTATCTGCGGCCACCAGAACCAACGCCCCAGCAGCGCGGCGATCGACGGCGTCATGAAGGAGCGCACGATCAAGGTGTCGAACATCAAGCCCAGGCCGATGGTGCTACCGACCTGGCCGATAATCCGCAAATCGCTGATCACCATCGAGGCCATGGTGAACGCAAACACCAGGCCCGCATTGGTCACGACTTTTCCGGTGCCGCCCATTGCGCGGATGATGCCGGTATTGATACCGCCGGCAATTTCTTCTTTTATCCGGGATACCAGCAGCAGGTTGTAGTCCGAGCCCACCGCCAAAAGGACGATGACAGACATCGGCAGGACCATCCAGTGCAATTTGATGCCCAAAATGTATTGCCAGATGAGCACCGAGAGACCAAATGATGCGCCCAGCGAAACCGCAACGGTGCCCACGATCACCAAGGCGGCAATGAAACTCCGCGTGATGATGAGCATGATGATGAAAATCAGGCACAGCGCGCCGATACCCGCGATCCACAGGTCGTATTTTGCGCCGTCCCGGAAGTCTTTGAAGGTCGACGCGGTACCGGCGATATAGATCTTGGCGTCCTCCAGTGGCGTGGTCTTCAGCGCTTCCTCGGCTGCCGTTCTTATCTGGTTGATCCGGGCAATGCCCTCGGGGGTGGCCGGATCGCCCTTATGCGAAATGATGAACCGTGCCGCTTTTCCGTCTGGTGACAGGAAGGAACCCATGGCGCGCTGGAAGTCGGCGTTCTTGAACGCCTCGGGAGGCAGATAGAAGGAATCGTCGTTCTTGGATGCGTCGAATGCCCGGCCCATGGCCATGGCGTCCTCGGTCGCGTCATCCATCTGGCTGAGGGTCCCGGCCATGGTGCTATGCGATTTCAGAAGCATCATGCGCGCGTCTTCGGCCATCGCGATGATCGGCGGGAATTGCGCCGCCAACTGAGGCAGCAACGCGTCCATCTTGTCCAGGTCAACCACCAAATCGCCGAGTTTATCGGTTAGCGCGTCGATACCGTCGAGCGTGTCGAATATCGCTCTCAACGACCAGCATATTGGGATATCGTAGCAATGCTTTTCCCAGTAAAAATAGCTTCGGATCGGCCGCCAAAAGTCCTCAAAATCCGCCACGTGATCTCTCAACTCGGCCGTGACGGCGGAAATCTCCTTCGTCTCGAGGATCGTGTGGTGAGTTATATCGTCGACCTGCTGCTGCAACGCGTACAAGCGCTTCATTGACGCGATTTGTGTGTTTAGCATGTCCGCCTGTTTGAGCAAGTCGTCCATGCGCAGTCTCATGTAATTCATGGTTTGCATTTGGCTGGCATTCTGCATGCTCAGCAGGAATGGTATGGAGGTGTGTTCGATGGGGGTTCCCTCGGGCCGCGTGATCCCTTGCACTCGAGAAACGCCGGGTACCCGGAAAATCGACTTTGCCACCTTGTGCAGCACCAGAAAATCTGCTGAATTGCGCATATCGTGATTCGCTTCGATCATCAGAATCTCAGGCATCATGCGAGATTGAGAGAAATGGCGATCGGCGGCCGCGTAGCCCACATTCGCCGGAATGTCTTTCGGCATATAGAGCCGGTCGTTGTAACTCGTCTTGTAACCCGGCAGCGTAATGAGACCGATCACCGCGATCGCCAGGGTCGTGACGAGGATGGGCGCCGGCCAGCGGACAATCGCCGTGCCTACCCGGCGCCACCGGCCGAACCCGATCCACCGTTTGGGTTCGAATAGCCCAAACCGGCCGCCCACCGTCAGAACTGCCGGAATGAGGGTGAGGGCCACCAAGACCGCAACGACCATGCCCAATGCACACGGCACACCAATGGTTTGAAAGATCGGCATCCGGGTGAAGCTCAGGCACAAAAGTGCCCCGGCGATCGTCAACCCGGACGCCAGCACCACGGGAGCGACGCTGCGGTAGGTCGTGTAGTAGGCCGTTTCCCGGTCGGCGCCCGCCTGGCGGGCCTCGTGGTACCGGCCGAAGAAGAAGATCCCATAATCGGTTCCGACCGCGAGACCGAGCGAAACCAACAGGTTGATGGCGAAGGTCGAGAGCGTCAGCAGATTGTTGTGGCCGAGAAAAGCGACGATTCCACGGGCCGCGCCCAATTCGATACCGACCATGACCAGCAACAGGACCACGGTGATGATCGAGCGGTAAACGAGAAACAGCATCACGAAAATCATCGCAACGGTTATGGCGGTGATTTTCAGGATGGACTTATTACCACTGCCCTGCAGATCCGTGACCAGAGCGGCGGGGCCGGTCACATAGGCTTTGACACCGGGGGGTGGCGGTGAATGCGCAATGATGTTCCGGACGGCCATCACCGATTCCTGGCCCAACGTCGTACCCTGATTGCCGGCCAGATTCAATTGCGCGTAGGCGGCCTTTCGATCGGCGCTTTGCGCTCCGGCGGCCGTTAGGCGGTCTCCCCACAAGTCCTGGATATGTTCGACATGCTTGGTATCGGCTCGCAGCTCACGAATCAATTTCGCGTAATAGGTGTGAGCGTCTTCCCCCAGCGGACGATCGCCCTCCAACACGACCATCGCGAAACTGTCGGATTTCGACTCGTGGAAGTCCGTGCCCATGCGCTTCATCGCCTGCACTGACGGCGCGTCCTGAGGGCTCAGCGGTACCGAATGCTCTTCGCCGACCTGCTCCAGCGATGGAATCGCCAGGGTAACGACCAGAGTCAAAGCCACCCAAGCCAAGATGACCAACAGTGAAAGCTTGCGGATCATCCGCGCTAGGAAAGGAATTCGTGGGTGCTGGGTGCTCATACGGGCGTCCGACCGGATATTCCGCACCTATTGCGGCTGTCTCAGCAGAGCGCGTACCAATGGACGGGGTCCCATCGGCCGGAGTAGTGCGCTGGCCGGGCGCGGACGCACACGTTGGGGCCACCAGAACCATCGTCCTAGCAACGCGGCAATGGACGGCGTCATGAACGCGCGCACGATCAACGTGTCGAATAGCAGGCCCAGCCCAATGGTGGTGCCGATCTGACCGATCACGACCAGATCGCTGACGATCATGGAGGCCATGGTGAACGCGAACACCAGGCCCGCATTTGTCACGACCTTACCGGTACCGCCCATCGCGCGAATGATGCCTGTCTTTATGCCGGCACCTATTTCCTCTTGCATCCGGGCCACCAAGAGCAGGTTGTAGTCAGACCCGACGGCCAGCAGAACTACGACCGCCATGATGAGGACGAGCCAGTGTATTTGGATGCCGAGTAAATACTGCCAGAGCAGAACGGCCAGGCCGAACGACGCGCCCAACGACAGCAATACCGTACCGACGATAATGAGGGCCGCGATAAAGCTGCGCGTCATGATCAGCATGATGATGAAAATCAGGCAGACGGCAGCGACTCCGGCGATCATCAGGTCATATTTGGAGCCATCCACGATGTCTTTCGTAATGGCTGCCGTGCCGGTGAGGTACACCTTTGCGTCCTCTAGGGGAGTCCCCTTGAGTGCCTCTTCCGCCGCATTCTTTATTTCGTCGACCCGCGCGACACCCTCCGGTGAAGCGGGATCGGACCGTTGTGTGATGAGCATCCGGGCAGCCTTGCCGTCCGGTGACAAGAAGATCTTCATCACCCGTTTGAAGTCTTCGTTCTTGAAGACCTCCGGAGCGATGTAGAAAGAATCGTCGTTCTTGGAAGCGTCGAATGCTTTACCCATGGCTGTCGCGTTGTCGCCCGCCTGGTCCATCTGGTTGATGATTCCGCTCATGGTGCTGTGCATGGTCAGCATCATGCTTCGCATGCCCTGCATGGTCTCGATCATCGGCGGGAACTGCGTCACGAGCTGCGGTAGCACCACGTCCAGGTGATCAAGGTCTGTTACCAGATTCCGCAGATTGTCATCGATCAAGTCGACACCGTCGACGGCATCAAATATAGATCTCAGCGAAAAGCAGATGGGAATATCGTAGCAATGCTTTTCCCAGTAAAAGTACGAGCGGATCGGCCGCCAGAAATCTTCGAAGTCCGCAATATGGTCGCGCAACTCTTCGGTAACTGCTTGTAATTCATGCGTTTCGCCGACCATGTGATGGGTGGTGGCCACGAGCTGTTGCATCAGGCCATACATGCGCTGCATGATGTTGATCGTTTTGCCCAGCTCGTCGGCCTGCGCGAGCATGTCATTCATCCGCTCCCGCTGGAATGGCATGACTTGCAGCTGCGCAGCGTTTTGGATGCTGAGCATGAACGGTATTGACGCGTGTGCGATGGGGGTGCCCTCAGGCCTGGTCAACCCTTGCACACGGGAAATGCCGGGGACCGAAAGAATGCCTTTGGCAACTTTATTCAAGATCAGCGCGTCTGCCGAGTTCGCCAAATTGTGGTCGGCCTCGATCAAGAGGATCTCGGGCGACATCATCCGCGATTGGGAGAAATGTCGCTGTGCGGCCTCGAAGCCTTGCGCGGCCGGGATGTTCTTGGGCAGATAGTTCATGTCGTTGTAGCTGGGTTTGTATCCCGGCAACGTCAAAAGGCCGATAAGCGCGACTGCCAAGCTCGCGATGAGGATGGGCGCCGGCCACCGAACGATCGATGTGCCTATTCGGCGCCACCCCGGAGCGAACACCTTTTGCTTCGGCTCGAATAGGCCCACCCGGCTCCCGGCATGAATAACTGCGGGAACGAGAGTGAGGGCGACGGCGACCGCAATGAGCACGCCCAAGGCGCAAGGCACGGCCAGCGACTGGAAATGGGGCAAACGGGTGAACTTGAGGCAGAAAAGAGCCCCGGCGATGGTCAAGCCAGAGGCCAAGACCACCTTCGAGACGCCGTGATAGGTGGTGTAGAAGGCCGTTTCCCGATCCTCACCTGCCAGGCGCGCCTCGTGGTATCTACCGAAAAAGAATATGCCGTAGTCGGTTCCAGCGGCGATTCCGATGGATACCACCAGATTGATGGCGAAGGTGGTGAGCCCAATAAGCCCACGATCGCCGAAGAACGCGACAATTCCGCGCGCCACCTGCAGTTCTATTGCGACCATCAACAGCAAAACAATTACCGTGATGATTGATCGGTAGACGAGCAGCAACATGATCAGGATGACGGCAAGACTGACACCCGTGACGATGATGACGGTGCGGTCACCACTGCTGCCCATGTCCGCGACAATGGCCGCGGGACCAGTGACATAAGCCTGAACACCGGGCGGAGGCGGTGAATGCGCAATGATGTCACGGACGGCTTGGGTTGATTCATTCGCCGGAGTCGAGCCGGGGCTGCCGGTCAGGTCCAGTTGCACATATGCGGCCTTACCATCGGTGCTTTGCGCGGCGCCGGCCGTGAGTGGATCGCCCCAGAAATCATGGACGTGCTGCACATGTTTCCGGTCGTCTCTCAACTGACGAACCAGGCGATTGTAATAAGCGTGGGCGTCATCGCCCAGAGGTCGCTGACCCTCCAGAACGATCATTGCCACGCTGTCGGAATTGGTTTCGTGGAAGTCGTTGCCCAGCTGGGTCATCGCCTTGAACGCCGGTGCGTCCGGGGGGGTCAACGACAGCGAGTGCGCTTTCTCGACCTGCTCCAACGACGGGACTCCGATAGTCACCAAGACGGTTATTGCCAACCAGCCCAAGATGATCAGGCCGGAGAATCGGTAAATCGTGCGCGCTCCGAATGGGTGCGCGGCCCGCTGCGATTCCACCGGGTATGCGCTCATGCTGCCTTCAGCAGGCAGAAGGTAAACGCGTTGGTCTCATGCGTGGTCTTCTCGGATTTGACCACGTTGTCGACCAAGATGCGGCAGCCAATGGTGTCGCCATCACCTTGTGCCATGACATTTCCGACCGCGGCGGCGGCACCGATTTCGAATTCCAGCGACCAGGGTAGGCGGGCGTTCTTGAGGCGCCGGGGTTCACCATCGCCGTCGAAAAAGCTGATGTCGGCCGTGCTCCCCGTTCCGAAGACCTCATATCTCAGATGCTTGGGGTTGAAGGGCTTGGAATCGTCGACTCTGGTGTCGCCGTAGGAAAGTCGCTTTTCAGAGCCGAAGATCCCGTGCAGTCGTGACACGGCGAACCCGCCGGCGATGACCACGGCGAGTATCACGAGCAGGACCCACACTCGCCTCAAAACCTTGATAATCGGTAACCCCCGACTTCGACGTCTCTGTCGCGATTTTGGTGCTGGCGGGGCGGCTGAAGGTCCGGGACCACGTTGCCAAGAAGCGGTTGGGCCGCCAGATCCTTGGTCAACGTTTGCGGCCCCCGCGTCAGGGACATGGGATCGCGCCTGCGCAATGTCACGCACCCCGCGCTCCACCACCGCATCAACCTCCCACCCGTTTCAGAGCCGACGCCGTCTCAGCCGCTAGGCATGCAACTGCGCGCCGACCGCAACACCCGTCGACGGTACATCGAGTGTGGTTGCCGTCGCAGGCGAACCGCGCGACGGCATCCCAAACCTGCAGTGCATCGGGGAACGCAACCCGAATCTTGATGAGTAAACCATGCTGACGTCCCCCATATCGGGTCGTTTGCGACGCGATATGGGATCGTAATGCATTCGCGCCGCATGGCATGGCGCTGGGCGTCATGCGTGTCGGCTGCAAATCACGCGGTGTCATAGTCCGGGAAGCTGCCGTCCCTACGGTGCGATTCGGGCTCAAGGGCCGCGTGATAAGCGCTGCCCGCACTTAGAGCGGCGATGGCCCGCGGAAAAGCTATTTATTGAACAAGCCGTTAATTCAACGGCTTTCGCTGCGGTAACTGTTGATCCGCCGGCGCTGGGTCACCGCCGACATCAGGGCTGCCCAGGCCTGCCGGGCGACGGCGCCAAACGCATCCATCGCTGCACGTCAGAGCCTGCGAAACCGGCGCTCGAGGTGCAATCGCCCAGACTTGGGAACCTCCACCGGAATGTTTGCCCCAAAACGGGTACAGGCCCTGTGGGCCTCCACTATGTTTGGGTCGGTTTCACTCATCTCGACTAGGCGGTTTGGGGAACCTGTGGGCATCAATCCGTTCGACGACGACAATGGCAACCTTTTGGGCTTCGGCACCAACGAGGAGCGTCACAATCTGTGGCCGGCCTTTGCCGATTTTCCAGTCTGCGAGCGGAGTGTACGCGGCGGGGCCGACCATGCTACCTGACCGGACCGCATCGACCGGGACCGATATGCGGCCGTTGAATCTGCGCGAAAGGCTGCCCGCTGACCGGGTTTCGGACAACTAAGCCGGGTGACTTGGGGGAGTCTATGGAGCCTGGGGACCAGGCGTTTCCGCTGACGCGGGCTCAGCTTGAAATCTGGCTTGCGCACGAGACGGCTCAACCGGGTACGGAGTGGCAGCTCGGCCTGTTCTTGAGGATCGAGGGTCCGGTCGAACGTGAAGCCCTTGAATGGGCTATCGGCCGGGCACTAAGCGAGGCCGAACCGGTCAGGGCCGGCTTTTTCGAGGCGGACGGCCAGGTCTTCCAACGGGTGATCGATCACCCGGATGTCACCGTGGCCTACTACGACCTCTGCTCCTCGGACGACCCCGTGCGAGACGCCCATGAAATTGCGTCATCGATCCAACGCACGCCATTGCCGTTTACCGGGCCGCTATTCAAATTCGCTTTATTCCAGGTTCGGCCCGATGAATTCTATCTATTTTGGTGCTGTCATCACATTGTGATCGATGGCTCCGGCATTGCGCTGGTTGGCCAGCGAATTGCAGCGATCTACTCGGCGATCATTTCGGGGACGCCCATCCCTGCTGCCTGCTTCGGGTCCTTGCCGGACTTAATTGACTGCGAGTCGGAATACGAAGCGTCAGACGACTACCTGACGGATCAAAACTACTGGATCCAGAATCTCCCCGGGGAAGACACCGAGCACTTTTCGGCGCCCCACGGCGGCGGCGACGAAGGGAAGCCGGACTGGCCGTCCGCGCCCGTTCGGTTGGACGCGGCGGTCCTGCGGCGAGTTGAGGCGTTGTCGCGCGCCTGGAATGTCCCCCGGTCAACCATCGTCACCGCGGCCTGCGCGCTCTTGATACGCCGGTGGTCCCCGTCGAACTCCGAGGTGGTGCTCGACTTCCCGGTCAGCCGGCGAGTGGCTCCGGAGGCCAAGACGCTGCCTGGGCTGCTCGCCGGGGTGGTGCCATTGGTGTTGAAAGTGTCGCCAGACTCCACGGTCGCGGCATTTTGCGGCCATGTTGACTCGCGGATCCGGGAAGCGGTGCAGCATCAGCGGTTTCCGGTACAAGCCCTGGAGCGCAAATCCCGCCGCCTAGGACCGGGAGCGCCCCCACCGGACCGGGTGAGCATCAACTTCCTTCCATCCAGGTTCAGCCTCCCATTCGGTGGCGTCCCGGCATCGGCGTCACTGACCAACAGCGGCCTGGTCAATGGTTTTGGACTGCTGTTTTCCAGCGACGGCGATGACCTGATTCTCAGCACTGCCGGTACTGGTCCGCCCTTGTCCAACCTGGACGTGGCTGATCTGGCGGGGCGGTTGGAGCGGCTGTTGACGGCGATGTCCGTCGATCCGGGACGGCGGCTGTCATCGCTGGAGCTACTCGTCGACGCCGAGCATGCCCGGCTGATGCAGTGGAGTAACCGCGGGGCGCTAACGCGGGCGGCCACCACGGCCGTATCGGTTCCGTCGCTGTTTTCTGAGCAGGTGGCGCGCACGCCCGATGCCGTCGCAATCAGCTGCAATGGCCGCTCGCTGACTTACCAGGAGCTCGACGAGGCGGCCAACCGGTTAGCGCATCTTTTGGTGGACCAAGGGGCGGGTCCGGGTCGGTGCGTGGCGCTGTTGTTGCCACGGTCGACGCAGGCAGTCGTGGCGATCCTGGCGGTACTCAAGGCCGGCGCGGCCTATGTGCCCATCGACCCGGCGCACCCCGATGCACGCGTGGAATTCATGGTCGCCGACGCCGCACCGGTGGCCGCGGTCACGACGGCAGAACTTCGATCTCGGCTGGACGGACGCGATGTGGCCGTGATCGATGTCGATGACCGCCTCGTCGAGACCTATCCATGCACCGCTTTGCCGGCACCCGCGGCCGACGACATCGCCTACCTGATTTACACCTCGGGCACGACCGGCGTCCCCAAGGGGGTGGCCGTCGGCCACGGCAACGTGACCCAACTACTGCAGGTGACGGACAACTATCTCCCGCAGGGAGTCTGGACGCAGTGCCATTCGCATGGCTTCGACGCGTCCGTGTGGGAGATGTTCGGTGCGCTGCTGCGTGGCGGCCGGGTGGTGGTGGTGCCCGACGAAGTGGCCAATTCGCCGGAAGACTTTCACGCCTTGTTGGTAGCCGAGCGGGTCAGCGCGCTGGTCCGCACGCCGTCTGCGGTTGGCATGCTCTCGCCGCAGGGGCTGGACAGCATGGCATTGATCGTGGCCGGTGAGCCGTGCCCGGTTGAGGTGGTGGATCGGTGGGCGCCGGGGCGGGTGATGCTGAACGCCTACGGGCCGACCGAGACGTCGATGGTCGTGACGTTCAGTGCACCGTTGCAGGCGTCGCAGGTCGACGGCACCGTGCCCATCGGGTCGCCGGTTCCCGGGGCGGCGTTATTCGTGCTGGACGGATGGTTGCATCCGGTGCCGGCGGGTGTGGTCGGTGAGTTGTATGTGGCCGGCGCCGGAGTGGCATATGGGTATGCCGGCCGCGCGGGGTTGACGGCCTCGCGGTTTGTGGCGTGCGCGTTCGGCGGCACCGGAACCCGCATGTACCGCACCGGGGACTTGGTGTATTGGGGTGCTGACGGACAGTTGCGGTACGTCGGCCGTGCCGACGAGCAGGTCAAGATCCGCGGATATCGCATCGAGCTGGGTGAAGTCCAGGCTGCACTGGCTGGGCTGGACGGCGTTGGACAGGCCGCGGCGATCACCCGCGAAGATCGCCCCGGCGACAAACGCTTGGTCGGGTATGTCACCGGGACCGTCGACCCGGCAACCGCACGCGCGAAGCTGGCCGAGCGGTTGCCGGCGTATATGGTGCCGGCCGCGGTGGTGGTCCTTGACGCTCTGCCGCTGACGGCAAATGGCAAACTCGACACCCGCGCGCTGCCCGCACCCGAATACCAGGACCGCGATCATTACCGGGCACCGTCCACCCCCACCGAAGAGATCTTGACCGGTATCTACGCCGAGGTGCTGGGACTGCAACGGGTCGGGGTCGACGAGTCGTTCTTCGAGCTCGGCGGGGACAGCATCTTGTCGATGCGGGTGGTCGCTCGGGCCCGGGCGGCCGGCCTGCTGTTTCGGCCGCGCGATGTCTTCGTCGAGCAGACGGTGGCCCGGCTGGCCCGGGTGGTCGGATTGGCCGACGGTACAAGAGGCGCGATCGATGAGGGCATTGGCCCGATAGTCGCGACGCCGCTGATGCGCTGGCTGCAGGACATCGGCGGACCGGTCGAGCAGTTCAACCAGACGGTGATCGTGCAGGCGCCCGCGGGCGTGACGGAAGCCGACGTGGTCGTGGTGTTGCAGGCGCTGTTGCACCGGCATGCCATGTTGCGGTTGCGCGTCGACGACGGGCCCGGGGGGTGGTCGCTGACCGTGCCCGAGGCGGCGTCGGTGGACGCCGGCGACTGTCTGCACGCCGTGGATGAGCTGTCCCGTGCGGCGTTGGTCGAGGCGCGGTCTCGGTTGAGCCCGGCCGAGGGGGTGATGCTGAGCGCGCTGTGGGCCAGGTCGACGGGCCAGTTGGCGTTGATAATTCATCATTTGGCGATCGACGGGGTGTCCTGGCGAATTTTGCTGGAGGACCTCAATGTCGCCTGGATTCAGCATCGCAGCGGGCAGCCGATCGGCTTGCCGGTGGTCGGCACGTCGTTTGCCCGGTGGTCCGCGTTGCTGGCGGAGCACGCCCACCGGCCGGAAGTCGTTGCGCTGGCCGAGGCGTGGCGGCAGGTGGCCGTGGCTCCCGCGGTGTTCCCGGCGGCCCAGCCGGACGTCGATACCTTCGCCACGGCCGGTCACCTGTCGTTGTCGCTGGACGCGGAGACGACGCGCATGGTGCTTGGTGACGTGCCCGCGGCCTTTCACGCCGGCGTGCACGAGGTCTTGTTGATCGCATTCGCGTTGGCGGTCGCGGAGCTAGTGGGCGGCGGTGCGGCGCCGATCGGCATCGACGTGGAGAGCCACGGACGCCACGAGGAGCTGGCCCCCGACGTGAATTTGTCCCACACCGTGGGCTGGTTCACCACCAAATACCCGGCGTCGCTGCTGGTCGGTGGGCTGGGCTGGACGCACGTGGTGGAGGGCCAGGCCGCGTTGGGGGCGCTGCTCAAGAGTGCCAAAGAGCAGCTGCGCGCCCTGCCGGACCCGCTGAGCTACGGTCTGCTGCGTTACCTCAACGACGAGGTTGAGCTCGCCGGGCCCGAGCCGGTGATCGGATTCAACTATCTGGGCCGGTTGGGCGCCGGAGACGACGTTTCCGACGATGTCTGGCGGTTGTGTCAGGACGGGCTATTGGTGAGCGGGGTGGCCGCGGCCATTCCGCTACCGCACACCGTCGAACTCACGGCCGGCACCGTCGATACCGACAGCGGCCCCCGCCTGCACGCCGACTGGTCGTGGGCGCCTTCGGCCATCGACAGCGAGCAGATCAGCCGGCTGGGCCGGTTGTGGTTCGAGGCCCTGACCGGGATCTGTGTGCATGTGCGCAATGGCGGCGGCGGGTTGACGCCGTCGGATGTCGCCCCGGCCCGGTTGAGCCAGCAGCAACTCGACGAACTGCAGCAGCATGACCGCATCGCCGACGTGCTGCCACTGACCCCGCTGCAGCAGGGGCTGCTGTTTCACGCCAGCACCGCCCAAGGGCCCGGTGACGACGTATACGCGGTGCAGCTCGACATCGCCTTGACCGGCGCCCTCGATCAACATCGGCTGCGCGAGGCGCTACACACCGTGGTCAATCGCCATCCGAACCTGGCCGCCCGGTTCTGCACCCAATTCGACGAGCCGGTGCAGGTCATTCCCGCCCGTCCGGTGATTCCGTGGCGGTATATCGACTTGGACGGCGCCGACTTGGATGTCGACGAATGGGTCCAGGAGATCTGTGCCGCCGAACGCGTCGTGGTCTGCGATCTGGCCGACCCGCCGTCGTTTCGCGCGGTGCTGATCCGCACCGCAGACGATCGGCACCGGTTGGTGTTGACCAATCACCACATCGTGCTCGACGGGTGGTCACTGCCAATCCTGTTGGACGAAATCTTCGCCTGCTATTACGGTCGCCGGCTGCCGCCGGCCGCGCCGTATCGCCGCTTCGTGGAGTGGTTGGCCGGGCGGGATCGCGCTGCTGCACAGGCGGCCTGGCGTGAGGTGCTGGCAGATTTCGATGCCCCGGCATTGGTGAGTCCGACCGGCCGGTCGCGGCTGGGGCGGCGAGACGTCACCACGTTGTGGTTGTCCAAGGAGACCACCCGCGCCGTCAGCGAGCTGGCCCGCGCGCAGCACACCACCGTCAACATCGTCCTGCAGGCCGGCTGGGCGCAGGTGCTGATGTGGCTGACCGGCCAGCACGACGTGGCCTTCGGCACCGCGGTGTCGGGCCGGCCGGCGGAGTTGGCCGGTGCCGACTCGATGGTGGGCCTGCTGATCAACACCGTGCCGGTGCGAGCGCGCGTCAGCGGGGCGACCTCTGTCGGGGCTCTGCTGGATCAGCTGCAAGGCGCTCACAACCACACCGTGGAGCACCAGCATCTGGCCCTGGCCGAGATTCACCGCGTCGCCGGTAACGACCAGCTGTTCGACACCTTGTTCGTCTTCGAAAACTACCCGGTAGACACCGCTGAGTTGGTGGGCGATCACGAGTTGACCATCACCGAGTTCGCGCTGCACGAATCGACGCATTACCCGCTGACGGTGGCGGCGATTCCGGGTCACGAGCTGGGCATTCGCGTCGAATACGACACCGACGTGTTCGACGCGGCCAGGATCGAGTCGCTGTTCAAGACGCTGGAACAGGTGCTGGTCAGCATGACCGCCGACGCCAGCCGGCGGTTGTTGTCGATCGACCTGCTTGACGACGACGAGCATGCCGGGCTGGACGAATGGGGCAATCGGGCGGCATTGAAGCAGCCAGTGCCGGGCTCCGCCGCGCGGTCGATTCCGCAGTTGTTTGCCTCGCAGGTGGTGCGCACGCCGGAGGCGGTCGCGGTGACGTATGCCGGCCGCTCGTTGACGTACCGCGAGCTTGACGAGGCATCGTCCCGGTGGGCGCACGTGTTGGCCGGCCTCGGCGCGGGTCCGGGGCAGTGCGTCGCGTTGTTGTTGCCGCGGTCGGCCGAGGCGATCATGGCCATCCTGGCGGTACTCAAGACCGGGGCCGCGTATGTGCCGATCGACCCCGCGCTGCCATCGGCACGCGCCGCGTTCATGGTGGCGGATGCCACCCCGGTGGCGGTGCTGAGCACCGCGGAGCTGCACTCGCGGCTGGACGGGGCTGACGTCCCGGTGCTCGACGTCACCGATCTATCCGTCGGCATTCAGCCGTGCACCGATCTGCCGGTGCCGGCGCCGGACGACGTGGCGTATCTGATTTACACCTCCGGGACCACCGGGGTGCCCAAAGGGGTGGCGGTCAGCCACCGCAGCGTCACCGAGTTCCTCACCTCGGTGGATGACCGGCTGCCCACGGGACCCGGACAAGTGTGGTCGCAATGGCATTCGCTGGTATTCGACGTATCGGTGTGGGAGATCTTCGGTGCGCTGCTGCACGGCGGGCGGCTGGTGGTGGTGCCTGACGAGGTGGCCGGCTCGCCGCAGGATTTCCATGCGTTGCTGGTTGCCGAGCAAGTTGGCGTGTTGAGTCAGACGCCGTCGGCGGTGGGGGTGCTGTCGCCCGACGGTCTGGGTTCGGCGGCGTTGATCGTCGCTGGTGAGGCCTGCCCGGTGGACGTGGTTGATCGATGGGCGCCGGGGCGGGTGATGATCAACGCCTACGGCCCGACCGAGGCCACGGTGTATGCGGTGGTCAGCGCGCCGCTAGAGGCGCAATCGGTGACGAACGGGACCGTGCCGATCGGTGCGCCGGTACCCGCGGCGGCAGCGTTTGTCCTGGATGCGGGACTGCGCCAGGTGCCCGCGGGCGTGGTCGGTGAGCTGTACCTGGCCGGGGGCGGGTTGGCGTATGGGTACGCCCGCCGTGCGGGATTGACTGCGTCGCGGTTTGTGGCGTGTCCGTTCACCGTGCCCGAAGTGCCGGGGCGGCGGATGTATCGCACCGGCGACTTGGTGCGCTGGGGTGCCGATGGGCAGCTGGTGTATCTGGGCCGGGCCGACGAGCAGGTGAAGATTCGCGGGTATCGCATCGAGCTCGGTGAAGTCCAGGCCGCTTTGGCGGAGCTGGACGGGGTGGATCAGGCGGCCGTGATGGCGCGCGAAGACCGGCCCGGCGACAAGCGGCTGGTGGGCTACATCACCGGCACCGCCGACCCGGCCGGCGCGCGCGCGAACCTGGCCGAGCGGCTGCCGGCGTATATGGTCCCCGCCGCGATCGTGGCGCTCGACGCGCTGCCGCTGACCGTCAACGGCAAGCTCGACCGGCGGGCCTTGCCGCCGCCGGAATACGGGGACGCCGAGCGTTACCGCGCCCCGGCAACCGCCATCGAAGAGCTCCTGGCCGGTATTTACGCCCAGGTCCTCGGCATCGACCGCGTCGGGGTCGAAGACTCGTTCTTCGACCTGGGTGGGGATTCGTTGTCGGCGATGCGAGTCATCGCTGCGATCAACAAATCCGTGGGCGGCGGTGTGTCGGTGCGTGCCTTGTTCGAGGCACCGACGGTGGCCCAGCTGGCTCCCCGAATCGGCGCGGCCGCCCATCGGCTCGAGCCGTTGGTGGCGGTGGAGCGCCCCGAGGTGGTGCCGTTGTCGTTTGCCCAGAACCGGTTGTGGTTCATCGATCAGTTGCAGGGCCCTTCGCCGGTGTACAACATGGCCGTCGCGTTGCGGCTGGGCGGACGGCTGGACGCTGACGCGCTGGGTGCCGCCGTGCGCGATGTGGTGGCCCGTCACGAGAGCTTGCGTACCGTGTTCCCGGCGTGCGACGGGACACCGCGGCAGGTGGTGGTGCCGGTTGAGCGAGTTGACTTTGGTTGGCAGGTGGTGGATGCCACCGGCTGGTCGGCGGGCCGGCTGGAGGAGTCGATCGGCGAGTGCACGCGCCACGCGTTTGACCTGGCGTCCGAAATCCCTTTGCGCGCACAGCTTTTCCGTGTTGCCGACGACGAGCATGTGCTGGTGGCGGTGGTGCACCACATTGCTGCCGACGGCTTGTCGATCACCCCGCTGGTGCGTGATCTTGGGGTGGCCTATGCCTACCGGTGCACGGGACAAGCCCCCCGCTGGGCGCCGCTGGCGGTTCAGTATGTCGACTACACGCTGTGGCAGCGCGAACAGCTGGGTGACCTGCAGGATCCGCTCAGTCCCATTGCGGGGCAGCTGGCTTACTGGGAGAAGATCCTGGCCGGGCTGCCCGAGCGGATCGAGCTGCCGACGGATCGGCCGTATCCGGCGGTCGCCGACTATCGCGGCGCCAGCGTGCCCGTCGACTGGCCCGCGCAGCTACAGCGGCAGGTAGCTCGGGTGGCCCGCGAGCACGACGCAACCGGGTTCATGGTCATGCAGGCCGCCCTGGCGGTGCTGCTGTCCAAGATCAGTGCCAATTCCGATGTGGCCGTAGGGTTTCCGATTGCCGGTCGGCGCGAGCCGACGCTCGACGAGCTGGTGGGGGCATTCGTCAACACCTTGGTGTTGCGAGTGGATCTCTCTGGTGATCCCACTCTGGCCGAGGTGTTGGCTCAAGTACGGCAGCGCAGCCTGACCGCCTACGACCATCAAGACGTGCCCTTCGAGGTACTCGTCGAGCGGCTCAACCCGGCGCGTAGCCGCAGCCACCACCCGCTGGTCCAGGTGCTGTTGGCCTGGCAGAACTTCGCCGGTGACCCGGCCGCCGGTTTGCAGTTGGGCGATCTCGAGGTCACCAGACTGCCGGTAGATACCCGCACTGCCCGCATGGACCTGTCGTTCCTGTTGGCTGAACGCTGGACGGACGCCGGGGAACCCGCCGGGATCGGCGGCAGCGTGGAGTTTCGGACAGATGTGTTCGATGCGGCCAGCATCGAGGCGCTGATCGAGCGATTGCGGCGGGTGCTGGTCACGCTGACCGCCGACCCGGCCCGGCGGTTGTCCTCGGTAGACCTGATCGACGCGGCCGAACACACCCACCTGGACATGATCGGCAACCGGGCGGTGTTGGCCTGTCCGGTGCCACCGACGGCCTCGATTCCGGTGGTTTTCGCCGCGCAGGTGTCCCGCACTCCGGAAGCGGCAGCGCTTACCTTCGAAGACCGCTCAATCACCTACCGCGAACTCGACGAATCCTCCAATCGGTTGGCCCATCTGCTGGCCGGGCAGGGGGTCGGCCCAGGCGAGTGCGTCGCCCTGCTGTTGCCGCGTTCGGCTGAGGCGATCGTGGCCATTTTGGCGGTGCTCAAGACCGGGGCGGCCTATCTGCCGATCGACCCGGCGGTGCCGGCGGCCCGCATCGAATTCCTGCTCGGCGATGCAGCACCGATCGCGGCTGTCACCACCGCCGCGCTGGCGGACCGGCTGGCCCGGTACGGCCTGACGGTCATCGATGCGAACGACCCACGTATCGCCGCCCAGCCCGGTACCGCGTTGCCGGCACCCGCTCCCGACGACATCGCCTACCTGATCTACACCTCGGGGACGACCGGGGTTCCCAAGGGAGTGGCCGTCACGCACTACAACGTGACCCGGTTGTTCGACTCGCTCGACGTCGGCCTGCCGCTCGCGCCGGGAGAGGTCTGGACCCAGTGTCATTCCCTGGTGTTCGACTACTCGGTCTGGGAGATCTGGGGTGCGCTGCTGCATGGCGGCCGGTTGGTGGTGGTGCCGGAATCGGTGACACGCGTCCCAGAAGACCTGCACGCCTTGCTGATTGCCGAACGCGTCAGCGTGTTGAGCCAGACCCCCTCGGCGCTCGGGATGCTTTCCCCGCAGGGCTTGGACTCGGTTGGGTTGATGGTGGCCGGGGAGGCTTGCCCGGTTGAGGTGGTGGACCGGTGGGCGGCGGGACGGGTGATGGTCAACGGCTACGGCCCGACCGAGACCACCGTGTACGCCTCGATCAGCGCACCGATGCGGCCGGGTCGCGGCGCGGTTCCCATCGGTGCTCCAGTGCCCGGCGCGGCGTTGTTCGTGCTGGATGCGGGCCTGCGGCGGGTGCCAATCGGCGTCGTCGGCGAGTTGTACGTGGCGGGCACCGGACTTACCTGTGGCTATGTGCGGCGGGCCGGGCTGACCGCATCGCGGTTTGTGGCGTGTCCGTTCGCCGGGCCGGAAACGGGCGCAGTGGCGGGTCAGCGGATGTATCGCACCGGCGACTTGGTGCGCTGGGGTGCCGATGGGCAGCTGGTGTATCTGGGCCGGGCCGACGAGCAGGTGAAGATCCGCGGGTACCGCATCGAGCTCGGCGAAGTCCAGGCCGCATTGGCTGCGTTGGACGGGGTGGATCAGGCGGCGGTGATCGCCCGCGAAGACCGCCCCGGCGACAAGCGACTGGTGGGCTATATCACTGGCACGGCCGACCCGGCCGCCGCGCGCGCGACGCTGGCCGAGCGACTGCCGGCGTACCTGGTGCCGACCGCGGTCCTGGTGCTCGACGCCCTGCCGCTGACCATCAACGGCAAACTCGACCGGCGGGCCCTGCCCGCGCCCGGATACACCGATGCCGACCGCTACCAAGCCCCGGCCAACAACGTCGAGGAAATTCTGGCCGGTATTTACGCCGAAGTCCTCAACGTGGATCGGGTGGGGGTGGAGGACTCGTTCTTCGACCTGGGTGGCGATTCGCTGTCGGCGATGCGGGTGATCGCTGCGATCAATACCGTCCTGGATACCGATCTTTCGGTGCGCACCTTGTTCGAGGCGCCGACGGTGGCCCAGCTGGCGTCTCACGTGAGCGGGACTGGCAGCGGACTGGAGCCCTTGGTGGCGATGCAGCGCCCCGAGGTGGTGCCGTTGTCGTTTGCCCAGAACCGGTTGTGGTTCATCGACCAGCTGCAGGGCCCGTCGCCGGTGTACAACCTGGCCGTCGCGTTGCGGCTGGGCGGGCGGCTGGACGCCGACGCGCTGGGTGCGGCGCTGGCCGATGTGGTGGGCCGTCACGAAAGCCTGCGCACGGCGTTCCCCGCCGTCGACGGGATACCTCGGCAGCTGGTGATGCCGGTTGAGCGGGCCGAGTTTGGTTGGCAGGTGGTCGATGCCACCGGCTGGTCGCCCGCTCGGCTATCCGAAGCGATCGAAGAATGCACCCGCCACAAGTTTGACCTGGCATCGGAAATCCCGTTGCGGGCAAGGCTTTTCCGTGTTGCCGACGACGAGCATGTGCTGGTGGCGGTGGTGCACCACATCGCCGCCGACGGTTTGTCGATCACCCCGCTGGTGCGTGATCTGGGGCTGGCGTACACCGGCCGGTGTGCCGGGCGGGGCCCCGGCTGGACGCCGTTGGCGGTGCAGTACGTCGACTACACGCTGTGGCAGCGGGCGCAGTTCGGCGACCTCGACGACGGGGACAGCCGCATCGCCGCCCAGCTGGCGTATTGGGAAGCTGCGCTGGCGGGGCTGCCGGAGCGCATCGAGCTGCCCACCGATCGGCCGTATCCGCCGGTCGCTGACTATCGCGGCGCCAGCGTGGCCGTCGACTGGCCGGCGCAATTGCAGCAGCGGGTTGCTCGGATGGCCCGCGAGCACGACGCGACCGGCTTCATGGTCCTGCAGGCGGCGTTAGCGGTGTTGCTGGCCAAGCTCAGCGGCAGCGCCGACGTCACAGTGGGGTTCCCGATCGCCGGCCGGCGCGATCCAGCGCTGGACGACTTGGTGGGCTTCTTCGTCAACACCCTGGTGCTTCGGGTCAACCTGGACGGCGACCCCACCCTTGCCGAGGTGTTGGCTCAGGTGCGCGAGCGCAGCCTGGCTGCCTACGAGCATCAAGACGTGCCATTCGAAGTGCTGGTCGAGCGGCTCAACCCGACGCGATCGCTGAACCATCACCCGCTGGTCCAGGTGATGTTCGCCTGGCAGAACTTCGCCGGCGACCCGGCCACCGGGTTGGCATTAGGGGACCTGCAGGTCAGCTCGTTGCCCATTGACACGCGCACGGCCCGCGTGGACTTGACCTTCTCACTGGCCGAACGCTGGACCGACGCCGGGGCACCCGCCGGAATCGGTGGAGCAGTCGAGTTCCGCACGGATGTGTTCGACGCGAAAAGCATTGGGACGCTGACCGAGCGATTGCGGCGGGTGTTGGAGATCATGACCGCCGATCCGCGGCGCCGGCTGTCGTCGATGGACGTGCTGGATGCCGATGAGCATGCCTACCTGGACCAGATCGGTAACCGCTCGGTGCTGGCCCAGCCGGCGGCCCCGTCGATGTCGATCCCGGCGGCTTTTGCCGCACAGGTGGCGCGCGCCCCCGAGGCGTTGGCGCTGACGTGCGACGGCCGCTCGATGACGTATCGCGAACTCGACGAAGCGTCTGACCGGCTGGCGCACGCGCTCGTTGCCCGGGGGGCCCGGCCCGGCAACTGTGTGGCGCTGTTATTGCCACGTTCGGCCGAGGCGGTGGTGGCCATCTTGGCGGTGCTCAAGAGCGGGGCCGCATATCTGGCGATCGATCCGGCGCACCCGGCGGCGCGGATCGAGTTCATGGTCGCCGACGCCGCGCCGGTTGCCGCGGTCACCACCGCGGATCTCGCCGACCGCCTGGACGGCACGCGGCTGGCCGTCGTCGACGTCGGGAACACGGCGATCACCGGACGAACCGGCACCGCGCCGCCGTCGCGGCCATCGCCGGCGCCCGACGACATCGCCTACCTGATCTATACGTCGGGCACGACCGGGATTCCCAAGGGTGTGGCCGTCGCGCACCAGAACGTAATCCGGCTGCTGGCGTCGCTGAACGCCGACGCCGAGCTGACGCGCCAGGTCTGGACGCAGTGTCACTCCTATGCCTTCGACTTCTCCGTGTGGGAGATCTTCGGTGCGCTGCTGCACGGCGGCCGGTTGGTGGTGGTGCCCGAATCCGTGGTCCGATCGCCGGAAGACCTGCACGCCTTGCTGATCGCCGAGCAGGTCAGCATGTTGAGTCAGACACCGTCGGCGTTTTACGCCCTGCAAAGCGCGGATACCCGAGCACCCGAGCCAGACCGGCTGACGCTGCAGACGGTGGTGTTCGGCGGGGAGCCGCTGGAGCCGCAGCGTCTCGGGACGTGGCTGGACCGCCACCGGGAATCACCGCGGCTGGTCAACATGTACGGCATCACCGAGACGACGGTGCACGCCTCGTTCCGCGAGATCGCCGCCGCCGACGTGGACCGCAGCGTCAGCCCGATCGGGGTGCCGCTGGCCCATCTCGGCTTCTTCGTGCTGGACAGGTTGTTGCAGCCGGTGCCCGTCGGTGTGGCGGGTGAGTTGTACGTCGCCGGTACCGGGTTGGCGTACGGGTATGTCGGGCGGGCCGGGCTGACCGCTTCGCGGTTCGTGGCCTGCCCATTCGGTGGCGTGGGGCAGCGCATGTACCGCACGGGGGACGTGGTGCGCTGGGGCCCCGATGGGCAGCTGGTCTATCTGGGCCGGGCCGACGAGCAGGTCAAGATCCGCGGGTATCGCATCGAGCTCGGTGAAGTCCAGGCCGCACTGGCCGGGCTGGACGGGGTGCAGCAGGCGGCGGTGGTCGCCCGTGCGGACGGTCCCGGTGAGAAACGGCTGGTGGCCTACGTGACCGGCACCGCGGACCCGGGTGACCTGCGCGCCCGGCTCGCCGAGCGGCTGCCCGCGTATATGGTTCCCGCCGCGGTGGTGGTACTCGATGACCTGCCGCTGACCGTCAACGGCAAACTCGACACCCGCGCCTTGCCGGCACCGGAGTATCACGAGGGCGGTCAGTACCGCGCTCCGGCCAGCGCCGTCGAAGACCTGTTGGCGGGCATGTACGCCCAGGTGCTGGGGCTGGAGCGAGTCGGCGTCGACGAGTCGTTTTTCGACTTGGGTGGCGATTCGCTGTCGGCCATGCGGTTGGTCGCCGCAGTCAACACCACGCTCGATGCCGGGCTGGTGGTGCGCACGTTGTTCGAGGCGCCCACCGTGGCCCAGTTGGCGCAGCGCCTCGGCGCCGGCGGGGCCCGGTCCAAGCCGCTGGCTCCGGTGCAGCGGCCCGCGGTGGTGCCGTTGTCGTTTGCCCAGAACCGGTTGTGGTTCATCGACCAGCTGCAGGGCCCTTCGCCGGTGTACAACATGGCGGTCGGGTTCCGGCTGGACGGGCCGCTGCAGGCCGACGCTTTGGGGGCAGCCGTCGCTGACGTGGTGACCCGGCATGAGAGCTTGCGCACGCTATTCCCGACGGTGGACGGTGCTCCGCGGCAGGTGGTGGTGCCTCCCGAGCAGGCCGACGTCGGCTGGCAGATGGTCGACACCACCGGCTGGGCGGCCGACCGGTTGCCGCAGGCCATCGGCGCCCTGGTGCGTGAACCGTTCGATCTGGGCGTCCAGATCCCTTTGCGGGCAAGGCTTTTCCGGATCAACGAGGTAGAGCACGTGCTGGTGGCGGTGCTGCACCACATCGCCGCCGACGGCTGGTCTATCGGGCCGCTGGTGCGTGATCTGGGTATGGCGTATGCCGCCAGGTGCGTGGGGCAGGCTCCGGGGTGGTCGCCGTTGCCGGTGCAGTATGTCGACTACACCCTGTGGCAGCGCGCGCAGCTGGGTGATCTCGACCATGGTGACAGTCGCATCGCCGGGCAGTTGGCGTATTGGGAGCAGGCGCTGGCCGGGATGCCCGAGCGGATTCAGTTGCCCACCGATCGGCCCTATCCGCCGGTGGCCGATTATCGCGGCGACAAGGTGGTCGTGGACTGGCCCGCAGCGTTGCAACAACGGGTTGCCCGGGTGGCCGCCGAGCACAATGCGACCAGCTTCATGGTGATGCAGGCGGCATTGGCGGTGCTGCTGGCCAAGTTGAGCGGCAGCACCGACGTGGCGGTGGGTTTCCCGATCGCGGGCCGCGGCGACCCCGCGCTGGACGGCCTGGTGGGTTGCTTTGTCAACACGCTGGTGTTGCGCGCGGATCTCGGCGGCGATCCCGCCGTTGCCGAGGTGTTGGCCCAGGTGCGGCAGCGCAGCCTGGCCGCCTACGAGCATCAAGACGTGCCGTTCGAAGTGCTGGTCGAGCGACTCAACCCGACTCGGGCGCTGAATCATCACCCGCTGGTTCAGGTGTTGTTCGCCTGGCAGAACTTCAGTGGGCAGGACATCGACCCGGCGGCCGGCTTGGCCCTGGGTGATCTGCGGGTCAGCTCGTTGCCGGCCGATACCCACACCGCCCGGATGGACCTGACGTTTTCGCTCGGTGAGCGTTGGACCGAGGCCGGTGAGCCCGCCGGGATCGGCGGGGCGGTGGAGTTTCGCACCGATGTCTTCGACGCGGGCAGCATCCAGCTGTTGATCGAGCGGTTCGAGCGGGTGTTGACATCGCTGACCGCCGATCCGGGGCAGCGGTTGTCGTCGGTGGATCTGCTCGACGCCGCTGAGCACGCCCGGCTGGAGAAGTGGGGCAACCGGGCGGTGTTGGACCTTCCGTTGCCGGCTGCCGCGGCGCTGTCGCTTCCCGAGTTGTTCGCCGCTCAAGCGCTGCGCACACCCGACGCGGTCGCGCTGACCTGCGAGAAACGTGCGATGACGTACCGGGAGCTCGAGGAGGCCGCCAACCGGCTGGCGCGTCTCTTGGCCCACCGTGGCGTGCGCCCGGGCAGCTGTGTGGCGTTGCTGTTTCCCCGCTCCGAGCAATCGATCGTGGCGATTCTGGCCGTCCTCAAAGCAGGGGCGGCGTATGTGCCGATCGACCCGGGTTTGCCGGCGACCCGGATCGAGTTCATGCTCGACGACGCCGCGCCGGTCGCCGCGATCACCACCCGGGCGCTGCGAGAACGGTTGGCCGGGCACGACGTGGCGGTCATCGACATCGACGGCCCCGCAACCGCGGCGTATCCGGGTACGCCGTTGCCGGCGCCGGCCCCTGACTACGTCGCCTACATCATCTACACGTCGGGCACCACCGGTGTCCCCAAGGGCGTGGCCATCACCCATCGCAACGTGATCCAGTACATCGGTTCACTAGACGCCCGCCTGCGACGCCCCGGAGTGTGGACGCAGTGGTTCTCTCTGTCGTTCGACTTCTCGGTCTTGGAGATCTGGGGCGCGCTCTTACCCGGTGGGCGGTTGGTGGTCGTTCCCGAGCCGATTACCAACTCGCCGACCGAGCTGCACGACCTGTTGGTGTCCGAACGGGTCGATGTGTTGGGCCTGACCCCTTCGGCTGCAGGTGCGGTACCGCCGGACGGCTTGGAGTCGGTGGCCTTGCTCGTGGGCGGCGAAGTCTGCCCAGCCGACCTGGTCGACCGGTGGGCGGCACCGGGGCGGGTGATGATCAACAAATACGGCCCGACAGAGGCGACGGTGGACGTGACTTACACCGCGCCGTTGACGGCTGGTTCTGGAGCGCCGCCAATCGGCTCGACGCTGCCGGGTGCGGCATTGTTCGTGCTGGATTCCTGGCTGCGACCGGTGGCGGCCGGTGTGGTCGGTGAGTTGTACATCGCTGGCACGACCCTGGGATTGGGGTACTGGCGTCGGCCCGCCCTGACCGCATCGCGGTTTGTGGCCTGTCCGTTCGGCGGCGAGGGGACGCTGGGGCACCGCATGTATCGCACCGGGGACCTGGTGTGCTGGGGCGGTGACGGCCAGTTGCGGTATCTCGGTCGGGCGGATGAGCAGGTTAAGATCCGCGGGTATCGCATCGAGCTGGGCGAAGTCCAGGCGGCGTTGGCCGCTATGGAAGGTGTCACGCAGGCGGCGGTGATCGCCCGGGAGGATCGACCCGGCGACAAACGCCTGGTCGGCTATATCACGGGGACCGCAGACCCGGCCGGGTTGCGCAGTGCACTCGCGGAGCGGTTGCCCGCCTACATGGTGCCGGCCGCGGTGGTGGTGCTGGACGCGTTGCCGTTGACGGTCAACGGCAAGCTCGACCGGCGCGCATTGCCCGCTCCGGAGTACGGCGATGTCGAGCATTACCGCGCGCCCTCCAGCGCCGTCGAAGAGATTCTGGCGACCATCTACGCCCAGGTCCTCGGACTGCCGCGGGTGGGTGTCGACGAATCCTTCTTCGAGCTGGGCGGGGATTCGCTGTCAGCGATGCGGGTGGTCGCCGCGGTCAATACCGCACTCGATACCGACGTCGAGGTGCGGGCATTGTTCGAGGCGCCCACGGTGGCCCAGTTGGCGCCGCGCATCGGTGCGGGCACGAGTCGGCTCGAGCCGTTGGGGCCGATGGAGCGGCCCGCGGTCATTCCGCTGTCGTTTGCGCAGAACCGGTTGTGGATCATCGATCAATTGCAGGGGCCGTCGCCGGTCTACAACATGGCCGTCGCCTTGCAACTGGAGGGGCGTCTGGACCTCGAGGCACTGCGCGCGGCGCTGGCCGATGTGGTGGCCCGCCACGAGAGCCTGCGCACGCTGTTCCCGGCGGTGGACGGGATTCCCCAACAGCTGGTGATGCCGGTCGAAAGGGCCGAATTCGGTTGGGAGATCATCGACGCGACCGGATGGCCGGAGAGCCGGCTGAAGGATGCCGTCGGCACCGCGGTGCGCGAGCCGTTTGACCTGGCAACGCGAATTCCGTTGCGCGCGCGGCTTTTCCGCATCGACGACCGTCAGCACGTGCTGGTGGCCGTGGTGCACCACATCGCTGCCGACGGCTGGTCAATCGCGCCGCTGGTGCGCGATCTGGGTTTCGCCTATGCCAGCCGGTGCGTCGGCCAGCCCCCAGGTTGGGCGCCGCTGCCGGTGCAGTACGTCGACTACACCTTGTGGCAGCGCGCGCAATTCGGTGATCTGACCGACAGCCACAGCCGCATCGGTGCGCAGCTGGCCTACTGGGAGCGGGCCCTGGCCGGGATGCCCGAGCGCCTTGCGCTGCCCACCGATCGGCCCTATCCGCCGGTGGCCGACTATCGCGGCGCCAGGGTGTCGGTGCAGTGGCCGGCGGAGTTGCAGCA
The DNA here is from genome assembly GCF_059812225.1 of Mycobacterium sp. NGS66. Taxonomy (NCBI): domain Bacteria; kingdom Bacillati; phylum Actinomycetota; class Actinomycetes; order Mycobacteriales; family Mycobacteriaceae; genus Mycobacterium; species Mycobacterium sp. NGS66. Next base: position 25,101 of record NZ_JCALCG010000008.1, on the reverse strand, counting down.
GCGGATCGCCCAGTTGGCCGGTGAGCACAATGCGACCAGCTTCATGGTGATCCAGACCGCCCTGGCGGTACTGCTGGCCAAGCTGAGCGCCAGCAGCGATGTCGCCGTCGGGTTCCCCATCGCCGGGCGGCGCGACCCCGCGCTGGACGAACTGGTGGGATTCTTCGTCAACACCTTGGTGCTGCGGGTCGATCTGGGTGGTGATCCGACCGTCGCGGAGGTGTTGGCCCAAGTGCGCCAGCGCAGCCTGGCCGCCTACGAGCACCAGGACGTGCCGTTCGAGGTGCTGGTGGACCGGCTGAACCCCGCCCGCAGCCTGACTCACCACCCGTTGGTTCAGGTGCTGTTGGCCTGGCAGAACTTCGCCCGAAACGACGCCGACCTGGCCGCCGAACTGGGCGAGCTGCGGGTCACCCCGCTGCCGGCCGACACCCAGGTGGCCCGGGTGGACCTGACGTTCTTCCTGGCCGAGCAGTGGAGCGAGGCCGGTGACCCGGCCGGGATCACCGGCGAGGTCGAGTTCCGCACCGACGTCTTCGACGCGGAAAGCATCGCGACCCTGACCGAGCGGTTGGAGCGGGTGCTGATGTCGCTGACCACCGGCCCCGCACTTCGGCTGTCCGCGGTGGACTTGCTGGACGGCGTCGAGCACAGCCGGCTCGCGGGTTGGGGCAACCATGGGGTGTTGACCCGTTTTGTGCCGTCAACGCCGTCACTTCCGGTGCTGTTCGCCGAGCAGGCGGCCCGCAGCCCGCATGCGGTGGCGATCACCTGCGGGCGTCGTTCCTGGACCTATCGGCAGGTCGACGAGGTCGCCAACCGGTTGGCGCACCGGCTCGCCGCACACGGCGCAAGCCGGGGCGAGCGGGTTGCGCTGCTGCTGCCGCGCTCGGCTGAGGCGGTCATGGCGATCCTGGCGGTGCTCAAGACGGGGGCGGCGTATGTGCCGCTCGATCCCGCGCACCCGGCGGCCCGGATGGAGTTCATGCTCGCCGACGCGAGGCCGATCGCCGCGATTACCACGGCGGATCTGCGCCCCCGGCTGGCCGGGCACGACCTGACCATCATCGATGTCGAAGAGCCTCGCATCGCCGACTACCCGAGTACGGGACTGCCCGCGCCGGCCCATGACGACATCGCCTACCTGATCTACACCTCCGGCACCACCGGAATCCCCAAGGGGGTCGCGGTAACCCATGGCAACGTCGCCCGGCTGCTGCGGTCCTTGGATGCGGAGGTTGGGCAAGGGCTGCCGTGGACGCAATGTCACTCCTTGTCATTCGACTTCTCGGTGTGGGAGATCTGGGGCGCGCTGCTCAGCGGTGGACGGCTGGTGGTGGTGCCCGATCCGGCGGTCCGCTCTCCCGAGGACTTGCACGCCTTGCTGGTTACTGAGCAGATCGGCGTGCTGAGCCAGACCCCGTCGGCGTTTTACGCGCTGCAAACCGCCGATGCGCTGGCTTCCGAGCTCAGCGATCAACTCCGGCTTCAGGCGGTGGTGTTCGGCGGCGAGGCGCTGGAACCGCAGCGGTTGGCGACCTGGTTGCACAACCATCGGGGATCACCGCGCTTGCTCAACATGTATGGCATCACCGAGACGACCGTGCATGCCTCGTTGCGCGAGATCACCGACGCCGACACGGCCAACAATGTCAGTCCGATAGGGCTGCCGCTGGCCCATCTCGGCTTCGCCGTCCTGGACGCGGCGTTGCATCCGGTTCCGACGGGTGTGGTGGGTGAGCTGTATGTCGCCGGTGCTGGGCTGGCGTGTGGGTACGTTGGGCGGCCCGGGTTGACGGCGTCGCGGTTTGTGGCGTGCGCGTTCGCGGGGGCGGGAGCACCTGGTCAACGGATGTACCGCACCGGCGATCTGGTGTCCTGGGGTGCCGATGGGCAGTTGCGGTATGTGGGCCGGGCCGATGAGCAGGTGAAGATCCGCGGATATCGCATCGAACTCGGCGAAGTCCGGGCCGCGCTGGCCGCGTTGGCCGGGGTGGATCAGGCGGCGGTGATCGCCCGCGAGGATCGTCCCGGCGACAAGCGCCTGGTCGGGTACGTGAGCGGAGCCGTGGACACGGTTCACATCCGGGCGGCGCTGGCCGAGCGGCTACCGGCCTACATGGTGCCGGCCGCGGTGGTGGCGCTGGACGCGCTGCCGTTGACGGCCAACGGCAAACTCGACACCCGCGCGCTGCCCGCGCCGGAATACACCGAGGCCGATCATTACCGCGCCCCGGGCAGCGCTGTCGAAGAGATCTTGGCCGGCATCTACGCCCAGGTGCTCGGGCTGGACCGGGTCGGCGTGGACGAGTCGTTCTTCGAGCTCGGCGGGGACAGCATCTTGTCGATGCAGGTGGTGGCCCGGGCCCGGGCCGCCGGTCTGCTGTTCCGGCCACGTGACGTTTTCGTCGAACAGACCGTGGCCCGGCTGGCCCGGGTCGCCGGGGTCACCAGCGGCGAGGCCGGCCGCATCGACGAGGGTGTCGGGCCGGTGACGGCCACCCCGATCATGCGCTGGCTGCAGGAGGTGGATGGACCCGTCGAGCAGTTCAACCAGACGGTGGTCGTACAGGCCCCGGCGGGGGTCACCGAGGCCGACGTGGTGGTGGTGTTGCAGGCGCTGCTGGATCGGCATGCCATGTTGCGGGCGCGCGTCGAAAATGCGGCGGCGTGGTCGCTGACGATTCCCGAGGCCGGGTCGGTGGATGCCGGCGCCTGCCTGCAGGCCGTGGATGCGCTGTCCGATGAAGCGTTGGTCAAGGCGCGGTCGCGGTTGAACCCAGCCGCGGGGGTGATGCTCAGCGCCTTGTGGGCGGGGTCGACGGGACAATTGGCGTTGATCATCCATCACTTGGCCATCGACGGGGTGTCCTGGCGGATTCTGCTGGAAGACCTCAACATCGCGTGGGTCCAGCACCGGGACGGGCAGCGCGCGGCGTTGCCGGCGGCGGGGACATCGTTTGCGCGGTGGTCGTCGCTGCTGGCCGAACACGCGCGCAAGCCGGAGGTCGTCGAGCTGGCCGATTCGTGGCGGCAGGTCGCGGCGACACCAGCGATGTTGCCGCCGGTGCAACCCGGCGTCGACACGTTCGTCACCGCCGGGCACTTGTCGCTGGCGCTGGACGCCGACGCCACGCGCATGCTGCTCGGGGAAGTGCCCACGGCGTTTCACACCGGGGTGCACGAGGTGTTGCTGATCGCATTGGGACTGGCGATCGCCGAGTTTGTGGGCACCGGTAGCGCGCCCATCGGCATCGACGTCGAGGGACACGGACGCCACGAAGAGGTGGCCGCCGACGTGGACCTGACCCGCACGGTGGGGTGGTTCACCACCCTGTATCCGGTGTCGCTGACGGTCGGGGGACTCTCCTGGGCCCAGGTGGTCGCGGGTGAGGCGCCGCTAGGGGAGCTGATCAAGGACGCCAAGGAGCAGCTGCGCGCCGTGCCGGACCCGCTGAGCTACGGTCTGCTGCGGTACCTGAACAGCGACGTCGATCTGGCCGGCCCGGACCCGGTGATCGGGTTCAACTATTTGGGCCGGCTGGGCGCGGGCGCCGACGTTTCGGAGGATTTCTGGCGAATCGCCCAAGAGGCGTCGGCGTTGACGGGCGCGGCAGCCGCGATACCGATGCCGCTGCCGCACACCGTGGAACTCAATGCGGGCACCGCTGACACCGAGAGCGGTCCGCGGCTGCACGCCAACTGGACATGGGCGCCCTCGGCCCTGGATCGCGAGCGGGTCGGCCGGCTGGGCCGGTTGTGGTTCGAGGCGCTGTCCGGCATCTGCGCGCATGTGCGCAACGGCGGCGGCGGGCTGACGCCGTCCGATATCGTCCCGGCCCGGTTGACCCAGCGGCAACTCGACGAGCTGGCGCAGCGCGAGCGCATCGCCGACGTGCTGCCGCTGACCCCGCTGCAGCAGGGCCTGCTGTTCCACGCCGCGCGGCACCGCCGTGACGACGTGTACGCGGTGCAGCTCGAGATCACCCTGAGCGGCACGCTCGACCGGCATCGGCTGCGTCAGGCACTGGACGCCGTGGTCCGCCGCCACCCGAACCTGGCAGCCCGGTTCTGCACCCAATTCGACGAGCCGGTGCAGGTCATCCCGGCGGACCCGACGCTGCCCTGGCGCTATGACGAGCTGAATCCCAACGGCCTCAGCGTCGACGAGCAGATCCAAGAGATATGCGCCGCCGAACGGGCCGCAGTGTGCGATCTGGCCGACCCGCCGTTCCGCGCGGCGTTGATCCGCACCGCAGACGATCGACACCGGTTGGTGTTGACCAATCACCACATCGTCATGGATGGCTGGTCGCTGCCAGTGCTGCTGGGCGAAGTCATTGCCGGCTATTACGGGCGCCGGCTACCGGCGCCAGTGCCGTATCGCCGCTTCGTCGAGTGGTTGTCCGGCCGGGACCACGCCGCGGCGCAGGCGGCCTGGCGCGAGGTGTTGGCCGATTTCGACACCCCGGCCTTGGTGAGCCCACCGGGCGGGTCCGGGCCCGGGCCGCGGAACGTCGTATCGTTCACGTTCTCTACGGAGACCACCCGCGCCGTCAGCGAGCTGGCGCGTGCGCAGCACACCACCGTCAACGTCGTGATGCAGGCCGGCTGGGCGCAGGTGCTGATGTGGCTGACCGGCCAGCACGATGTCGTTTTCGGAACGGCGGTTTCCGGACGGCCGACGGAGTTGGCCGGAGCCGAGTCGATGGTGGGTCTGCTGATCAACACGGTGCCGGTGCGGGCAACCATCACCGCTTCGACCACGATCGGCGATTTGCTGGACCAGCTGCAAGACGCTCACAACCGCACGCTGGAGCATCAGCATCTGGCGCTGGCCGAGATCCACCGCGTCAGCCGACACGACCAGTTGTTCGACACCTTGTTCGTCTTCGAGAACTACCCGGTCGACGCAGCAGCACTGACCAGCGATCAGGAGTTGACCATCACCGAGATCGCGGCCCGCGAATCCAATCACTACCCGCTCGCCGTGCAAGCGCAACCCGGCGAACAACTGCGGCTTCGCGTCGAATACGACACCGACGTGTTCGACGCCGCCCGGATCGAGTCGCTGTTCCGGCGGTTGCAGAAGGTGCTGGTTGCGATGACAGCCGATTCGGGGCAGCAGTCGTGACCGCCGACACCGGCCGGCGGTTGTTGTCGCTCGACCTGCTGGACGACGACGAGTATGCCGGGCTGGACGAGTGGGGCAATCGGGCGGCGTTGACGGCGCAGGTGCCGGCCTCCGCGTCGATCCCGGAGTTGTTTGCTGCACAGGTGGCCCGAACACCGGACGCGGTGGCTTTGACGTGTGCGGGCCGCTCGTTGACGTATCGCGAGCTCGACGAGGCCGCCGATCGGTGGGCGCACCTGTTGGCGGGGCATGGCGCGGGCCCGGGTGAAACTGTGGCGCTGCTCTCGTGGCGGTCGGCGGAGGCGATCGTGGCGATCCTGGCCGTACTCAAAACGGGAGCGGCGTACCTGCCGATCGACCCCGCACTGCCGGCGGCGCGCGTCGAGTTCATGGTGGCCGATGCCGCGCCCGTCGCCGCCATCTCCACCGCGGAGCTGCGATCCCGCCTGGACGGATGCGACGTGCTGGTCATCGACGTCAGTGACATCGGGGCTCCCGCTGGCCCGAGCCAGCCCACCACGCCATTGCCGCCGCCGGCTCCCGACGACGTCGCCTACCTCATCTACACCTCCGGCACCACCGGTGTCCCGAAGGGCGTCGCAGTCGCCCACCGCAATGTCACTCAGCTGTTGGCGGCCGTCCCGGCCGGCATGCCGACTGGACCGGGACGGGCCTGGTCCCAATGGCATTCGTTGGCGTTCGACGTGTCCGTGTACGAGATCTTTGCGGCGCTCTTCCACGGCGCACGGCTGGTGGTGGTGCCCGAAGAGGTGGCCGCTTCGCCGGAAGATTTCCACGCCCTGCTCGTCGGCGAAGACGTCAGTGTTTTGAGCCAAACGCCGTCCGCGGTGGGAGTGCTATCCCCTGAGGGGCTGGAGTCGCTGGCGTTGGTGGTGGCCGGTGAGGCCTGCCCCGTCGAGCTGGTGCAGCGGTGGGCGCGCGGGCACGCGATGATCAACGCCTACGGACCGACCGAAGCGACGATATATGCGGCCATCACCGCGCCACTGACCCCGGGCTCGGCGGAGAAGGGGGCAGTGCCGATCGGTGCGCCGGTGCCGGGGGCGGCGTTGTTTGTGCTGGACGCGGGCCTGCGCCGGGTGTCGGCCGGCGTGGTCGGTGAACTGTATGTGGCCGGTGCCGGGGTGGCGTACGGATATGTGGGGCGGAAAGGTTTGACCGCGTCGCGGTTCGTCGCCTGTCCGTTCGGTGAGCCCGGAGCGTCGGCGCAGCGGATGTATCGCACCGGGGATTTGGTGCGGTGGGGCACCGATGGTCAGTTGATTTACCTTGGGCGCGCGGATGACCAGGTCAAAATCCGCGGATATCGCATCGAGCTCGGCGAAGTCCAAGCGGCGTTGGCGGCGCTGGACGGGGTGGATCGCGCGGCGGTGATCGCCCGCGAGGACCGCCCCGGTGACAAGCGCCTGGTGGGTTACATCACCGGGACGGCGGATCCAGGCGAGGTCCGCGCCGCCCTCGCCGAGCAACTGCCCCCCTACCTGGTTCCGGCCGCGGTCGTGGCGCTCGAGACGCTGCCGCTGACCGTCAACGGCAAGCTCGATAGGCGGGCCCTGCCCGCCCCGGAGTACGGGGATGTGGACCATTACCGCGCCCCATCCAGCGCGGCAGAAGAGCTGTTGGCCGATATCTACGCCCAGGTGCTGGGTCTGCAACGGGTCGGGGTCGACGACTCGTTTTTCGACCTGGGCGGGGATTCACTGCTCGCGATGCGCCTGACAGCCGCCGTCAACTCGTCGTTGGACGCCCGGCTGGAAGTGGACGCATTGTTCGAGGCGCCAACGGTGGCCGAGTTGGCGTCCCGCATCGGTGCCGGCGGGGTGGGGCTGGAGCCCCTGGTGGCGGTGCAGCGGCCCGATGTGGTGCCGTTGTCGTTTGCCCAGAACCGGTTGTGGTTCATCGATCAGTTGCAGGGGCCTTCCCCGGTCTACAACATGGCCGTCGCGTTGCGGCTGGGCGGACGGCTGCGGCCCGAGGCGCTGCGGGCGGCGCTGGCCGACGTGGTGGCCCGACACGAAAGCCTCCGCACCCTTTTCCCCGCCGCCGACGGGACACCCCGGCAGCTGGTGGTCCCGGTCGAGCGCGCGGATTTCCGGTGGAACGTCGTCGACGCCACCGGCTGGCCGGATTCCCGGCTGGCTGACGCGGTCGGCACCGCGGCGCGCGACCCGTTTGACCTGACTACCCAAATCCCTTTGCGGGCAAAGCTTTTCCGGGTCGCCGACGAGGAGCACGTGCTGGTGGCGGTGGTGCATCACATCGCCGCCGACGGCTGGTCCATCGGGCCGCTGGTGCATGACCTGGGCGTGGCCTATGCCAGCCGCTGCGCCGGACGGGCTCCCGGCTGGGCGCCATTGGCTGTGCAGTACGTCGACTACACGCTCTGGCAACGCGCACAGTTCGGCGACCTCGACGACCGCGACAGTCGCATCGGTGCCCAGCTGGCGTACTGGGAGCAGCAGCTGGCGGGGCTGCCCGAGCGCATCGAGCTGCCCGTTGACCGGCCGTATCCGCCGGTGGCCGACTACCGCGGTGCCCGGGTGGCGGTGGATTGGCCGGCGCAGCTGCAACAGCGGATTGCCCAGGTGGCGCGCGAGCACAAGGTGACCAGCTTCATGGTCATGCAGGCCGCCCTCGCGGTGCTGTTGGCCAAGCTCAGCGGGAGCGCCGACGTGGCCGTCGGCTTCCCGATCGCCGGGCGGCGTGACCCCGCCCTCGATGAGCTGGTCGGTTGCTTCATCAACACCCTGGTGTTGCGCGTCGATATGGCGGGTGATCCGACCGCGGCCGAGGTATTGGCCCAGGTGCGGCAGCGCAGCCTGGCGGCCTACCAGCACCAGGACGTCCCGTTCGAGGTCCTGGTCGAGCGGCTCAACCCGGCCCGAAGCCTGAACCACCACCCGCTGGTCCAGGTGATGTTGGCCTGGCAGAACTTCGCCGGTGGGCCCACCGCCGCGTTGGCCTTGGGCGACCTGCGGGTCAGCCCGCTGCCGGCGGAAACCGAAACCGCCCGCATGGACCTGACGTTTTCCCTGGGTGAGCGCTGGACCGAGGCCAAAGATCCCGCCGGGATCGGTGGGGTGGTGGAGTTCCGCACCGACGTATTCGACGCAGCCACCATCCAGACGCTGATCGAGCGGCTGGAGCGGGTGCTGGCAGCCATGACCGCCGACCCGGCGCGGCGGGTCTCCTCGATCGATGTGCTCGGCGAAGCCGAGCAGGCCCAGTTGGAGGGGTGGGGTAACCGGGCGACGCTGACCCGACGCGGGTCGTCGGCGCAGTCGGCGATTCCGGCGGCGTTTGCCGCGCAGGTGGCACGGGCGCCGGAGGCGACGGCGCTGACCTTCGAGGGCCGGTCAGTGAGCTACCGCGAAGTCGACGAGACCTCGAATCGGTTGGCGCACTTACTCATCCGGCACGGCGTCGGCCCGGGTGGCCGGGTGGCGCTGCTTTTGCCGCGGTCGGCTGAGGCGATCGTGGCGATCCTGGCGGTGCTCAAGACCGGGGCGGCCTATGTGCCGATCGACCCGGTGGTGCCGGCGGCACGCATCGAGTTCTTGCTCGGCGACGCCGCCCCGATTGCGGCGGTGACCAGCGCCCAACTGGCCGACCGACTCGTCGGGCACGACCTGGCCGTCATCGATGTGAACGATCCGCGCATCGCCGCTCAACCCGCCACCGGGTTGCCGGCGCCCGCGGCCGAGGACATCGCCTACCTCATCTACACCTCGGGCACCACCGGTGTGCCCAAGGGAGTGGCCATCACACACCACAACGTGATCCAGCTGCTGGCATCCCTGGAGGCGGGGATGCAGCTGGCCGGGCAGGCGTGGTCGCAGTGGCATTCGTTGGCCTTCGACGTCTCGGTGTGCGAGATCTGGGGCGCGCTGCTGTACGGCGGGCGGCTGGTGGTGGTGCCCGAGTCGGTGGCCCGCTCCCCGCAGGACTTCCACGCCCTGCTGGTCGCTGAACAGGTCAGCGTGCTGAGCCAGACCCCGTCGGCGTTTTACGCGCTGCAAACCGCCGACTCGCTGGCGCCTGAGCTGGGGACGCGGCTGGCATTGCAGGCGGTGCTGTTCGCCGGAGAAGCGCTGGAGCCGCACCGCCTGCGGACGTGGCTGGATGGTCACCCGCGGTCGCCGCGGCTGCTCAATCTGTACGGCACCACCGAGACCACGGTGCATGCCTCGTTGCGGCAGATCACGGCAAGCGACGTTGACAGGGTGGCCAGCCCGATCGGGGTGCCGTTGGCCCGGCTCGGTTTCTTCGTGCTGGATCGCTGGCTGCATCCGGTACCGGCCGGTGTCGCCGGTGAGCTGTATGTGGCCGGCGCCGGGGTCGGCCTGGGATACGTGGGCCGGCCGGGATTGACCGCGTCGCGGTTCGTGGCCTCTCCGTACGGCGGGCCGGGACAGCGCATGTATCGCACCGGAGACGTGGTGCGGTGGGGCGTCGACGGGGAGCTGCGCTATGTCGGCCGGGCCGACGAGCAGGTCAAGATCCGCGGGTATCGCATCGAGCTGGGCGAAGTCCAGGCCGCGGTGGCCGGGCAGGACGGAGTCCAGCAGGCGGCGGTGATCGTTCGTGAAGACCGCCCCGGCGACAAGCGCCTGGTCGCATATGTGACCGGCACCGCAGACCCCGCGGGCGTGCGTGCCGGGCTGACCGAACGGCTGCCCGGGTACATGGTGCCCAGCGCGGTGGTGCTCGTAGACGCGCTGCCGTTGACGGCCAACGGCAAACTCGACAAACGCGCCCTGCCGGCACCGGACTACACCGATGCCGATCGGTACCGGGCGCCGTCCAACCAGACCGAGCAGATTCTGGCCGGGATCTACGCCCAAGTTCTCGGGCTGGAACGAGTCGGTGTCGACGAATCGTTCTTCGAACTGGGCGGCGACAGCATCTTGTCGATGCAGGTGGTGGCCCGGGCCCGAGTGGCCGGCCTGCGGTGCCGGCCGCGTGACATCTTCGTCGAGCAGACCGTGGCACGGCTTGCCCGCGTGGTCGGGGTGACCGACGGTGCCAGAGGCGTCATCGACGAGGGCCTCGGCCCGGTTGTCGCCACCCCGATCATGCGCTGGCTGGCGGGCATCGATGGGCCGGTCGAGCAGTTCAACCAGACGGTGCTGATCCAGGCTCCCGCGGGGGCGACCGAGGCCGACGTGCTGGTGGTGTTGCAGGCGCTGCTGGATCGGCACGCCATGTTGCGGCTGCGCGCCGAGCACCGCGACCGGAATTGGTCGCTGCTGGTGCCCGAGCCGGGAGCCGTGGCCGCGCGCAACTGCTTGCGGGCGGTGGCCGCCTTGTCACCGGAGGAGCTGGTGGCCGCGCGGTCGCGGTTGAACCCGAGGGCCGGGGTGATGCTGAGTGCCCTGTGGGTGGGGCCGACGGGCCAGTTGGCGTTGATCATTCATCATCTGGCGGTCGACGGCGTGTCCTGGCGAATTCTGTTGGAAGACTTCAACATTGCGTGGGCTCAGCACCGCAGCGGCCAGCCGATCAGCTTGCCGGCGGGTGGGACGTCGTTTGCCCGGTGGTCGTCGCTGCTGGAGGAGCGCGCCTACCCGCCGGACACAGCGGAGCTGGCCGACGCGTGGCGACAGGTGCTGGCCACTCCGGCGCTGCTGCCAGCCGTGCGACCTGCCCTGGATACGTTCGCCACGGCCGGTCACCTGTCGGCGTCGCTGGACGCCGAGACCACACGCACGTTGCTCGGAGAAGTGCCCGCGGCGTTTCACACCGGGGTGCACGAGGTGTTGTTGATTGCCTTCGGATTGGCGGTCGCGGAGTTCGCGGGCAGCGGTAACGCGCCGATCGGCATCAATGTCGAGGGTCATGGACGCCACGAGGAGCTGGCCGCCGACGTGGACTTGACGCGCACCGTGGGATGGTTTACCACCTGGTATCCGGTGTCGTTGGCGGTCGGCGGGCTCTCGTGGGCGCAGGTGGTGACCGGAACGGCCGAACTCGGTCGGGTGATCAAGGACGCCAAAGAGCAGCTCCGCGCCCTACCGGAGCCGCTCAGCTATGGTCTGCTGAGCCATCTGAATACCGAGGTGGAGCTGGCCGGTACGGAGCCGGTGATCGGCTTCAACTATCTGGGCCGGCTGGGGGCGGGAGCCGACGTCACCGATGATGTCTGGGCGTTGTCCCAGGAAACCGAGGCGGTGACCAAAGCGGCCTCGGCCCTACCGATGCCGCTGGCGAACACGCTGGAGCTCAACGCCAGCACGGTCGACGCCGACACCGGCCCGCGGCTGTACGCCAACTGGTCGTGGGCGCAATCGGCACTGAACCAGACCCAAGTCAGCCTGCTGAGCCAGCTGTGGTTCGAGGCCCTGTCCGGGATTTGCGCGCATGTCCGCGGTGGTGGAGGCGGGTGGACGCCGTCGGATTTCGTGCCGGCCCGGCTGACCCAGCAGCAGCTCGACGAGCTGCAGGAGAAACACCGCATCGCCGATGTGTTGCCGCTGACCCCGCTACAGCAGGGGTTGCTGTTCCACGCCAGCGCGGGGCGCGACCGGGGTGACGACGTCTATGCGGTGCAATTGGATTTCACCGTGATCGGTGCGCTCGACCCGCAGCGGCTGCGCCAGGCGCTGCAGACCGTGGTGGCACGCCATCCCAACCTGGTGGCCCGCTTCTACCCGCAAACGGACGAGCCGGTGCAGGTCATACCGGCCGATCCGGTGGCGCCCTGGCGATATGTGGAGCTGAATTCCGGCGGCGTGGCCGTTGACGATCAGGTTCAGCAGGTGTGCGCCGCTGAGCGGGCCGCGGTGTGCGACCTTGCCGAGCAGTCGCCATTTCGGGCGGCGCTGATCCGCATCGCCGCGGATCGACACCGGTTGGTGCTGACCAATCATCACATCGTGGTCGACGGCTGGTCGCTGCCGATCCTGCTCCAGGAGATCTTTGCCGGCTATTACGGGCGTCGGCTGCCGGCCGCCGCGCCTTACCGCAGCTACGTGACCTGGCTGGCCGAGCGGGATCGCGCCGCGGCACAGGCAGCGTGGCGCGAGGCACTAGCCGGTTTCGGCCTCCCCACGCTGGTGGGTCCGCCCGGCCGGACGAGACCCGGAAAACGTGGCGTCAAGTGGTTCCGGGTGCCGGAGACGACCACCCGGGCCGTGAGCGAGCTGGCACGCGCGCAGCACACCACCGTCAACATCGTGCTGCAGGCCGCCTGGGCGCAGGTGTTGATGTGGTTGACCGGCCAGCATGACGTCGTCTTCGGTACCGCGGTTTCCGGGCGGCCGGCCGAGCTGGCCGGCGCGGACTCCATGGTCGGGCTGTTGATCAACACGGTGCCCGTGCGGGCCCACATCGGGGCGGCAACCACCGCGGTGGGGCTGCTGGAGCAGTTGCAAGACTCCCACAACGGCACGCTCGAGCATCAGCATTTGGCGCTGGCCGAAATCCACCGCCTCACCGATCACGACCAGTTGTTCGACACGATGCTGGTGTTCGAGAACTACCCGGTCGACACCGCCGCCTTGACCGCCGACCACGACCTGGACATCACCGACGTCATCGCCCGCGAGTCCAACCACTACCCGCTAGGCGTGGCGGCCGTTCCGGGTGACGAATTGGTGCTTCGCGTCGAATTCGACCTGGACGTATTCGACCAACCCGGCGTCGAGGCGCTGTTCGCCCGACTGCAGAAGTTGCTGGTCGCCATGACGGCCGACCCGACCCGGCGACTCTGCTCGATCGACCTGCTCGGCGCCGACGAGCAGGCCCGGCTGGCTGATTGGGGTAATCGGGCGGCGCTAACCCGGGCGCGGTCCGCGCCGGTATCGGTGCCGGTGCTGTTCGCTGCCCAGGTGGCGCGCACCCCGGACGCGGTCGCGGTGACGTGCGAAGGCCGCTCGATGACGTACCGGGAGCTGGACGAGGCGACGAACCGGTGGGCGCACCTGCTGGCCGACCGCGGTGTCCGGGCCGGTGACGTGGTCGCGCTGGTGATGCCCCGGTCGGTCGAGGCGGTCGTGGCCATCATGGCGGTGCTGAAAGCCGGGGCGGCGTATCTGCCGATCGACCCGGTGCTGCCCACGGCCCGGCTCGAGTTCATGCTGGCCGATGCCGCCCCCGTCGCCGCTATCACCACCGCCGATCCGCGGACCCGGCTCGACGGGCACGAGTTAGTGGTCCTCGACATCGAGGACCGTCGTATCGCGGGCTATCCGTGCACCGCGTTGCCGGCACCGGCGCCCGACGACATCGCGTACCTCATCTACACCTCGGGCACCACGGGTGTGCCCAAGGGGGTGGCCGTCACCCACCACAACGTCACCCAGTTGCTGGAGATACTCGACAGCTATCTGCCGACGACGGGCGCCGCGGCGCACTGTCACTCCCTGACCTTCGACGTTTCGGTGTCCGAGATCTTGGCGGCGCTGTTGCACGGCGGGTGGGTCGTGGTGGTGCCCGAAGACGTGGTGCGCTCGCCGGAAGACTTGCAGGCGTTGCTGCTCGCCGAACATGTCGACCTGTTGACCGAGACGCCGTCGGCGCTGGCAGCGCTGTCACCCGAGCGTCTGGAGTCAATGGCGTTGATGGTGGCCGGTGAGGCCTGCCCGCCCGAGGTGGTGGATCGGTGGGCGCCGGGGCGGCGGATGATCAACGCGTACGGCCCCACCGAGACGACGATGGGTGTCGCCTTCAGCGCGCCGCTGCAGCCAGGGTCCAGCGGGCCGGTGCCGATCGGTGCGCCGGTCCCGCAAGCTGCGCTGTTCGTTCTGGACGGCTGGCTGCGCCCGGTTCCGGTGGGCGTGGTGGGCGAGCTGTACGTGGCCGGTGCCGGTGTCACATATGGGTACTTGGGCAGGGCGGCGCTGACCGCGTCACGGTTCGTGGCCTACCCGTTCGGTGACGGCGCGGTTGCGGGTGAACGGATGTATCGCAGCGGCGATCTGGTGCGCTGGGGTTCCGACGGGCAGCTGCGGTACGTCGGCCGCGCGGACGAGCAGGTCAAGATCCGCGGGTACCGCATCGAACTGGGCGACGTCCAGGCCGCCATGACCGAGCTGGACGGAGTGGGACAGGCGGTGGTGATCGTCCGCGAGGACCGCCCCGGCGACAAGCGACTCGTCGGATACATCACCGGCACCGCCGAACCGGCCGTCGTGCGCGCCCAGCTGGCCGACCGGCTGCCGGCCTATATGGTGCCGGCCGCAGTGGTGGTGGTGCGGGCGCTGCCCTTGACGTCCAACGGCAAACTCGACAAACGCGCCTTGCCGGCGCCCGACTACGTCGATTCCGGACGCTACCGCGCGCCGGCCGACGCCACCGAGGCGACGCTGGCCGGCATCTTCGCTCAGGTCCTCGGGCTGGACCGGGTGGGAGTGGACGACTCGTTCTTCGACCTGGGCGGGGATTCGCTGTTGGCGATGCGGGTGATCGCGATGGTGAACAAGACTTTCGACGCCCACCTTGCGGTGCGCACCTTGTTGGACGCGCCGTCGGTCAGCAGTCTGAGCCAGGAGCTGAGCAGCGACGACGCCGCGGTGGAACTGCTTCCCATCGAGGTGCTCAAGAAAGGAACCGGGGTCCCGCTGTGCTGTGTCCACGAGGGTCTCGGACTCAGTTATGCATATCGGGCGTTGGGAGAGTACCTGGATTGCCCGATCGTCGGAATCAACCAAATCCCGCTCGACGGGGAAGCTGGACGGCAATCGATTCGTGAGATGGCGAAAAGCTATGCCGATCGCCTCCAGGAGCTGTACCCCGTCGGACCCTACAAGCTGCTGGGCTGGTCTTTTGGTGGCCCGGTAGCGCATGAGCTGGCCGTCGAACTGCGCCGGCGCGGTTGTGCGGTCCAACGCCTTGTCCTGCTGGACCCGGTGCTCGGTGCCGACGGCGGCGCAACTAGCGACGCGGACGGTCAAGGCGAGAGCCGCATCTTGGACCTCACCTTGCGATCGAACAGCATCGATATCCCAGAACATGCCAAGCCGCTTACCTACCGGACGGCTGAGGAATTGATCCGGCAACACGGGAAAACCGTGGAGTTCATTCTTCCGCCCCGGCAGGTCTTCGATTTCGTGGTGGAGAATTACAACGCCAACGGGTCACATCTTCGAGAACATCAGCCCGGGGTATTCGACGGCGACATGATCATATTTTCCGCGCGCAGTGACAATGGGAACGATTCCGCCCATCCGCGGAATTGGGAGCCGTACGTGGCCGGCAACATCACCGTGTATCCGGTCGACTGCGGACATGACGACATGATGGCCGCCGAATCGCTCGCCCTATATGGCGAACAGCTCAAACTCGCGATGGAGCCCTGAGCTGTCAGTCGATCTGGCCGGTCAGGTTGAAGTCGTCCAGCGTGCGCTTCGCGATGTCCCGCATGGCGGGCTTGGTGTTCTCCGCGCCCGGCTGGTAGGCCCCGATGCTGATGATGATCCTGTCGGGCAGCCGCCACGACTGCACCGTCATCAGGCCGCCCATGCGGTCCAGCCACTGCCGCGTCAGCTGCTGGAAGGCCAGTCGTCCGGTGACGTATTCGGCGTCGGTGCCATCCAGGCGGCACACGACCGCGCCGAGCTCGCCGAGATTGGAGCACAGCACGGGCAGATCTTCGCCGAGCACCGCATCGTCCACCTCGCCCAGCCGTTTCAGCACGCGTTTGGGTACGAACGGGATCAGCGGAGCCAGTAGCGCCGCGTCGTTGGGTGTTTCCGGCATCGTCTGCAGCGCGTGCTTGATGGCGGCGCGCAGTTCCCGCAGATCCGTCGTCACCTGCGACGTGTCGACGCTGACCCGAACAAACGACACCGCGTTCGCGCGGGTATCGCCGTCGGTGCGGGTGCTCATCGGGAGTTGCAGCATCACGGCGCCATCGCTGGCACGGCGGCGGCCGATGTGCTCCGCGAATTTCGCGACGAACCCGGCGACCAGCGTCTTGCTGGTGCCGCCGAGCGCCTGCGCACGGGTGTCCCAGTCGTCGAGCTCGACCAAGACGGTCACGTTCGGCACGACGACGAAGCCGTCCGCGGCCGTGGCGGTGTTGCGTTCCGTGCGGGCCCGGGGTCGCTTTGTCCGGGATCGGGCGATGTCCTGCCGATGCGCACGGCCCTGCTTTGCCGCCGCAACAACGGCCCGGGCAACCTCGGGCGCTTGCCGCGCCGTTTGGCGGGCATCCTCGACCATCGCGCGCAGTCGAGTGCGTGAATGTGGCAGCGGATAGCCAAGATCGAGCCTGTTGCCCAGAATCGCATCGAGTATCGATAGCACCAGCCCGAGACCGTCGAGGACGTAGTGCGAGATCAGCAAGCTGAATCCGGTCGAACCGTCGGTGAGCGGGAGCACGGCGAGATGCCAAGTGGGCCCCCATTCCGGATCGACCGGGACTTGGGTGCGTTCGTCAGCCCAGTCGCTGAGTTCGGAACGGGGGCGCGGGTTTTCGGCGATATCGATATCCGAGGGTCCGCGATCCAGGACCCACCTGTACCGGGCAAACGGCAGCGGGGAGCGTTCGACGCGCCGCCCTAACAACCCGTATCCGAGGTTACGGTTGAAGCGCCTCAGCCCGTCCAGATCGATGGGGTGCTCATAGACTCCCACGACCTGCATGACTTGTTTGGGGCCGGTCACACGCTGGCCGGTGAACAAGGCCTGGTCCACGTAGGTAAGCCGATTGTCCGGCCGGGTGGCGCCGTTCGCTGCCCGACTAGTCAAAGACGTTCGCGCGGAAAGTATCCGGGTCGGCACCGATCACCTCGCCGCACATGGTTCGATTTTGCGGAGTGTCGGCATGTAGCGATTATTCATGCTGTTCCATCAACTCATACGCTCTTTCGGTGTTCATGTCTTGAGCGCTTGCCATCCTCTCGCTCAGCAGTTCTGCGAGGCCGCGGATCGTACCGATGTCGGCGAGGTCGGTGAAAGTGATGCGTATGCCGGTTTCGGATTCGATGCGGGTGCGTAGTTCATGAGCGCCCAGCGAGTCCATCCCGTATTCGGAGAGCGGCCGGTCTTCGTCGACGTTGCGACGCAGGATCAGGTTGACCTGATCGGAGATCACCCGCCGCAGTCGGGTGGGCCACTCGGCCAACGGCAACACATCCAGCTCGGCACGCAATTTGGTTGTGCCGGTTGTCTTTTGGTCTTCGGTGAAGGCCAGGGCGAACGGACTGTGCTGGGCGGTTGCGGCCAGCCAGGCGGTCGCCAGATAGCCGGCGTGGCCGCGGTCGTAGCGCAGCAGTGTTTCGAAGGCGTAAGCGCCCTCGTCGGGGGTGATGGCGTCCCACCGGTCCCAGGCGATCGCGGTGGCGGGCAGGCCTTGGGCCCGTCGCCACAGGGTGAAGCCGTCGAGCCAGCTGTTGGCCGCCGCGGCGGCACCGTGTCCGGCGGCGCCCACCAGCGCGGCCGCCGAGGAGAACACGCAAAACCAGTCCAGCGGGTGCCCGGCGGTGGCGTGGTGCAGGTTCCAGGCGCCGCCCACCTTGGGCGCCCACGTCCGCTCGATCAGCTCGTCGGTCAGGGTGGTCAACGTGGTCAAGGGGGCATCCTCGGCAACCGCCGCGGTGTGCAGCACCCCGCGTAAGGCAAGACCGCTGGCCGTGGCTGCGGCCACCAACCTGTCGGCGGTGGCCGCTTCAGCGATATCGGCGAACTCCACCACCAGGTCGGCGCCGCCGGCACGGATCCGCTCGATCTCCCGAGCATCGGCAGGCGGCTGGGAGCGGGAACACAGCACGATACGACCGCAGCCGGCATCAGCCATCCGTGCCGCCAGCAGGATGCTAAGGATTTCGAGGCCACCCGGACCGTCGGTGACGATATAGGCGCCGTCGCGCCGAAACACCGGGGCCTGCTCCGGTGGCACGGTCACGAGGCTGCTCCCGGTCCGCGGAATGTCGAGCACAATCTTCCCGGTGTGCTGGTCGCTGCTCAGCACCCGCATGGCAGTCGCGGCCTCCGCCAGCGGGTAGTGCCTGCTCTTCGGAACCGGTAGCACGCCTTCGGCGGCGAGCCGGTAGACCGTGCTCAACAGCGTGTGCAACCGATGGGGGTGGCTCTGCGCCAGCACCGCCAGATCCAGGGCATAAAACGTGAGGTTGCGTTGCAAGGGCGCGCGGCCGAGCCGAATGTCGCGGTGGATGTCGCGTTTGCCGATCTCGACGAAGCGGCCACCGTGCGCCAGCAATTCGAACCCGGCGCGCTGGACGGCACCGGTGGCCGAGTTGAGCACGACATCCACACCGTAGCCGTCGGTGTCGTGGCGGATCTGCTCCGCGAACGCGATGCTTCTCGAATCGTAAACGTGCTCAATCCCCATGTCGCGCAGCAATTGTCGGTGTTGCTCGGTTCCCGCGGTAGCAAAGATGTCGGCTCTGGCAGCGCGGGCGATGGCGACGGCCGCCTGCCCGATGCCGCCGGTCGCGGAATGAATCAACACCTTCTCGCCGGCCTCGATGCGGGCCAACTCGTGCAGCCCGTACCAGGCGGTGCCGCCGGCGGTGGTCACCGCGGCCGCCTGTTGTTCAGACAGCCCGCCCGGCAACGGAACTGCCAGTCGGGCGTCACAGGTCACAAACGTGCCCCATGACCCGCTGGGGCAAAGACCGCCGACGCGATCGCCCACTCGGAGCCCTGCCACCCCAGTGCCGACGGCGGTCACCACCCCGGCGAAATCGCTGCCCAGCTGCGCCCCGTCGCCGTAGCGGCCAGACGCGACCAGCGCATCGGCGAAACTGACGCCCGACGCGCTGACGGCCACCTCGATCTGGCCGGGACCCGGCGGAATCCGTTCGCACGCAACCAGTTCCATGCTGTCCAAATCGCCCGGGGCGTGGACTCGCAGCCGCATCCCAGCGCGGTCGTGGTCGAGCACGGCGGTCCGTCGCTCGTCGGCGCGCAGCGGGCTGGGCGACAACCTCGCCGTATACCATGCGCCGTTGCGCCAGGCGGTTTCGTCTTCCGCGGATCCGACCAGCAGTTGGGCTGCAAGTTGTTCGGCGTCGACGTCGGTGTCCAGATCGATCTGAGTGGCCTGCAAGTGGGGGTGCTCAGCGCCGGCCACCCGGATCAAACCCCTGAGCCCAGCCTGTTCCAGGTTCGGCGTCTCGTCGGCGAGTACGGCGTGGGCGGAGCGGGTCACGACATAGAGCCGAGGCCAGTTGCCAGGCAGATCACTGAATTCGCCGGTGATGCGTGTCAAATGCCTCACCTGCTCGCGGCCACGCTGCGGGAATTGGTCACCCGCGTCGCGCTTCTCCGGCTCGGTCAAAACAACCACACCGGTAAACCCATTGCCAAGCAGCAGATTCCGAAGATGCTGGCTGCTGGAGGCGTGGTCGGCATGCGGCGGCCAGCACATGGTGGTGCATTGCGCGCCATGACTTTTCAGGGCGTCCGCCAAGGTGGTTGCAAGCACATCGGCGATGGCGGCAGTGCTGATCAGCAGCCAGGTACCGGCGTCGGCGTATTCGACGTCGGGCAGTTGTCGCGGCTGCCAATCCATCGCCACCAGCCGCTCGGCCAGCACGCGGTCTCTGGCCTCTTTCGCCGAGACTCGGGTGCGCAACCGCAACCCCGCTACGACGACGAGGACCGCGCCGTGCTCGTCGAGCAATTCGAGGTCGGCCTCGATGGAGGAGTCGTCGGCTCCGGTCACTCGGGTGTAGCAGTAGTGGGCGTTGCGGGCCGTGTCGTAGGCCCGCAGCCGCCGGATGCCCAGCGGCAACGCCGGGGCGTCCCGGTCGCTGGACTCGACGCCGGGATGAGCGGCAACGCTTTGAAAACAAGCGTCCAGGAGCACCGGATGCACGTCGAAAACATCTTGCTGCGAGCGGATTTCGCGTGGCAATGCGACCTCGGCCAGCACCGTGCCAGCTGCTGCATCGCCGGTGTGGACCATGCCCAGACCGGTGAACGCCTCATCGCGGCCAGTCGGATGCGCGGCGAGAAGTGCGGCCATATCGTGCGCAGGTGGCTGCTCGTCCGGCGCGGCGTAAAGGGCTGCCGTCGCGCGCCGCACATGTTGCGCACCGTGGTTGGTGGCCACGGTGAAGTCCACGACGCCCGGCGATACGACAGACGCCTCGGCGTCGAAGGTGGTCTGCTCCTCCAGTGGCCGCTCATCATGGAAGCGGATGTCGCGGACCTCGGCCTCCTGGCCCAGCACAGTGCGTGCCGCCACCACCGCCATCTCGCAGTAGGCCGCCCTGGGAAGCCGTGCAGCAGAAGAGGTTTGGCCATCGCTAAGCCAGGGCGCGGCCGCGGTACCGACCTCCGTCTGCCACACGTGCCGTTCCGGCTCCTCGTGCAAGCGCACATGCTGGCCCAACAGTGGATGGACGGAAACGGTGCAACCGGCGTGGCCGGGGGAGGCTTCCTGAGTGTCCCGGTCCAACCACAGCCGCCGATGCGTCCACGTCGGCAGCGGCGCATCCACCAGCCGCCCACTGGGATAGAGCACCGAGAAGTCGACGGCGGCGCCCGCACTGTGCAAATCCGCCAGGAACCCCCGCAGCCCATGCGGCAACTCCTCGTCGCGGTGCAAGCTGGCCAGCGCGGACACCGAGATATCGAGGCCGCGGGCGTTTTGCACCAGGGCGCGGTTGAGCAGGGGATGCGGTGCCAGCTCGGCGAAAACCCGGAAGCCGTCCTGCAAAGCCGCCTGGACCGCCGCGGCCAGCCGCACCGTGCGGCGCACATTGTCCACCCAGTACCGGGCCCCGCATACCGGCTGCTCATGGGGGTCGAACAGGCTCGTCGAGTAGAACGGGACTGCCGGTGTCCTCGGGGCGAGATCTGCCAGCGCCTCCGCCAATTCGTCAAGGATCGGTTGAACTTGTGGAGTGTGCCATGCCAAATCGGCGATCACCTCGCGCGCCAGCACTTCCCGCGCCTGCCAGGCCTCCACCAGTTCGCGCACCGTCTCGGCCGGCCCGCCGATCACCGTCGACTCCGGTGAGGCCACCACCGACATCGCGACGCCCTTGATCCCGTGCGTCATCAACTCCGAAAGCACTTGCTGGGCGGGCATTATCACCAATGCCATGGCACCGGACCCGGTGATGCGGGACATCAACCGCGAGGTGCGGCAGACGACGCGGACCCCGTCTTCCAGGGACAGCGCCCCCGCCACCACCGCCGCGGCGGCCTCGCCCAGCGACTGTCCGATGATCGCGCCCGGGCGCACTCCGTAGGACTCCATCGTGGCCGCCAGCGCGACCTGCATGGCGAACAGCGTCGGCTGGACCCGGTCCACACCGGTCACTACCTCGGGCGCCGTCATTGCCTCGGTCACCGAAAACCCCGACTCGTGGGCAATCAGCGGCTCGGCCGCCGCGACGGTCGCGGCAAACACCGGCTCGCTGGCGAGCAGGCGCGCGCCCATCGCCGCCCATTGTGAGCCCTGCCCCGGAAACACCCACACCGGACCGCGGTCATCGCGTCCGGGCGCGGACGGGTAGGACGTATCGCTGTGGGCGATCTCGCGCAACCGAGCCAGCAGCTCATCGGTGCTGCCGGCGACGACCGTCGTGCGCACCGGCCGGTGCCCGCGCCGGCGGGCAAGGGTATAGGACAGGTCCGTCAGCGCAGCGTCGTCATGTGCTTGCACCCAGTCGGCCAGCCTGTCGGCGGTGCGGCGCAGCTCGTCGGCCGAGGTGGACGACAGCGGAAACAGCAGCGGCGCCCGGTCGGGCAGTGACGCCGCGTGGGTTTCGGCGGGCTCGGGGGCTTGCTCCAGAATTGCGTGAGCGTTGGTTCCAGAGAACCCGTAGGCCGAGACTGCCGCCCGTCGCGGTCGGTTATCATCGCTCGGCCACGGTGTATTGTCTTGCGGCACATAAAGGTTGGTCTTGGTTGGGGCCAGCTCGTCCGGCAGGCCGGAGAAGTGCAGACTCTGCGGGACCATGCCGTGTTGTAGTGCCAGGACCGCCTTGATCAAGCCCAAGGTTCCCGAAGTCGATTGGCTATGCCCGAAATTGGCCTTCGCGGAGGTCAGTGCGCAGGGGCCGTCGATGCCGTAAACCTCTGCCAGGCTGGCGAATTCGATCAGGTCGCCCGGTGGCGTGCCGGCGCCGTGGGCCTCCACCATGCCGACCGTGTCGGCGTCCACGCCCGCAGCGGCCAACGCGGCCCGATACGCGGCGACTTGCGCCGACCGCGACGGCGTGCTGCTGTTCGCCGTACGACCACCGTTGTTCACGGCGGTCCCGCGCACCACAGCCAGGATTCGGTCACCATCGTGCAGCGCATCCGGCAGCCGCTTGAGCAGCACCATCGCGCAACCGTCGCTCGGCACGAATCCGTCCGCGGCGGCGTCGAACGCCTGGCAGTGGCCGGTCGGAGACAGCATGCCACCGGCCGAATCCGCGGCGTATCGGCGTGGGTCCAGCGTGAGGGAAACGCCGCCCGCCAGCGCCAGATCGCATTCGCCTTCATGCAGGCTGCGGCATGCCATGTGCACGGTGACCAGGCCGGACGAACATGCGGTGTCCACCGATATCGCCTGACCGCGCAGGTCCATGGCCTCGGCGATGCGTCCGGACGCCATGCTGTGACTGTTGCCCAGGAAGCCGTGTGGCCCGTCCAATGCGTGTGCGTCGGCCGCCACCAACAGATAGTCGTCGTGCGTCAAACCCACGTACACGCCGGTTTGCGAACCGGCCAGATCGGCGGGGTCGAAACCCGCGTGTTCCACTGCCTCCCAAGAGGTTTCCAGCAACAGGCGGTGCTGCGGGTCGATCGCGGTAGCTTCGCTCTCGTCGATGCCGAAGAATTCGGCGTCGAATCCGGCGACGTCGTCCAGGAACGAGCCCCACTTGGACACCGACCGTCCCGGCACCCCGGACTCGGGGTCGTAGTATTCCTCGGCATCCCAGCGGTCGGCCGGGATTTCGGTGATCAGGTCAGCCCCGCGCAGCAGCGCCTCCCACAGCCGCTCCGGCGAATCGATTCCGCCGGGAAGGCGGCAGGCCATGCCGATGACGGCAATTGCGGTGACGGGTTCGGCGACCTCGGGCGAAGAATCCGGTGAACCTGGGCGATGCACACCATCATCGATCGCTCGAGATGGAACCATTCCGCCTCCTACAGCATGACTACCTGGCCTTTTCCGCCTTCCGACGCAAGACGCGGCAGCTTGTCGGCTACCCAGGTTGCTACATCACGCCCGATTGATGGCCTCCCCGAGCCGGGCCGCCGGCGGCCTGGAAGCAGAGGGAGGGTATTACGCACCGCGTGAGGGCTTATGGATAACTGATCGGGTTGTTACCCAATCGTGATGTGGCTGAACTCGGTGCGAGGGTCGCACGATTGACGCTGTGCGCCGTGTTGGTGCAAGACATTGGGCTGTCGGGAATGACGTCATGCGAGCCCGCACGGATCGACGGCTTAACCTGGCTGGTGCAGCAGCTGCGCAGTACCGGGCCGCAGGTCCTGTTGCTCGGGCCGACCCCGGCTCCACGCGCAGTGGTGCCGGTATGCCGGTCCGGACATTTCGATTACGCGACCGCCTGCTCGCCGCCGCGGTCGGCGGCGGTGAACGAACGCGGCGTCAGCCGACCGCACACTCGCCGTCGATTGACGTGGTACGGATTGTCGGCGATTCGCAGCGGTGCGAACTTTGTTGAAACCCCGGCTTGTCCTGTTGGCTTCCAGTATGGTTTGGAAGGTTTGAGTCAGCTCGACTAGGTGCTTTAGGGGAACTGTGAGCGTTAACCCGTTCGACGACGACAATGGCACGTTCTTCGTCTTGATCAACGACGAAGAGCAGCACAGCCTGTGGCCGACTTTCGCCGATGTCCCAGCTGGCTGGCGGGTGGTTTTCGGTGAAGCCGATCGCGCAGCGTGCCTGGATTACATCGAACAAAACTGGCCAGACATACGGCCGAAGAGCCTGCGCGACCGGCTGGCAGCGCAGCGGGCCTCTGATAACTAAACCGTTTGGTCGGGGTCTGATACCAAAATCTGATACCAAAAGAAAGGCGCTTGCACTAGCGCGGGGAGCGCCGGGCACAGCGTGCAGTACATGTTCTGCCGCAGCGAGAGCGAGCCATCTGAGTGCGCTGGTAACCGACACCCGCGTCGGTCTCTGATTCACGCGCCTATCCAGCGGTGGACGCGTAGGACAGGCCATTTTCAAAAAGGCAATTTCGGCGTTGGCGCAACGATCAGGTCCCGGCAGGTCCGCGAGTCAACAACCGAAAGTCGGCGTCTAGACGGCTTGCGCGGGCGCCAGCCTTTCGTACAGTACCTCTGCCAGATCGCGAATGGTGGTTGCAGAGACTTTGCCGGAAGTGAGGCTTATTCCGGTTTCGGCCTCGATGCGGGTACTGAGTTCCAGGGCGCCGAGTGAGTCGACGCCGTACTCGGCGAGCGGACGGTCGAGATCGATGTTGCGCCGCAGGATCACGTTGACCTGGTCCGAAAGGAAGCGCCGCAGCCGGGCGGGCCACTCGGCGGGGGGCAGTCCGGCGAGCTCCGCGCGCAACCCGCTTGTGCCCGTTGGGTTTTGCCTGGCGGAGCCGAGAATTTCGGCGAAGGGGCTGTGTTGGGCCAAGGCGGTCAACTGCGGGCTGCCCAGGAATTGCGCATACGCGGTGAAGGGGCGGTCGTGGCGCAGCAGTACTTCCAACGCGTGAGCACCTTCCTCGGGAGCGATCGCCCCCTCGCTGTCCTCGGCCAATGCGGTGGCACGGCCGATCTGTGCCCAGGGGCCCCAGGCGATGGCGGTGGCCGGTAGGCCCTGGGCGTGTCGCCAGCGGGTGAAGGCATCGAGCCAGCTGTTGGCCGCGGCGTAGGCGCCTTGTCCGGGCGAACCGACCAGGGCGGCGGCCGAGGAGAACGAGCAAAACCAGTCCAGCGGCTGGTCTGCGGTGGCGGCGTGCAAGTTCCAGGCGCCGTAAACCTTTGGCGCCCAGTCACGCTCGATGAGTTCGTCGGTGATGTTGGTCAAGGTGGCGTCTTCGACCACC